>JABJJO010000132.1 GCA_018660825.1 Planctomycetaceae bacterium | reverse complement strand
TGTAACAACCATGTCCGAATTATCAGACCATGACACAAGGACAATTCCCGCTACGCCGCTAAAGCGCCAGCAAGCGCGGCAACAAGGCAATTGTCCGAAAAGTCGTTCGCTCGTCGCCGCGGTTATTTTGCTCAGCGTTGCTATGCTACTGGTCAGTAACTCGCCGCCAGCCGTTAACGCAATCAAAATCCACTGGGCGGAACTCTTACAATTCCGCCCTGAGTTGGTTAACCACCCAGATCAAACCGACTCTGCGGCATTAACCGAACTTGTCAGCACAACAGGATTTCGAATATTGAGGCAAACGGCACCGCTGACCATTGGTTTGATGTCTGTAGCTATTCTGGCAAGTGTACTGCAAACCGGTTTCATTTGGCTGCCTAGCAAAATGAAACTAGATACCACGCGGATGTCGCCTCAACATTGGTGGCGGCAGGTATCACGTGGGTCGCGTTGGGTTGAATATCTAGGCAGCGCATGTCGGGCAGCGACGATATTCGCTGTTGTGATGCTGGCATTGTGGATTCAACGTGAAGAACTTGCACAATTATCATTCAGTAACGCGTCAGGGGTCGAGCAGGGCGGTCTACAGGTTCTGACCAGTTCCGTGTTGCAAGTCGCCAGCGTTCTTTTTGCAATCGCAAGTGTCGACTTTTTTTGGCAACGTTGGAAATGGAATCAATCGCTGCGAATGACACCGGAGGAACTTAAAGAAGAACACCGCGAGCAACAGGGCTCGCGCGGCGCTGACGGGCAGCGACTTCCGCGACAGGTATTTCCTGCAGAGAATACCCATCTGGCGACTACCACCACATTGACTGACCGCGAATGGCGGGAAATCGACTTTATCATTTACAACCCCAGTGGTGCTACTGTTGCGCTGCAATACAATCCTGTAAAGATGGATCTTCCTCGAGTGATAAAGGTCATTAATTCTGGAAATTCAACCGATATAATTCAACAAACGCGGCACCACAACATTACGGTTTACCACGACAGTCAACTTGCCGCGCAACTCGCTCAGCTAACTGTCAACAAGCAATTACTTCCCGTCGAACTATATGAACCTATCGCTAAACTGCTGCAATCCCCAAATCCAACATGAGCAAATCACCCAAAACTAAAAAACCAAGTTACCATTCTTACCCAATAACTGCACCACGGTTCTGGCACGGGTTGCGTTTTGGGGACTACGTTAAACTTCTCGCAAAGAATCGATTTGCGGTGCATCCATCGCGTTGGTTTCCCGCGTTTACGATTTCATATTTTTCTGTTTTCAATAGCTGCATGGCACAACTGCAGAACGTCTTCTATCGTTCAAAGATCAATGCCCACGAACTGACAGAACCGCCAATTTTTATCGTGGGGCATTGGAGAAGCGGAACGACGTTTCTACATGATCTAATATCACTGGATCAGCAGTTTACATTCCCGAGTACCTTACAATGTTTTTTGCCAAATCAATGTTTGATCACCGGTCGTTTCTTTTTGAAATTCGACAAATATCTGATCCCCGACAAACGACCGCAAGACAATGTCGCCACAAGTTTTGCCAAGCCTCAGGAGGACGAATTTGCAATCGTCAATATGGGTCACCACTCTCCCTATTTACGCATGGCTTTCCCAAACGGGCCACTAGTCGATGATGATTATCTTACGCTCGAAAATCTCCCCGCTGACGAAGTTGCCGCTTGGCAAGACAACCTGCGATATTTCGTCAAATTGGTCAGCTATCAGTCGCCGGATAAGCCAGTTGTACTTAAGTCACCACCACATTTAGGAAGAATCAAATATCTCGCCGAGGCATTCCCTGGGGCAAGATTTATCCACATCACGCGTAGCCCCTACAGCCTCTTTCCCTCTACTGTCCGCCTCTGGCAGTCACTTGATTATATTCAAGGCTTTAACAAACCTCGTTATGATTTATCATGGCTACATGAATATATCGCGAACACCATGGAAACCCTCTACCAAGGATTTGAACGTCAACGATTGGAAGTCGAGCAGGATTCTATTATCGACGTTCGCTATGAGGATCTCGTGCAGAACCCCAAACAATTGATCCGAACTATTTATGGTGAATTGCAACTCGGTGATTTCCAATCGCAAATTGGCGAACCCTTAACAGAGTATCTAGAATCCCAAAAAGACTACAAAACCAACAAACATCAGCTCGATGATGATATCCACAGGCTAATTACCAAGCGATGCTTGCCACTGTTGGAAAAATACGGCTATCAAGAAGAGTAAACTCTGCTACCGCTATCATTTCCTAGTAATTGGTGGCCGCTATTCTGATATTGCGAAAACGCCGCATTTGACGTACTCTTGCACCTCAATTTCGGCCAAAACCAAACAGTTCTTACCCATATAGTAGTAAGCGCGGTTTTAGGCTCCCGGTAATCGTTGGCGTGGTATAGAAATAATGCAACGGATTCGTTGGCAAGACTTAATTATCCCAGTAGGCATCATTGCCTCCATCTTGGTGCTGCTCATCCCAGTACCAACTTGGCTGCTTGACGTCTTTCTGGCCTGTAATATCACGTTTGCCGTCATTATCCTGCTCACCACGTTGAATATTAAAACTTCACTTGAACTAAGTGTCTTTCCAGCAATCTTACTGTCAGCCACGCTCGGTAGGCTCGTTCTCAATGTCGCTTCGACGCGATTAATTCTAACAGGCGGAGCGACTGAAGGGACGCAAGCGGCTGGGAGCGTGATCAGTGTGTTTGGCGAATTTGTAGCCGGCAATGATTTGATCGTAGGAATGGTCATATTTGCGATTTTGATTGTTATACAATTTGTTGTCCTAACCAAAGGTGCCACTCGCGTCAGTGAAGTGGCCGCACGTTTTACTCTAGACGGCATGCTCGGGCGGCAACAAGCGATCGATGCGGACCTAAATGCCGGACTCATTACTGCCAAAAAAGCTCAACAACAACGTCACGATCTGACTGCCCAAGCGGATTTCTACGGAGCGATGGACGGGGCCAGCAAATTCGTTCGCGGAGATGCTATCGCAGCCATTATTATCACGGGCATCAACATCGTTGTCGGTCTCGCATACGGCGTATTCAAAGCGGGTATGCCTATCCATGAAGCGGCCGAAGTTTTTACGTATTTGACGATCGGCGACGGTTTAGTAAGCCAAGTTCCGGCACTATTAATTTCATTAGCTACTGCGATTCTCGTAACACGCACCAGCCAAACCGACAAGCTCTCCAACCAACTGTTGAGCCAGTTGTTTAACCAACCACAAGTACTTGTCCTTGCTGCTGCATTTTTGGCAATTTTGACGCTTACTAGTTTGCCAAAACTACCATTACTTTCCCTGGCTGCTGCCTGCCTAGGAATTGCGTATGTGCTGTCGCACAAATCATCGGAAAACACCACAGATTCTAATGAAGAGAATCCCAAACAGAAATCAACTTCCAATGAACCAACGGATATTAGCCAATTGCTTAAAGTCGAACCTATTTTGCTCAGCTTAGGTGTGCGACTATTGCCTTTAGCACAGCGCAGTGGCAGCGACGGAATTCTACAACGCATCCATCAGTTGCGACAACAATTCGCAGTCCAACAGGGCATGGTTCTGCCGGAGATTCGCATTCGAGACAATCTCGATTTGGCCGCCAACCAATATGAAATCAGCATGCACGGACATTCAATCGCGAGAGGAAAGCTGGCGGTGAATCGACTGCTGATTGTTACCAAGGGTGAAAATGCCGAGCGGGATTTGAGTGCAGATTTTCCGTTAAGCGTTCAAGTTGAATCCGCGGAGCACGGCAGCAACGCCCGGTGGATTGCAACGTCGAATAAGCAACAGGCCTTGAACATGGGGTACCACCCCATCACGCCGACCGACGTTCTCGGCATTCACCTAGACGATATATTACATCAGCATGCCGCCGATTTACTCGACCATGAGGCCACCACCCAGCTAGTCAACCAATTACATGCACACACACCACAAATTATCGATGAAGTCATCCCCAATCTGATCAGCATGGCACAATTGCAGCAAATTTTGCAGCAGTTGCTCGCGCAAAACATATCCATTCGTTCATTGCCGACTATTTTCGAAGTGATCGCTCGCCATGGCCCACACGAATCCCACCCAATTATATTAACCGAACATATCCGTGCTCGGCTCGGTCGTACAATATGCCAATCGTTCTCCGCTTTCGAAACTGCCTCGTTTATTTCAATCTGCCCACAAACCGAGCAGTTTATTGAACACGCTATGCGATTTACACACACTGATTTAGATGTCGATGTATCGACCGCATTTAGCCACCAGTTTTGTCGTCAAATTGAACGAGCGGAACGACGAGATCCACAAATAGTGGCCGTTGTCGTTAACCCATCAATTCGTGCTGCAGCGCAACAACTAGCAGGCCGGCACAGACTACGTCTTCCCATATTAACAAGCGCCGAGATTCCAAATGACCTAAAAATACGTGCAGGGCCTGAATTATCAATCACTTCACATATGCCGCCGCCTGTACCACTACATGAACAGCTTGTCTCCTAAACACCGAAAATACCGGTATTCTGAAAACCAATGACAGTCCAAACCTTTAAAGCACGATCGATTCAAGAAGCCCTGCAAATGGTGCGCGAATCACTTGGACCGGAAGCGATGATTCTTGAAACTCGCACCGTCTTTTCAGGCCTGCTGCCATGGTTTAGACGTCCATCACACGTGGTTGTGTCGGCATCTTGCGCGGTGCAAATCCCGACACGCTTGCCTCCAGCGATGGGCAAATCGAATGTTGATGCGCCAGCGGAAACGGTGGATATAGTAAAAGCATTTGCCAAACCCGCGTCGCAGATAGACTCGCAAACAATCGATGCAGGCTCGCCTTCAGTTGTCGCAACCTCGTATATCGAACAACTTTATCAACTCGAACAACAAACACACACCAGTGAACGACCCACTGCAGAAAGACCACCGACACCGATAACGACGCGCGGTGGTGAAACAGCTAGTGACAATTTTCCCCGCAGAAACAATGCTGCGATCGTCGACAGTCTGCAACATGCAGGATTAACCGTTACAGCTATCGATGAGCTAATGCAATTGGCGTTGAATAATAATCCACTTGCGACGGGCGAAATGCTCAAGCAGGAAATCAACAACGCGTTGGCTCGCATCATCGAAACAACGGCGGTCTTATCCGGATCTGGTTTACAGTCATTGGACAAAACCACACCGGATCGGATTTTGTTTTATGGATTCAGCGGAGTCGGAAAATCCACAACGATTGCCAAGCTTGCGACTCAGTTACAATTGCGACAAGAGCGAACGGTTGCCGTAATCGATTTATCGACCATGTTGACCAGTGATGCGACAAAACACAACTGGCTGCGAGTCCATCTTCAGAAACTTGGAATTGACTGCATCAGTTGCACAGATCACGAATCATTGCAACAAGCCCTGCTGCAGTTTCGGCATAAAGATTATGTGCTGTTTGACACACCTGGGATTTGCATTAAGAGCAAAGCGAGGCACAACTGGTTCGAGAGAATACTGTCGCTAATCAAGCCGCAGCGGAGTCACCTAGTTTGCGCCACAACCTGTCACACTCATCACATTCAGGATCTACTTGCAGCGCCAATACCGATTCATCCTTCGTCTTTTGTATTGACCAAACTCGATGAAACACGAACTGTAGGCCACCTCTGTACATTGTTACAAGATACGGCCTTACCAATCAGTTTACTCACTACCGGCCCTGAACTTACCGACAATTTTGAAGACGTAAATCCAGATCTATTTGCCCAATTTATTACCAAACTGACACCCACTAAACCTACCAGACAGGCGGTCGCGGACAGTAACCGCATTGATTTAATTGTGTCGGAACCACAACGCAATAACGCCAGACAGTTGCCCGTCACAGGACAGACTCAGTAGACGCTTATTTATTATTTTAATTTTAATCTTGAAAATCATCCACTAATAGCAGACAAACTTAGATCTAAATTTAAGAGCATCACGCTATCGTTCAAGGAGGAACGAAATGCCCAAGACCAATACATACCAAACCGAAACAGCGAGTGTACAAGTTCAAGACGAATCACAAGTTGATACGCCTGAGAGCTTTATTGACGAAAACGGGATTCCTCAGCAACGCAACGGCAGCGGCCCTGTGGTCGAACTCGACATCTTGCCTGCGTGGAAAGCGTTCAAAGCGGATATTAAAAACCCAGACCTGCGAAACGTTGTGCTCGAACATTACTTACCACTTGTGAAGATCCACTCGGAACGACTGTGGAAGCGATTGCCCGATGGAGTCGACATCGACGATTTATATTCGGCTGGATGCTTTGGAATGATCAATGCTATCACCGCGTTTGATCTTTCTCGCGGCATTAAGTTTGAAGCCTATTGTGTAACGCGTGTTCGCGGATCAATGTTAGACGAACTCAGACACATGGACTGGTTGCCTCGTATGGTGCGATCTCAGGCTAGCAAGCTTTATGAAGCAACCAATGCGCTCGAAGCACATCTGGGAAGGCAGCCAACGGAGCAAGAATTGGCCCAACACATGCAAATGCCGTTGCGAGATATGGAAAAATTGATTGCGACATCCTCTTGCTTAAATTTGGTTAGTTTAGACAAGAAAAAATGGAGTACTAGTGACGGAAATAAATCAATGACCGAAAAGGATATTGTCGCGGACAAACGGTTTGCGTCACCTCAAAAACGACTCGCTCGCAACGACGTTGTGCGCCTCGTCACCAAAGGGCTAAACCGGTCAGAACGTCTTATCATGATCCTTTACTATTTTGAAGAACTAACGATGAAAGAAATCGGAGCAACGCTCGACCTCAGCGAAAGTCGCGTAAGTCAGCTGCATAGTAATATTCTGCACCGCCTCAAAGGCCAACTCGACGATCGTCGAGGTGAATTCAAAATATAAAATTGAACTTATTGAAAACGAAAAATACTGTCCGCACCCGCCTTTTCGGCATTTTATTTCGCGATTGAGCAAGCCCCCCCCCCCCCCCCCCCC
>JABJJO010000172.1 GCA_018660825.1 Planctomycetaceae bacterium | reverse complement strand
GTTCGACCGAATTCGCCTCCACATATGACTAACGTTTCTTGCAGCAAACCTCGCTGCTCGAGATCAGTCAATAATGCAGCGATTGGCTGATCCGCTTGTTGGCCTAAACTACGCATCGCCGAGTCTAGTCCACCATGCGTGTCCCACGGCTGCACATCACCGTGGAAACACTGTACAACTCTCACTCCTCTTTCGATTAATCGCCGAGCAATCAACAATTGCCGGCCATGTACAGACTCGGCATTATAAAGATCTTGGGTGACTTGGCTTTCACTAGAAATGTCAAACGCATCGGTCGCCTCCATCTGCATTCGATAAGCGAGTTCAAAGGACTGTATGCGTGCTTCCAGATTTGGATCGCCTAGGCGAAGTTGTTTGTGCGCTGAATTGAGGGCACTTAATAAGTCAAGTTGCCGCCGTTGTTGTGTTTTGTTTAACCGTGGATTGTTGATGTTAGCAATTAGCTCTTCAATACTAGTTTTACGAGTGTCGAGATAAGTGCCTTGGAAGATTCCAGGCAGGAAAGCGCTTCGCCAATTTGAGGAATCAGCAACGGGTAATCCAGGGCACATCGCAACGTACCCGGGAAGATTTTGGTTTTCCGTACCAAGTCCGTATGTTAGCCATGACCCATAACTTGGTCGCGATTGACGTTCGTCACCGGTGTTCATCAGACGCATGCTCTGTTCATGATTAGGCGTGTTCGCGTACATCGACTTGATAACGCAAATCTTATCAGCATGAGCGGATGCGGTTTTATCAAATATTTCGCTGCACCATAATCCACTATCGCCGTATTGCTTGAACCGAAAGGGAGACGCTAACGCCACACCGGTTTCTCGCTCTGTGGCAAGGTTGCGAAATGGCAGGGATTGGCCACCGCGTTTGTTAAGTTCCGGTTTGTAATCCCATGTGTCGACCTGGGATGGTCCGCCATTGAGATATATGTGGATAATGTGTTTTGCGCCGGCCCGAAAATGAGGACTTCTAAGGGCGAGTGGATTTTTGTCCGCTTGTAGCAACGACGGGAGTGCGGTTAATCCGAGGCCGGTGCCTAGCGACTGCAGCATTTGTCGGCGCGTCGAGTGAGGTGTGATTACTTTTTGAAAGTTCATATTAGATGCCGCATTGTCGTAACAGGCGTTGTATTAGTCGATAAACCACAGTTCGTTGGAAATCAATAAAACTTGGGCGTAGTCAGTCCAAGAATTTGCTTGTAGGAATACAGTGCCGAGTTGTATTTCCTCAGGCGTAGGGGTTCGTCCAAAAGCCAGGTTATATAGCTGGCCAATTTTGGGTGGTGTGGTCTTTGCTGTCAATTGGTTCGTCAGTGATTGGGCCATTGCAGTTACGAATTTACTATTGAGGGCAAATAGCGCTTGTTGGGGTACTGTAGTTGTAACTCGCCGAGCGGTTGACGTATCAGCACTGGCTGCATCAAATATTTGCACAATGTTTGGTAGGTTTTGTCTTTCCACAAAAGCATAAACAGTGCGTCGGTAATTGGATTCGTCAGTAATGAGCGGTGGTCTTCCGTACATAGTCACGTCCAATTGCCCTGAGATGCTTAAAAGAGTGTCGCGCATTTGCTCAAGATCCAATCGTCGACGATTCGCACGCCACAATAGCGAATTATCTGGATCAACGCTGGACTGCTCGATCAACTTCCTATCAGCCGGAACAATGGATGATAAGCGATACGTGCTGGATGACATGATAAATCGATGCAGTGCTTTAGTTCGGAATCCAGAGTTAATAAACCGAATTGCTAGCAAATCAAGCAGTTCATGATGAATTGGGCGTTGTGTATTAAGGCCAAAGTCACTCGGGTTTTCGACAAGAGGATTACCAAAATGATGCATCCAAACGCGATTGACCCAAACACGCGCCGTTAAGGGATTCTGGGGATCTGCGATGGCATTGGCCAACTCCAGTCTACCGCTTGAACCAGTATACGGGACTCGTTTTGGCCCAGACAGTATTTTAAGGAATTGCCGGGGAACTGAATTTCCGGGATAGGCAGCATCACCTCTTTGAAAGATGACGGGTTCGCAGAAAATCGGTTTATCCACCATTATCATTGCTCGATCTGCCGCCGTACTGTCTTTCACGGCTATCCCATCCAGTTCATTTACTAATCCACGAAAGGCATCCTTATCTTGACGCGCTAAATAATGATAAACATCACGTTCGGAAAACCAACACGGACTTTCCCTAGATAATAACAATTGGGCGAGCGGATCGTCCTCGAGTGACGGTAGATCGTCAATTTGTTTCTCCAGCGTAAGCAGCTGCTTGTCGAGAGCCGCGATCTTTACGGCTATACTATTTAGAAAGGGTTCGTCGGG
>JABJJO010000169.1 GCA_018660825.1 Planctomycetaceae bacterium | reverse complement strand
GCAGCAGACCTCCTCCCACACGGAGTGGTTTATGCGAACTCAAGTTATGAATTGATTAGACCACGTAACGTTTTTAAATTGCATTGGTCCCAGGTTAATTCATCTGGGCAATTCGGTCGGTCCCCTTTGGCCGTTTCTAGGTACATCGGGATATTTGTAAAACGCGGGTCGTTTAGCAACAGTCGGAATGGTTCGAGACCCATTTCACCGGCGCCAATGTGTTCGTGACGATCTTTGCGGCTCCCCAACTCTTTCTTGCTATCGTTCAAATGAAAAGCGAGCAGCCTTTCTAATCCGATGAGTTGGTCAAATTGTTCCCATGTTTGAGAATAAATGGAATCGTCTCGCAAGTCATATCCTGCAGCGAACATATGACAGGTATCGACGCAGATTCCCACGCGCTCTGAGGTGTGGCATTGCTGTAGTATTTCAGCTAGTTGTTCGAGTTGCCAGCCGATATTTGATCCTTGGCCGGCGGTTGTTTCGAGTAGACACTTTGCCTTCAAGGCAGGTAGTCGCTTGTGGACTTCGTCGAGTGCAACTGCGATTCGCTGAATGCCCTCCGCGGCCGTGCTAGTTGTATATGAACCTGGATGGACGACGACATACGGGATACCGAGAAGTTCAGCGCGTTGCAGTTCGATCACGAAGGCAGCGACGGATTTTTCCCATAATTCGTCTTTGGGCGAGCCCATATTAATCAAGTAAGAGGCGTGCGAGAGGGTGTGCTTGATCCCGTGCGCGGCAAGTTGAGTTTGAAAGCAGCTGACGTCTTCGTCGGAAATATCTTTGGCTCTCCATTGGTTGTTGTTTTTAGTAAACAACTGGACGCATTGGCAACCGGCTGCAGCGCCGCTGTCAATCGACTTATAGTAGCCACCCGCGATGGACATGTGGGCACCAAGTATTGGCATGGTAAAGTTTCCGTTTCGATTACGACAAAATTTGACGCAGAATTTTGAGTGGGTGAGGTTGCTATTGGTAAAGATCGTAATCGTCGCAGTGGCGCGTGAGGACGTCGTGGGGTTCTAGGTTGAATAGAATGTCTCCGCGAGTGTCCCAACGGCTACCATCATAGAAAAAAATGGCCGTGGCGATACGGGCATTGCCGACGGCTTCTACATCTTCCATCGGACCGCCGAGAACCGCCTCAAAGTGGATTACCACCGAGAGCAGCGCATGCAAGTTTGCGGATTGTTTTTCAATTGCCCAGATTGTCGCTTCGTCAAACTTGCAACTCTTCCACGTCAGCCCTTTAGGTTTTCCCGATTTAGAGACAATGGAGAAAAATCGCTGTTGGAGATTCGACTGATGATCAAAAAATGCGGCTTGTTGTCCAGCGTACTGTTCCGCAGTCCGCAGTTTATTGGGAACAGTTGCCGGAGGCATATTTTTATCGAATTGCGGGGACCGGCGAGTAATTTTCAAAACAATGATCAACAGGCCGCAGAAAAATATGGCTATGGCTGCAGTAATTGCCGCGATGTTTAAGCCGTTAGACATTCGACGCCAATCTTACTGTAAGCGACTAGTACGGTGACACGTTTTCGTAGCCATGGGCTTCTTGCAGATAAGACATGAAGGCATTTGAGATCAGTCCGGCTGTTCCAGGAGCCTGTTGCGTACCGCGGTACATTGTGTCGGTCGCACCAGCATTCATGAATTGACTAAATGCGCCCGGTCCCAGAGTACCAGATCGCACGTATTGAATCAGCGTGCCAAACCCTTCGATTGAGTTTTCCGTGGCGGTGGCAGTTGGATCCGCCACGGGCGGTTCAGACGCTTCCACCTTACGGACGAGGTACACATATCGATTGGTTGAGTCCGAAATGATAGCTGGCGGGCCACCGACGGTTAATTGGTTGAAAATGCGATTGGCAGCTGACGGTTCATTTCCTTGTCGGTCATAAATGTCCGGAATTTGTCGCGAGACGTGTTTTGCATCTTCTGGCACAATGGTGACATTCTCAGCAATCTGTTGTTGGGTTAGTGCTTCGTAAATCGCATTGGCCTCGGGCACCATTTGCATTCCCCCCCCCATTCCACCTGTGGTTCCGGCCCGCAGGACCGAGGTCGGTGTTGTGGTGAAAGGTGCTTCGCCGGCTTCAGCTGAAAGTGCAGATAATGACGCAGTATTATCGCCATTCTTCGCATATTGTTCAACCAACCGACTGCCCTTTGCGAGCGCATCCTCCTTGGCCTTGGCTAGTCGCCATCCAGCAATCAAGTTTTTCTTGACTTCCGGATTGTCTAAGGTGATTTCATCAAATGAAGTCGAAAGTGTTTCGCTGATCTGCCAATAGGCAAACGTATAAGTCGATCCAAATTCACCAGATTCCTTTTCTTGCACTTCAAAGAATCGGCTCGTCGTAAAGAGTGTCTGAGTTGGGGGGGGGGTTCCTGGTTGGTTGTGAACGTTATAGGCAGTACGAACTAGCTTGTGCCAGCTAACGGAGTGTTCATTAAACCCACCGTAGGGGTTTTCGCTTACTGGTTGCTCGTACCCAAACGAGTTAGAACTGGGGTTACGCTGTGCGATCATTGGGCCATGAACCGCGGAAATTAGCGGCGACGTATGGAGTTCAATGAATATAGGAGGTGCAACTTCTTTCTCAAGTCCGTCACCTATCGCACCGGCAGAATCGCTCTCACCTTCATCGGTGTCGGTTGCGACGTCGTCGCAATCGTCATTAGCGGGCGTTGCGGCCGCAGGTTCAGCAGCGTCAGTTTTGGGAGCGGGCTCCACGTATTCCTTACTTAGTCGGTTGTTGATTTCAACGGCGATGGCAGCCATGTGTTTGTCTGCGGTCTCGACGAAACCATTGGCAACGGTAGTTTGGGATATATTAACCGCATCATAGATTGTTTCGAAATTGGTTTTGCCAGTGTCGCCATATTCAGAATCGCCATAGGCAGCTACCGCCAACTTAATAGCTTCCAGTTCAACATCAATCAACGCGTGTACTCGAGTGGGCACGTTTGTTCGAATATAATCTTCACGCACTTTCTCGCGGGCTTCTTCGAAGGGTTGTGCGATGAATGGAGCTGGTTCTGGCGGAGTGTCGGGATCTACTAAACTGGCGGGATCTACGTTGGGCTCAAGCGGAATAGGCGTGTCCAAGCCGGAGAGATCTTCAGGTTCTTCAGGCTCATCTTCGCCCTTGCCTTGCTCTGCGGACTCGTCACTGTCCGCGGGCGGCTCAGTGGATTCTTCGGCTGCATCCTGCGTAAGACAGCCGTCTGCGGAATCTGGGTCGACAGTGGTTTCCGTGGGCTCATCAGTGTTTTCATTGGGAGACTCGTCTTTTACGTCATTTTCCGATTCGGCGTCGTCACTTGTCTCCTCTTTATCTGCGGTAGCATCATCTTCCTCTTCTTTAGCGCCCTCGTCAGATTCACCTTCAGCCTGGGCGTTGATGTCGTCGAGTGTTTTTTCGGGCGCGGGATAGGTTTCGATGTTCTTGTTGTAGTACTCAAGCAACACACTGTCGTTAGCCGCAATATGATCTTCGATCTGTTTGGTAGCCAGCATTTCGAAGGCGTCATGGTTTATCGCTAGAAATTGATATTGATATTTGGTTGGTGTGCGCGCCCCGCCGTTACGATAGATTGCGTCGTCGATGCGGATGCCGGATGTGGGCGTGAGGCCCGAATCATCGACGAGATGTTCGCGTCCGCCGGCGAGCAATTCTTCAAGTTCTTCCAAGTTTGGTTCGCCCAAGACGGTTGAGGCATCAACGGCAACGGTAAGTATTTCAAATTGATGCTGATCCGTAAGGAGTTTGTAGCTTGCCCAGCGGTCGGAGATTGAAGGAGCTTGTGGAACGGCAAGTCCACCCATTTGTGCCAGTCGTCTAGCAGAAATTATCTTTGCTAATAATTCTAGAGTTCGACGTTTTGATGCAGAATCTCCGATAGAGGAATCCTGTGCCGCCTTAACTTGTTCGGGGGTATTCTTTTGTGAGATGTTTTTTAGGTACGCGTCTGCTTGCTCGGTGGTTACGCCCATGTTGTATTGGTTGGCAATGCTCGAAAGAAAGGTCAGATCAACCGGATGGATTGGTTGAAATCCGATAGCTAAGGGATCAATTCCGGAGAAGTCGCCATTCTGGTCATTACGGAAAGCATTCTGAGATAGCGTAGCAACAAACTGTTGCAGGTTTTGCGAACGATTTTGCAGGTTGATCGCCTCTGTGTCCGTAAGTGAAATATCGCCGTTAGCGGTTGTCCATTTGGCCAATGCAGTACCATTACCACTGAATCCACCTTGATCGGGACCACCTTGGATGGCGGCATAATATGCGGGGCCGATGACAAATGCGAGAACGGCGATCACTGTGAGGGTAGAATATGCAATTGTTTTGTGTTTTGTTACATACGAAAACATCGAAGGACCTTCAAAAGTCCCGGCCTTCTTTTGCGCGTCAATGCGATCTTGGTGTTGCTGGTCTTGGTCCTTTTTTATTTTGTCGAGTTGTTCGCCTTTATTTCGGCCGTGAACTCGATTTGGACGCTTGGATTTTGCCATGATGTGTCATTTCTAAGACGGAAAGATTTTGATTTTGACTTGACAGGTTTAAAAATATTGAATTAATTGTTCAGCAAAGAGGGGCGTAATGCACTGTGTCTGGAAGCAAATGAGCGAAAATCGCTCATTCTTCCGTTAGTTAAGTAGCTATTGTTAATGCCGCAACACGGCATTTTACGGGTTTTTATTGTTTATTCAAACCCCAATGCTGAAGCAATTAATTCACAGTATACCGTCAATGTTAGCACTGCGGTTAGTGGGGTTAGCGACATTTTGGGGGTTCCTGTGGTTGTAATTATACCGGCTTAGTAAGGGGCACTAGGTGTAGAATTCGCAATGCCGGGCTCAAGAAAAACAGTCAAACATGCAGATAATACTATCAAACCAAGTTTTAACGCAACTATCCAAGGTACTTAACAATACATAACAGGACATGGGCATTTGGTTTGTTGCCGATGACATCCCGTGGAGAAAATCTTTCTCACCACTGCATTCGGGTAATTGCGTATATATAGAAGCGTGGTTATTGTAAAACCGCTAAGTAATTTCAAATAATCGTACATCGCACACGTAGTTCAAATAGTTCAGAGCATAGATAGTCGGCCATGGGTAAGCATCTTGTTATCGTCGAATCACCAGCGAAGGTCAAAACGATCTCGCGTTTCCTAGGTGATGATTATGTAGTTGAAGCGAGCATCGGGCACTTGGTGGATTTGCCGCCACGTAACCCTAAAGGTGTGACGGCACCCGTGCCAGGATTGGACTTGGACGATAATTTCAAGCCAACATATGTAACGATTAAGGGCAAGAATAAACAACTCGCCAAGTTAAAGAAGGCTGGCAAAGAAGCAGACACGATTTGGATGGCGACTGACCTTGACCGTGAGGGTGAGGCAATCGCGTGGTTGTTGGCCGAAGCGATGCAGGCTGACGACAGTAAATTGCGGCGGGTTGTTTTCAACGAGATTACCAAAAGCGCCATTCTGGAAGCATTCGAAAATCCTGGCGTCATTGATATGGCGAAAGTGAATGCTCAACAGGCGCGCCGGTTTTTGGATCGTATTGTAGGATACCAAGTATCACCGTTATTATGGCGCAAGGTTGCCGGTAAATTGAGTGCTGGAAGAGTGCAGAGCGTCGCCGTTCGCTTGATTGTTGAACGTGAAATGGAAATACGCGCCCACGTTCCCGATGAATCTTGGCAACTAACCGCGAACTTAGCGATGGACCCGTCTCAAGCAAAAGGCCTGATGGCGATTTGGTCAGATTTTGTGAACACGCTAGATGAAAAAGGAAAGGCGCCTACTAAAAAACGACAAAATGCTTGGCTCGCACAACACGCGAGTCTCAAGACCGAGTTGTTGAGCATCGATGGTGAGAAATTTTCCGTTACCTGCGCGGCTGACGACCCGCAGGATCTATCCGCCGAGATAACCGCGGTTTCCGAAGCAGTCGGAATGGTCAACGTGAAGGTCGAGACTACCGCAGACCCCGATGGAAAAGGCCCTGCCAAATTCAAACGCAAAGTAGTCGGTGACATCGATATTGCCGTACGGTACGAAGTCAATTCGATTGAAACCAAGCCAACCACCAAAAAACCAGACGCTCCTTTTATTACGAGCACGCTGCAAGTCACCGCATCGAACGTCTATGGATTCACTGCGAGTCGCACGATGCGAATTGCACAGAAGCTCTATGAAGGTTTAAGTATTCCCGGAGAAGGTCACGTTGGGTTAATTACTTACATGCGTACGGATTCAACCGTTATTTCTAAGGAAGCGATTTCTCGAGTGCGTGAGCATATTACAACTACCTGTGGCCCCGAGTATTTACCGGAGAAACCGAATTATTATGGTTCTTCCAACAAAAACGCACAGGAAGCTCACGAGGCTATTCGCCCAACCTACATGCACCTCACTCCTGAAAAAGTAGCTAGTTCACTCGACGAAGAACAGTTGAAACTCTACCGTTTGATCTACAACCGCTTTATGGGTTGTCAGATGACCAAAGCTCGCTGGAAAGTTACCACCGTGCAGCTAAGACGCTCAGATAAAGAAACGGGCGCAGTTCTCAAGGTCACCGGCCGCATCCTCGACTTTGATGGTTTTTATAAAGCGACGGGCGTTCCCACTGCTAGTGATGAACAGACGTTACCTGCGTTGACTCAGGGTATGGAAATGGCTCCGTTTTCTATCGACCCACGGCAAAAGTTGTCAGCTCCACCCTCGCGCTTTAATGAAGGTTCGCTTGTCAAGAAACTAGAGTCTGAAGAGATTGGGCGTCCGAGTACCTACGCTGCGATCATTCGTACAATCCAAGATCGGAATTATGTAGAAAAGCGAGGTAATCGCTTCTTTGCGACAGATTTAGGCGAAGTGGTGACTGAAAAGCTGATTCAGGGTTTTCCCGGTATCATGGATCTGGGTTACACCAAATGGATGGAATCGCAACTGGACTTGATTGAAGACGGTAGTTGTGAGTGGACAGAGTTTATGCACGAATTCTATGGAGAATTCCGCAAGGATTTGGACACAGCTCATGAGAACATGACGCACGCTAAAGCGGAAACAGAACTAGCGCCAGAAGAATATAAGTGCCCAGACTGCGGGAAACGCACAGAGTACCGGTTTGGTCGTAATGGGCGGTTCTTGAGTTGTACTGGTTTTAGAGTGCCACCAGTGAAGATTGATATTCCTTGTGTTGGTTGTGGTCTGGCAGACATGGGAGTCAATAAAGGAAAAACGGCCCGTTCGAGACCCTTTCTCACTTGCTTTGAATGTGAGCAGAAGACGACCTATTCCAAATTGACTGATGACGATAAAGCACGGATCGTGACAATTGCCGACGCGATGGAAGTCGGTTGTAAATACGCTGCGCCGATCGACCATGAAGGCCGTCCGATTAATCCAGAAATGACGAATATCGCTTGCCCTATATGTAGCGACCCGATGGAAAAACGCAAGAGTCGTTTTGGCTTGTTCTTGAGTTGCGGTAAGTACCCTGATTGCAAGGGTGTTGTCAATTTAGACAAAAAGAATGGAGGCGTCACGCCACCGAAAACTCCACCGCTAGCAACCGATATTGAATGCAATAAATGTGATTCGCATCTCAACCTGCGAAATGGTGCTCGAGGCCCGTGGCTCGGTTGTTCCAAGTTCCCCAAATGCCGCGGACGTGGCGCTTGGAAGAAGCTTGAAGATGACGTGCGTAACAAGTGGGCGGCAGCCTTAGATAACCACGAAGCTGAGAATCCACCCCCTGTCATTCAGACGATTGAAGGTAAAGTCGTTGAATCTGGGTACCAACCGGAAACGTTAGGCGAAGAGTTCGTAGCCGCCGGTGAATCGGATTCCACCGCCTAAGAGCTTGAGGCTGGTTTGGCATTAGCCTGGAATAGGGCCCGCGGCATTAATCTTCACCAACGGCGATCGCGGTCGCCGTTGCATGTGAGCGGCAATGAGAAATTGAGATGAGCATGTCGGTGATACCCAGTTCGTCACAGATTTCTCTTGCGGTGCCGTGAATATGTACATGCGGTTTTCCTCCGAGTTCTACCTTTACTTCGATGTCGCGCCAGCGGATTCCGCGAGACCAACCAGTTCCCATTGCTTTGAGAACCGCTTCCTTGGCGGCCCAGCGGCCTGCGTAGTGTTGGTTGGCGGCCTTGCGACTACTGCAATAACCCACCTCATGTTCGGTGTAAACACGTTGCAAAAACAACTCGCCATGCTTCTCTATCATCTTCGCGATACGCAAGCATTCGATAATATCGGTTCCTAACCCCAGTACATTCATCGCACTAGCCCCGTCGCATGCTGGACTCGATCGAGAACTTCGGCGGCTTTTAAGCGAGCCTTTGCCGCACCCGCTGCCAGGATGTCTTGAACAAAGTCAGGGTCCAGCGTCAATTTTTCGCGACGTTCACGGGCGGGCCCGAAATAGCCCTCAGCGGCTTGGGCAAGCTGTTTTTTTATATCGCCGTAGCCAAATCCGCCGCGGCGATATATAGCAGCCATTTCCTGTTGCTGCGCTGACTTGCCAAAGAGGCAAAACAATTGATACAGGTGGTCAGTCTCCGGTTGTTTGGCGTCTTCCATCGCACGCGAGTCCGTGGAGATACGCATGATCTGTTTTTGGAGTGCCTTTTCTTCTTCGAAAACGGGGATAATGTTGTCGTAACTCTTTGACATTTTTTCGCCATCGGTACCTGGTACCTTGGCGGATTCATCCAAAATACGGGCTTCAGGCTGCACGAAGCAATCGCCGTAGTGATGGTTGAAACTGCGAGCAATATCTCGGGCGACTTCGATATGCTGCACCTGGTCTTGCCCAACAGGCACGCAATTGGAATCATATCCCAGAATATCTGCGGCCATGAGCACTGGGTAGGTGAATAGCCCAGCGTCCGCGGAAATACCTTTGGATTTTTTTTCCTTGAATGCATGACAACGTTCAAGTAACCCGAGGGGTGTGCCGGTCATCAAAATCCATGTTAATTCGGATATCTGAGGGATATCAGATTGAACGAATAACGTCGCTGCATCGGGGTCGAGTCCAAGTGCCAGTAGATCTAGGGCGGCATCGAGCGTAAGTTGGCTGAGTTGTTGAGGATCGCGAATGGTCGTTAAAGCGTGTAGGTTGGCGATGAAATAAAACGCCTCGTCCTCGTGCTGGAGTTGAATATATTGTCGAATTGCACCGAAGTAATTTCCCCAGTGAAATCGGCCTGTTGGTTGAATGCCCGACAGTACTCGCATGATGTCCCTTTGTTGATTCACTTATTGTTGTTGCGTTTTGTATTGGTGATTCTCTTGAGTCTAGTTCGGCTTGACGGATCCTGGAACATCAGAAAATTTGTTGGTTCCGAGTTCAGTGACTGCGGTCGGTAGTTCGTCGAGTATCCTCATCGTGACCGTTGGGTCGTAATAGTTGGCCGTCCCGATCTGTATCGCAGAAGCACCCGCCACAAAAAATTCCATGCAATCATTGAGATTTGCGATTCCGCCAATCCCAATGATTGGAATATCGACCGCCTGTGCTACTTGGTATACGCAGCGCAATGATACCGGTTTGATAGCTGGACCGCTCAATCCGCCGACATTATTGCCAAGAAGTGGGCGTTGTTTTCTCCAGTCGACGGCCATACCCAACAAGGTGTTGGTCAGGCAGACCGCATCGGTGCCACCAGCTGCGGCCGCCGCTGCGAGTTCAACGATGTTCGTAACGTTTGGCGTAAGCTTGGTTAGGACTGGCAAGGCACAATTTTCCCGAACATCGCGGACAACTTTTTCACACAACTCTGGGTTACTGCCAAAATCGACACCGTGAGCTACATTTGGGCAGGAGATGTTAAGCTCCAGTGCTGCCACACCCCCACAGGCATCCAAACGTTGCGCGATGCCGACGTAATCCGCCTGATTTTCACCGGCAATACTGACAATCACCGGTGCGTCTAAGGCAACAAGATACGGCAAGTGATTCTCAATGAAAGCGTCGAGTCCGTCGTTGTCGAGTCCGATTGAGTTTAGCAACCCCGAAGACGTTTCGATGGTTCGCCAAGGTGCATTTCCCTTTCGCATCTGCGACGTGATAGTTTTGGGAACGATTCCACCGAGGCGTGAGAGATCGACAATTTGTTCCATTTCACGTGCGTAGCCAAAAGTACCTGAGGCAACCATGATCGGATTCGGAAGCGTCAGTCTGCCAAGGCAAACTTGCAAATCAACGGTATCGGTATCGAGTGTCAAGGATATGATCTCTTCGTGTTCAAGCGGTGTAGGTCTGTTTGTTGAATCCCCTACACAGTACTTTAACCGGCAAAGGCCGATTCCTCAATTCATGGAATGGATTCTGCTTGTATAAATTAGAGCACAATTCCCTAGCGCAGCAACTACTTTTGTAATGACAAAAGTTTGCAGTACTTAACGAGAGGTCCGCAGCAATTGGGTGAACCTGCTGGAGGCCTTAATCGGCAGCTTAAATAACACCGCCATGAACACGTTGTGGCGACATGTGGTCAGGTTGATCTAAATGCCATAAGCGTTCCCAGAAGTTTAGAATCTGCCGCTGGTTTTCGGAAGTGAAAATCAACTGCTGGGTTCGTCGAGCTCGATCGCCGGAGAAGGCAGGTATAATGCAACCGATACTGGTGCTCAAAATGGCAGTTAAAACTATTGCGTAAAACAGGCGTCGCATTGAAATTCTCCTAGACCTAATTTATCGGGCTCTCGAGTACGTTAGCCGAGACGATAAACGATTGGTTGAACCCTAAAAAGTATTTGTGTGTGGTAGCTGAAAGTTAAGTGTGAATACGTTTAAAACGTGTACTTGCTGTCGAACGTTGTTAGCTGAATAAATTTCAGTTGGCTATAAGTACATAATCTCGTGATTTGCCGCAATATGAGTTTTTATAATTATGCTATTTCCGGCTATTTGTTGCGTCGCACAGTCCGCTCCATTTGTTTGCCAGCTCGAAAAGTTACGACCAGCTTTTCGGGTACGTTTACCGGATCCCCTGTTTTGGGGTTCCTGCCTTTGCGAGCTTTCCTTGTCTTGCATTCAAAGACGCCAAAATCGCGTAATTCGAGTCGCCCCTTGTCACGTAGTACATTAGTAATGGCATCGAGGGTCTTTTGAACAAATTGTTTGGATTGTGCTTGGGTGATGCCAAGGTCTCTGGCGATGGCATTTGCAATATCTTTTTTTGTGGTGGATTGGGACATTGATTGATGGGGTCTAGCAAGGCATTTTGGTCATTTGTTAGACAGGCATACAGCGCATTGCACCTTGTTCTTACTATCGATTCATATAAGTAGTAACTTGAGGTAATCGTCAAATTCTACGCAATTGGTATAATCAGTACATCTACAGCAATGGGTTTTTGGCTGCAGAGCCATTTACGATCAACAAAAGGGCACCAGGCCCAACTACATCGAACAAAACCGAAGGGATTAGCAGGGCCATGACTCAGGAAAGTGAAAAATGGTATCACGCTGGCTTACAATTTCAGTGCACCGGCTGCGGCGATTGCTGTACCGGTGCGCCCGGTTTTGTTTGGCTCGATGAGGGGGAAATCGCGACCTTAGCAAAGTTGATTAACATGCCGTTAGGAGAATTTCAGGACACTTACACGCGCCGTATCGGGGTACGTTGGTCTTTGGTAGAGTTTCCAAATGGTGATTGCGTTTTCTTTGATTCCGAAAAGACTTCTTGCGGTGTCTATGAAGCTCGGCCTAGGCAATGTCGGACTTGGCCGTTTTGGGATTCCAACCTTGAATCAGCGGAAACCTGGCAAGCAACCTGTCGTGACTGCCCTGGTAGTGGACGGGGCCCAGTCGTGCGCCTCGAAGATATCGAGATGCAACGTCGTGAAGTTAAACTCTGAGCCCTTGCTCAATACAAATTGCGGATTTTTTCAACCGCCGATTTGATACATTGCGCGTTGCGGTTTAATGAATGAATCCGAGTCGATACCATGAGCGGCGTTCTTGCCGCTGACGCAACTACGGATCAGTGTTTCCAGTTCATCGTCGGAACCTTTGTTTCGCAATAGTTGGCGAACATCCCATTCGGTTGTTGAAAATAGACAGTTTCGCAATTGACCCTCCGCGGTAATGCGGATGCGATTGCAATGGTGACAAAATGGCTGCGACAGTGGATTGATAAATCCAATCCTCCCTTGGTTGTCGGAAAATTGAAAATCGACCGCCGGTTGACTGGCATCGTCACGAGTGACTGGCAACAGTTCGCAGAATGCCGTTTCCAAGATATTTTTGATTTCATCTCCTGTCAAAACCTGTTGACGTTGCCACTGATCATCCGCATCTAATGGCATGAACTCAATGAATCTCAATTCGAGGTCGTGCTGTCGAGCGAACGTTGCAAGTGGCACAATTTCTTGCTCGGTGATCGACTTGATGGCGATCGCATTGAGTCGGATTTTGTCGAAGCCTAACTTGTTCGCCTGCTGAATTCCCGCAATAATCTGGTCAATACCGCGGCGACGGGAAAGCCGGAAGAAGACGTCGTCGTCGAGCGTGTCCAAACTGACATTAAGACGTTGCAAGCCAGCGTTTTTAAGCGCCGCAGCTTGCTCTGTTAGCAGAACGCCATTGGTGGTGAGCGCAATGTCGTCGATTCCAGGGATCGCCGATAGCCGTTTTATCAGGCCGGCAAGATCGTTTCGTATAAGAGGTTCCCCACCGGTGATTCTCAAGCGGTTGATACCAAGGCGAGCAGCTACTGAGGCGAATCGTGCAATTTCTTCATAAGTCAGGATTTCATCACGGGGCCGAAATTTCACGTTTTCTGCGGGCATGCAATAAAAGCAACGAATGTTACAGCGATCAGTGATGCTGATCCGCAAACTCGTATGAATGCGGCCATGGGAATCGATAAGTGGTGTTGGTTTGTTCATTGTTTGCCGAGTGTTTTATTGGCAGGGTGAATCCATTGTGGTTGCTCGTCGAGCCAATGTTCCTGTTTCCAGATAGGCACGTCCTGTTTGAGCGTGTCGATTAGCCATCTGCCACACGCAAAGGCATCTTCCCTGTGTGGAGAACTGACGGCAATCGCTACACTAGCTTCGCCTGGGAGAATCTTTCCGAGGCGGTGTACTATTTCGATAGCACAAATATCCCAGCGTTGATAGGCAGCGGATTCTAATTGTTGCAGTTTGCTGATCGCCATAGGTTTGTAGGCTTCGTAATCTAGCCATTGCGTCACTCGGTCGCCAGTGATGTCGCGCGTCGTGCCGATGAACAACAATTGCGCACCGGCGTTGGTTTTACTGACGGCAGTGAGCATCCGTTGTGTGTCAATTTCGAGATGTATGATATGTATTGCCATGATGAGTCCTGTTCACCCTCCGCTGACAGGTGGGATGAGTGCAAGTTCATGGTCTGCGGAAACCGCGTCTTCGTCTAAAGCAAATTCATGATTAACCGCAAAGCGGCAATAGGGTAATATCGATTCAAGCGATGGATGTTGCTCGGCTAGCAACAGTTTTAACGTTTGGATGGTGACTGGCGTTTCGCTCGCAACACGGACGTGATCGTTGCCGATGGCCTGAGCAGCGGCGGCGAAGAGTTTGATTTTAAGTGTCATGATACGATTAGGTCTCGCGTGGCGCCTCGTAATTGTTCCTCGAGTTCTGGCATAATATTGTAAGCCAGTGCTAGGAGTTTAAGTGGATGCAGTGTCGGTTTAGAGGTGCCTTGTTCCATTTGTATTTTGCAGGCACTGCATTCAGTTGTCCCGACTTGAATCTCCGAATCTCGCATCGTACTTAATAAACCCCAACCGCTGCGAAGACTGTTACGATAGTTTTTCGATTTTAAGCCAAAAACACCTGCCATGCCCGAACAACCTTTTTCAATGCGGTGCACTCGGACGCCGGGGATTAGTCGTAGCAGATGCTCACCCGGTGTATGGTCCTGGAGCGCACGTAAGTGGCACGGCAGATGATAGCCCACTTGATAATTTTGTGGTTGAAATGTTAATTCCAATTTACCGCGTCGGTGCAAGTTCCAAAGATAATGGCAGACATCTTGCGTATGATTTGCTACGAGTGCCGTATCATCATCATCGAGCAGTGCCGGGTACTCTTGGGAGAGGCACATTGCAGCAGCCGGTTCGGTGGTGACGACCGTATAACCCTGGCGAATGGCATCGGCGAGAATGGTGACGTTGACTTGGGCAACCTTGCGTGCATACTGCAGATCGCCTTCAGCGATTGCGGCGGCAGCAGACCATAACTGTTGAGTGGGCACATAGACAGAGATGCCGTTGTGCTGCAGTGTTTTGACGACCGCTTTGGCTAAGTTAGTATCAAACCAAGTTGCGAAGACATCGGTGAAATAGACAACTTTGTCACCGTCTTCCCGTGAAGGTCGATCTAGTCGTTGTTGCTCGGCCCACTTTAGAAAACTCGATTTGGCTACGGCGGGCAATTTACGTCCCTGCGCTAGTCCAGTGGTTTTTTGAGCGATCCAGCGGAGCGTTCGATTGGCAATGGCATAATTGTAAAAACGGCTAAATCGGCTGGCCCAGCGTGCAGTGCGATCAAGGCGAGTGAAAAGTGAGTCCGAAAAACTAATTCCGTTGGTGGCGACATATTGAGCTTTGGCTTCGGTGACCAGTCGTGGAATATCCACACCGGCAGGGCACTCGATTCGGCATTGATGGCAATTCACGCACAAATCGACGACCTGTTTGAATTGGTCCTCATTGATCGTTGACAAGGGCATTCGCCCAGTGATGATGCCACGCACTAAATTGGCTTTCGCACGAGGGCTAGATTCTTCTTGGGGTGCGAAGCGGAAGATGGGGCACATCCGCGAATTTTCATCTTCAGTTCTACAGCGAGCACAGCCGTTGCAATTACGGGCGGCGTAGGCAAGCTCTTCGTGCGACCAAGCGAGTTGAAGTTCGACAGTGTTAGGCGTGGGGCCAACGGGTGGCGCATCCTCGGTTGCCTGTTCTGTGTTTTGTTCGTTATGAGTCACGGGCCTGAGGTTATTGTGGATCGGTTGCGGCATCTCGGCGATAACTTTACCGGGATTGAGGATGTGCTGCGGGTCGAAGAGTCGTTTCACTTCCGCAAAGGCTTCGTACAAGGGACCAAATTGTTTCCGCATAAACCAGGTGCGGCTCAAGCCGGCACCGTGTTCACCACTGATGCTACCTTGAGCTTGGACTACCGGTTCATACAGCTCACTGGCGAGGGCATGCAGTTTGCGGATGTCGTCTTGGTTATTTACGTCAAGGAAGGGGCGGATATGAAATTGTCCATGTCCGATGTGCCCAAATATCGAAGCGGTCACTTGGTGTTTGCGTAAAATTTCCTGTAGTTGTGGCAAGACCGTCGGTATCGCTGCGGGAGGCACGGTGATGTCTTCGACAAACGGAATGGCGCGGGAATTTCCTTTGAGGCGATACAGAGTGGGGATGACATTTTGTGTGATCGACCAAGCTTGGGCGATTTCTTTTTTTTCCAGTGCGATTCGTGACGCAAAGGCTAATCGTTTTGATTTGTGGATTTGTTCGGTAATGTCCGCCAGGCGATCTCGCACTGCGGCACGCGTATCGGCAGTCACTTCCACGAGCAGCATTGCTTCGGCATCACTGGGGATTGTTTGTATGAAACGAGGGTCTGTATCGCGCGCGAGGATCAACAATCGCCGGTCAAGGAGATCGCAGGCACTGACATCCATGTTGACGGCATGGGCGGACGCTTGGATTGCTTTTTCCATTTTGTCAAAGAACAATAACAAAACACCAACGTGAGGTGGCAGCGGCACGGTGCGCAACTTCGCTGCGGTGATCAGTCCCAATGTCCCCTCCGAGCCGGTTATCAATTGGGCCAACTTGAGGTGTTCACCTTGGCGAAGGTTGTTCAAGTGGTAGCCGCAACGGTGCACGAGTGATTTTGGAGTGTGCTCGGCTATGTTGGCGTGGTGGGTTGCGAGGATCGTGTTGAGTCGCTGCTGGATATCATCTAATCTCCCCACGGTTGGTGTTTCGGAAAACTGGGTAAGTCCGCGACGATGAGGGACCGCACAGAGGGTTTCCAGATTGTCATTTTGACCTAATCGCAAAACTGTACCGTCAGCCAACACGACTTCCAACTCTTCCACATGCGTTCGCGCGCTGCCGTAACGCAACCAATGACTTCCACTGTTGTCCAGCGCTAACACGCTGCCCATCGTTGTGACTTGGCCTGTGCTAGGGTCGGGACCGAACAGTCGGTTGTGCTTTGCTAAGTATTTATTGAGGTGCGCGTAGACAACACCAGGTTGCACGTGCACAGTTTCCCCGTCAAAATCGATGATCCGTCGCATGAAATGGGAGAAATCGATTACAATTCCGCTGCCAAGTGATTCTCCGGCGAGTCCACTGCCGGCACCGCGGGCGTGTATTGCAATGCCGTGTTCCGTAGCGTATTGAACCGTAGCGACTACATCTTGAACATGCCGTGGGCGAATGACCGCGCGTGGTTTGATTTGATAAATGCTGGCATCACTGGAATACAATTGTAAGAACAAGTCGTCGCAGCGAACTTCGCCATCGATAACGCCGCGCAGGTCTTCCTGAATGCGGGCTCGTTCTTGATCCATAATGAAACCCTTATTGGTGTAATCGGGGCGGTCTTAAACTGCTGTTGCTGTTTAACGCAAACGAATTCAATGGCTGGGCGTTTCGTCAGTTGTCGTGGTTTGAGGGGGGGCGTGCGTGGCAATCCACTTGGCGTCCTGCTGTTCACGTTCCAGTCGAATACGCTGTTGATGATACTTTTCGTGGATTTCAAGGTTGAATGGTTCATATTCAATTGACTCTTCAAAACCACGATACTCGCTATTACATTTATAACATTGTAATAGGTTACCGGTAAAAATGTAGAATAAGAGATCGATGCCCGCCGTGAAAAAAAGAATCCCATAGACCCAAATCAAGTGGTGGTTGTAGTAGGCAACAGTGCTTGCTGCGAAACCGAGTCCAATGATCGTGATTCCAAGTCGTTGATTGAATTGCTTGCGGAAATAGAGTTCTTTGCCAGGGCAAACCATGCAGCGAGTGACGACTATTTGGTTAGTTGCGTCGGCGCCGATTGCATCAACCGGGATTTCGTGGGCAGTCTGACAAGCAGGGCACGTGAATATCGTGGTATCCGTTTGGTATAACTCGCGCGTAATAGAATCACAGTTTCGACAGCGGAAGGTAACGTTCATTGGATGGTAGTGGTTTGGGTAAAGGAAGGTCAGTAAAATCGGGACAATAGTGTCGCTGTGAAGCAGGTGTCTTTAAGCCATCTTGGATTGTACCGTGGTTGGGTCAGATTAGAGAGGGTAGAGCACGTTTTCCGAGAGCAGTTGAGCAGTAAGTTCGCCAACAAGCACGACGACCGTGGCCGCGTACAGAATTCCGGTAGCGCTTTGAGTGTTCGGTACGCGCAAAGTTAATTGAGCCAATATCACCATGATCAATGTGGCCGCGATGCCCGTGACCCAGCGAAGAGACACAAAAATCCACCAACTTGTAGCAACTTCGTTTGCAGCAACGTAGAAATATGTTCCGGTTGCTGAAATAACCGTGCGAATGGCCAGTGCCAATAGGCAGAAAGCCAGTAGTTTGTGCAGGGGGTCATGTTTCATGCCTGGCGTGTTGAGGTACCAGTGTCCCAGCAGCATGCTCATCATGACGGCGCCCACCAATGCCCCGGAACTGACAATTTCCAAGAGGACGGAGATGATTTGGGGGGTCGTATGGTTTTCTGGAAAATCAGTTGTCAAATAGGCTGAAGTCAGCATAAGGATGGTGACTACGAGCAGGGCTAACTTGCCCGCTCGAGCTTTCTCGTAGATCCAGATGCTCGCAGCAACATAACTTGTAATCGCGTTCACGATAACAAGCGTCAGTAAACTTACGTGTTGTGTCGGGACGTGTTCTGCCCCGGCGGTCCAGATCACCAATACGCCAAATACGTTAAGCCCCATGATGACCCACAGGTGGACTCGAAAAAATCCGCTAGTAACGATTTTAGAACTCGTTAGCAGCATTGCTAAGGACATGCCGAAGCTAAGCCTCAGTACAAACTGGAGTATTTCCCAGAGTAGTGTCACAACAATCCTCTTACCGGCGATTGCCGTAGATGAGTTGCATGATTTCAGACCGACTCGACAGGTTGCTGCGGAAAATCCCTCGCATCGCCGATGTGATGGTCAAACTGCCAGGTTTGCGAACGCCGCGAATTGTCATACAACTATGATCCGCTTCGATAATAACTGCTACCCCTTTAGCATCGAGTGCGTCGAGTAGCAGGTCGGCAACTGTTTCGGTTAGACGTTCTTGGACTTGAGGGCGACGCGCAACGACTTCTACGACTCGAGCCAGTTTGCTCAGTCCGATCACCTTCCCATTGGGCATGTAACCAATGTGTGCTTTGCCGACAAATGGTAATAGGTGATGTTCGCACATACTGCAAAAACTGATGTCCCGAACTAGAACAACTTCGTCATATTTCTCTTCAAAGAATTTGTCAGTGTGTTCATGTGGATCTTGGCGCAGACCGCTGAACATTTCCGCGTACATGCGGGCGACTCGAGCGGGAGTTTCTAGCAGTCCATCGCGATCTGGATCCTCACCAATGCCAATGAGAATTTCACGAACGGCCTTTTCAATGCGAGGCAAGTCCACTTCGCTGGTGACAGGTGCGGTGTTTTGAGCAGGAGAGTCAGACATGTTTGAATCGGTTTGTGAGGACGCTTGAAGTAAAATAGGATCTTGTGTACCGCAGTAAAGGCAACAGAATTAGTCGTCTAGCTTTATGTTATGTCGAGAATAGTTAACTAGTCAATGGGCGACGGATTGGGGGGAGGGTGATAGGGGCGTTTAACGCAACTGTCCGTTTGGATGTTCACCGTTTTTCAACAGCGAAGTGTGGTGGTGCGGTAGAGAAAAAAATTAGTTTAATCTAGCTGTTTCTGCTCAAAATCATTTGCCTTCTGTGGCACGGTGCGTAACACTATAGCCTGCTAACAACTTGTAATTTGCTTGCCTATTCGTGGATGCCAATGACTGCTACTCGTGAAGAGAAGAACTACGCCCGCCGTATCGTTCGGCATCTGGTGAAGGGCTATCCGGATGCAAAATGCGCTTTGTATTATGAATCGCCGTTTCAGTTGTTGATCGCAACGATTCTTTCGGCACAATGCACTGATGAACGCGTGAATATTGTGACTAAGAAGTTGTTTGAAAAATATCCAACTGCATTTGATTTGGCAGTAGCGACTCAATCTCAGATTGAACGGATTGTGAAAAGTGCCGGATTCTTCAGGGTAAAGGCCAAGAACATCCGAGGGTGCGCCAGTCAGTTGGTGGAAAAATTCGATGGAGATCCACCGCAGTGCCTAGATGATTTGGTGAAATTGCCAGGGGTCGGTCGCAAGACGGCCAATGTGTTGCTCGGAACAGAATTTGGTATTGCTGCGGGGGTCGTCGTGGACACGCATGTTGGTAGAATAAGTCGCCGGTTAGGATTGACGAGTGAAACGGATGCGGTGAAGGTAGAACGGGAGTTGATGCAAGTCGTTGCCAAGAAAGACTGGATATATTATTCCCATCGAATGATTCATCACGGTCGGCAAGTGTGTGATGCGAGGAAACCTTTGTGCGAAGAGTGTTCCATGAAGCGGTTTTGCCCGCGAATTGGTATAAATTAGGGTTTGGTATCGAATGGTGCATCTGTAATGGGTGCGTTGGTTTTGCGTGGTGTTAGTATCTAAGATAGATAGGGTAAAACAGTAATGATTCTTTCCGGTCAAGAAATCAAGAAACGAATGGGTGATGCGATTGTAATTGACCCGTTCAATGAAGACCATTTGAATCCCAATAGCTATAATCTCACGCTGCACGACGAAGTGATGGTTTACGAGGAAGTTGTGTTGGACATGCGACAAGTTAACCGAGTGCGGCGTTTGAAGATTCCTGAGAGCGGGATGGTACTGACGCCGAATCAGTTGTTCTTGGCTCGGACTGTAGAACGAACTGAGACACACGGACTAGTGCCGATGATAGAAGGTCGTTCTTCGATTGGTCGCTTGGGGTTGTTTGTACATGTGACCGCCGGATTTGGCGACGTGGGATTTAAAGGATTTTGGACGTTGGAGATGTTTGCGGTCCAACCGGTGAAAATCTACCCGGGAATTCAGATTTGCCAGATTTTCTATCACGAAGTCGCCGGCGACATTACTAATTACGAAAACGGGAAATATCAAAACAGCCGAGATATTCAGCCAAGTTTGCTATATCGTGAATTAAACCCTGACGCGGAATTCGATTCGCCCCAGATGACGCTTGATTTTATCAAGAAGCCGAACCCCAACGGTTCGTAGGAAATGGATGACTGGCTTGGTAGGACAATCAGGCTCTCGGCGACTAACGCGACCCGTCACGACCACGAAAAAGTTGTCGGTGTCCGCTGGTGTCTACCGGCCTACAATGGGTGACTGTCAAAGATGCACCGGCAACGGTAAACTGTAAAGTACATAAGCACCGAACTCTCAACGTTTAACGGAAGAATAGATACATGAGTGATGCCACTACTTTTGACCCCTTCAATACACGCGACAATTTCGATAGCGGTAATGGCGAAATTGGCATCTACCGATTGTCAAAGTTGACAGAGCAGGGCATTGGTGATGTTAGCAAATTGCCGTATTCGATTCGGGTATTGTTAGAATCTGTTCTACGGAATTGCGATGGATATGTCGTCACCGAAGAAGATGTACGGTGCTTAGCCAATTGGAATGCTGTCGATCCGGGCAACCATGAGATCCCGTTTAAACCTGCTCGAGTGGTGCTACAGGACTTTACCGGCGTACCAGCTGTTGTGGACTTGGCGGCAATGCGTTCCGCGATGGAGCGACTGGGTGGTGATCCCCGTAAAATTAATCCGTTGATCCCAGTGGACTTGGTCATCGATCATTCGGTTCAAGTTGACAATTTCGCATCACTCGATGCTCTCGGGGCAAACGTTGAATTAGAGTTTATTCGCAACGGTGAGCGATATGAATTCTTGCGTTGGGGCCAAGGAGCATTTGATAATTTTCGAGTGGTACCGCCCAACGTTGGCATCGTTCATCAAGTCAACTTAGAGTTTTTGGCTAGTGGCGTTTGTCGCTCTGAGGATGCGCAAGGCCCAATTGCTATCCCCGATACACTAGTCGGAACGGACAGTCATACAACGATGATCAATGGTCTGGGCGTCGTTGGTTGGGGAGTTGGGGGTATCGAAGCGGAAGGCGTAATGCTGGGACAACCGATCTATATGTTGATGCCCGAAGTTGTCGGGTTCGAGTTAACTGGTGAAATGCCGGCCGGGGCTACAGCCACTGACCTAGTGCTGCTAGTAGTCGAAATACTACGCAAAGAAGGTGTTGTTGGCAAATTTGTAGAATTTTATGGTGCTGGTGTCCGAGGTATGAGCTTGGCAGACCGCGCGACATTAGCCAATATGGCTCCCGAATACGGCGCAACAATGGGATTTTTTCCTGTCGACGATGAAACATTGCGGTATCTACGACAGACGGGTCGTAGCGACGAAAACGTTGAGCTGGTAAAACGCTATACGCAGGAGCAAGGCTTGTTCTGTAGTGCCGACGCACCAACACCCACCTATTCGTCTTACGTCACGTTAGATTTATCCGCTGTTGTGCCGTCACTAGCCGGGCCAAAACGACCTCAAGATCGCATCGCACTTGTTGATATGAAACAAGCCTTCAGTGAAGTGCTGGAAACACCGATCAGCGGGGGAGGATTTGAATTGTCCGGCGATGCGTTGCAAACTTCGGCAGTCGCCGCTTTGCCCAGTGGTGACTCAGAATTGACTCATGGCGCGGTCGTGATCGCTGCCATCACCAGTTGCACGAATACAAGTAATCCATCGGTCATGGTCGCTGCTGGTTTAGTAGCTCAAAAAGCTGCGGCCAAGGGTCTGCAAGTTCAGTCGCATGTGAAGACGAGTCTTGCCCCAGGATCTCGTGTCGTAACGGACTACTTGGATAAGGCTGGGCTGAGTGATGCATTGAACCAACTCGGCTTCAATGTTGTGGGGTATGGTTGCACGACTTGTATTGGCAATAGCGGACCATTGCCAGCAGCGGTTTCCGCTGCCATCGAAGCGGGTGACCTAGTCGCCTGTTCGGTCTTGTCAGGAAATCGTAATTTTGAAGGGCGAGTGAACCAGCACGTGAAGGCGAACTATTTGGCAAGTCCACCATTGGTTGTCGCCTATGCCATAGCAGGAACCACTAGATTTGATTTTGATACTCAATCGTTGGGTATTGATAAGGCAGGTAACGAGGTGTTCTTGAAAGATATTTGGCCTAGTCGCGAAGAGGTGCAGGATGTTTTGGATCACGCGGTTAACAGCGAGATGTTCAAGCAACGTTATGGAAATGCGTTTGATTCCAATGAAAAATGGAATGCGATCGAGACCAGTGATAGTGACATTTACGTTTGGAATGATGAATCGTCCTATATTCAAGAACCGCCGTTCCTGGTGGATTTACCTGTGGAAGTACCATCGATTGAACCGATTGTTGGTGCTCGAGTGCTAGCGTTCTTGGGCGATAGCACGACAACCGATCATATTTCACCTGCCGGTGCAATTGCCAAAGACAGCCCAGCGGGAAGTTTTTTGCTAGAACGGGGCGTTGAACAAGCAGACTTTAATAGCTATGGTTCACGGCGTGGAAATGACCGCGTGATGTTGCGAGGGACGTTTGCGAACATTCGTATACGCAATAAATTGGCCCCCGGTACGGAAGGCGGAGTGACTCGTCATTTGCCTTCTGGCGAAGGTATGTCCATTTACGACGCGTCGATGAAGTACCAAAGCGCTGGCGTGCCATTGGTGGTTTTAGCTGGCACGGAATATGGCACGGGTAGTAGTCGTGATTGGGCCGCGAAGGGGACGCAGTTGCTAGGCGTTCGAGCGGTTATTGCGGCTAGTTATGAACGCATTCACCGCAGTAACTTAGTGATGATGGGCGTCTTGCCGTTGGAGTTATTAGATGGTCAAACTCATCAAAGTTTAGGTCTGACCGGTGAGGAAGTATTCGAAGTCGTTGGACTTGACGATTCGCTCAAACCCCTATCGCAGTTAACCGTAAAGGCGACTAGAGAAGACGGCAGAGTTGTCGAGTTGGCAACGGTCGTTCGCATCGATACGCCAGTAGAAATGGACTACTATCGCAATGGTGGTATTTTACAAACGGTATTACGAAAGTTGCTGTAAGTTCACGAATTAATACTAATTATCACCGATGTCAAAATTGGGTATCGTTGGAGGTAATTTTCAAACGGTAATTGTATTTGCGCACAGCGAAAGGTTTGGTAACTAAACCACTGAGCATGGCGTAGTCTGAAATCGATGGCGACTCCGGACTACACCAGTGCTGTAGTGGTGGGATTATCGATCGAGTGTGAAGTGCTTATGCAGCGGCGGCGACTTCTTCGACGAATCGAGTGCCGGTTGCTTTGATTGCCTTCACGTCTTCGATGAACTCTTCAATGACACGGAAGTCCATGGCGGTTGCCGATGGGGCTTCTGGGTGGAATTGCGTGCCGATGGCAACCCAATCCTCTGCATCTGCTTCAATCCCCTCGATCACTCCATCCGGACAGCGAGCCGTAATGTTGAATCCCGCAGCGACTTCATCCACGGACATGTGGTGGTTGCTGTTAACGCGGATTTCGCCATCGCCATAAATGCGTTCGAGCAATGAACCGGGCGTGATGTCCAAGCCATGTCGGTGATCGAGACACAGAGGATCTCGATGCGGCACGGCATTAGGTAACGCTTCCGGAATATGCAGGTGAAGATTGCCACCCATCGTTAGATTCAATAATTGCATCCCAGCACCGATGCCGAACACATTGAGGCGTTTGTCGCAGATTTGACGACAAAGGGTGCGATCGAAAAGTTCGCGTTCAGCGCTCATGATTTTACACGACGTGTGTCGCATGAAACCGTCACGGTGAGGATCTAGGTCAAGTCCGCCTACGAGGATAAACCCATCAAGGTTTTTCAATGCGGCTGCGATATCCTCTTCATCCTCCATAATCGGCACAATCACAGGAATGCCGCCCCCGCGGAGAATTCCTTCGACGTAACCCGCGGCTAGGAAATAGTACGCTGCGGTATCGCGTGTTTTCGATTTGAAATCTAAGTTGAGTCCAATAAGTGGTTTCTTCTGCATCTGTAATCCCTTTCAGATACTCAAGCCTCCAGAAAAAAATGCGCTGGAAGCGTAAGATGTTTTAAGAGAGAAGCAGAACGGCCCGGCAAAGTACGAGATATTGTTGGGACAAGGAAAACTACAAGAGTTTAGGGTCTTGCCACAAATGAAACTGAACAGGCATCGCTTAAAGAAAGAATACAAATACAAACAAATCCATTTGAATGATTGCTTATAACTTCAGGTGTTGCCTAGAACACATTTATCGTTAATCTCATGCAGCAGGCATAAAGTCTGTTGCTACGAATCCGTTCGTTCAAGTCAATCATTGACTTCGAGATCAAGGCAAATTGCGTTCCGCTTCGGTTTCTCCCCCGCATACAAAAATTGTACCTCGTCCGGGAGCGAAATCCTTTTCGGTGACCGTTCTGTTTTCTCCTTAAACGGTTAATGCAATACCTGAATATTCTTGTGGGAAGCAAGAAGGTGAAATTGTGACAAGTTCCAGTGAAAATATCAAACGTCTGGAGAAAAAAATTTGAAAAAAAAACACCAACCACTACATCTGGTATTGGCGATGTCTCGACCTACCAAATCTGGGGAAAGTTATTTTGATCAAAACTCACCATATTGAGCAAGATGATTTTGGATTCCCTGCCTACTGTACGACTTACTCATAGAAATGGTAAATTGTTGCAGTCGGTATTAACGTCTCGTAGGGCGAACTTACTGCAATTAGATCAGTTTAGCAATCAACCAGCCCATGCAATACAATAACGTCTTTGTCGAATCACTAGGTTACACGTTGCCCGCGCAAGTGTTGAGCACCGCTGACTTAGAGAAACGCCTGGATCCAGTGTATCAACGACTCAGTCTTCCCGTTGGTCGTCTGGAATTGATGACCGGAATTAAGGAACGCCGTTTTTGGCAATCGGGGGTGTTGCCTGGCGATAAGAGCATTGAAAGTGGACAACAAGCGATCGCAGCTGCTGATTTTGATGTCAATAATATCGGTATGTTGATTCATGGCAGCGTTTGCCGAGATCACTTAGAACCGGCCACTTCTTGTCGAGTACACCATGCTCTGGGATTGCCATCTGAATGCACTATTTACGATGTTTCCAACGCATGTTTGGGTCAGCTCAACGGAATCATCTCGGCTGCGAATGCAATCGAACTGGGGCAAGTGGCCGCCGCACTAGTCGTCGGAACTGAAGATAGCCGTGCGTTGGTTGAAAACACGATTGAATCTCTCAACAGTGGTTCGCACTGGACTCGAAAAACGATCAAAAAGGCCGTTGCCTCGCTGACAATTGGCTCGGCAAGCTCGGCAATCTTGCTCACTAATGAAGCCACCACCACCACCGGAAACCGCCTTTGCACTGCCACCGCACAGGCAAATACGCAACACCATACCCTGTGTCAAAGTGGCAAAGATGAAGCGGTCGCTGACAACATGAAGCCTTTTATGCACACAGATTCTGAGACGTTAATGGTTCGAGGTATCGAAACAGGAGTAATCACGTTCGCGCGTTTTCTCGATGAGTCAAACTGGACACGCGCTGACATTGATAAAACCGTTTGCCACCAAGTCGGATCTGGCCATCGTAAGCTGATGTTAGAATCGCTGGGCTTGCCACCTGAAAAGGACTCTACCACATTCCAATGGTTAGGTAACACGGGCTCCGCTGCCTTACCGGTCACTTGGGCCTTCGCCGCTAAAGCAAATAAAATTGAATCTGGCGATAAATTAGCCCTGCTCGGTATCGGGTCGGGTATTAATTGCATCATGCTCGGTCTTGAATGGAATAAATCCGTCGTCGGCACGAACAGTATTCGCTAGCACCGAGAGCCTGCGGACGTATACTCACCGCAGTATTAATAGTGGTTTGATTTCTGAGTTACCGATGGTGTAAGATATCGGAAGATAGTTATTTCCGAGAACAGACCAAACAACTAGTTAAGCTACCCTACAGGAGAATTGTCGTGTTTTTGTTTAATCGCCGCAAGTTTATAACAACATCATGTTTGTCGACAGCATTACCAGTCGCCACGAGTCTAGGAAATCCATTGTTTGCTGAAGCTAAACCGCCTGAATTTATCGACGCGCATGTTCACGTCTGGACTCCGGATACGGAACGATATCCTTTGGCCGTCGGCTACAAAAAATCGGACATAAAGCCCGTTAGTTTCACACCGGAACAACTGTTTGCCCATTGTCGCCCCACAGGGGTCACTCGGATTGTGCTGATCCAAATGAGTTTCTACAAGTTTGATAACAGTTACATGCTCGACATGATGAAAAAATTTAGGGGTGTATTTGGTGGGGTCGGCATTGTTGATGAAAACAATCAACCGGTGCGTAATATGCTCAAGCAAGCGCGTCGCGGTGTGCGGGGCTTTAGGATTCAACCAAAGGGTCGATCTGCCAATCAATGGCTTAACGGCGATGGCATGAATGCGATGTGGCAAGCTGGTGCGAAACATGGTTTAGCGATGTGTCCCTTAATTAATGTCGAGCATTTGCCAAGCGTTGGTGCAATGTGCAAACAGCATCCGGATACGCCCGTTGTAATTGATCATTTTGGCCGTGTTGGAATAGACGGCGAAATTCGTAAAACAGACCTAGATGCCCTCTGTGCCTTGGCAAAACACAAAAACGTGTCCGTTAAGATTTCAGCGTACTACGCGCTGGGTAAGAAACAGGCACCCTACAAAGATTTGTTGCCGATGATCAAGCGATGTTTGGATGCTTTTGGACCCGAGCGATTGATGTGGGCCAGCGATGGTCCGTTTCAGGTCGTTGAAGGACACGAATACGCGCCGTCGATCGACCTCATCAAGCAGGCAGATTTCCTGTCAGCGGGCGATAAAGATTTACTTTTACGCGGCACAGCAGAACGCGTGTTTTTTCAGTAGTAAACGTTGGGCGTTCGCGGAATAGATATAATGCATTCGATGGTAAGTCAGATTGGTTCAGCAACGATTAATGCCTGGCGACGATTAAGACCGTGGGTAGTTGTGCGTACTGCGGTTTGGATTATTTCCTGTATTCTATTTGTCGTATACCAGCGTTCAAATCCGACAAGCGGATCTGAAAGTGTTTATCCGCTCAAGCCCATTACGGTTATTGTGCCATTCAATACCGGTGGTGAGAGTGATGCATTTGCGCGAATGATTCAACACGCAGCCGCTGAGCATAAGTTGCTAGGGCAAGAGTTAGTCATCCAAAACATAGGCGGTGCGGGAGCAACGATTGGCAGTGGGCGCGCACGCAAGGCAGCTCCGGACGGTTACACGATGATGATCTTGCATGAGGCGATGCTGACGGCGCAATCTTCCGGCAAGGTATCCTACGGCTCAGAATCTTTCGAGCCCATTGCCGCTACTGGGAAAACGCGGTTGATTATCGCTGTCCGAGATGACTCACCGTATCAGACATTGTCCGAAATCATGGCCGCCGCTGCCGAAAATCCAGATCAGCTAGTCTTTGCAGCTAATCTGGGCGCTCCTGTCCACTACGCCGGATTGATTTTAGAGCGTCAACTGCCCGGCTCGGCGTTTCGCTATACGCAAACGGGTGGTGGAGCACAACGATTTGAAGCAGTCGTAGGCGGACATGCTGATGTTTCTGCGTTTTCACTTGGGGAATATATTGCGTTCAAAGCTGGTGGACTGAGAGCGATTGCCATTAGTGCTCCGGAACGGGATCCCCGGGTGCCAGAAATACTAACCGCGCGCGAACAAGGATTTGATTTTGTGCATGCCAACATGCATTTTTGGTGGTTTCCCAAAGGAACTGACCAGGCCAAGATCGATCGAATTGCAAAATTACTTGAGGATTGCATGAAAACCGAGATTGTGCGAAATCAACTAGCGCTTCGGCTTAGTGACCCTTTGATTCTAACTGGTGACGAAATGCAGGGTGAATTGGCAGAACGTATTTCGGAGATTCAAAGCGTTGATTCAACTTCTCCTGACGTATTGCCAAATATCCCACGGATTATTCTAGCGGCTACCGGTCTATGTCTAGTCGGGATGTTGTTTTTGCGGGTGCTGCTGTTTTTAGAAACGTCGCGAAGCAGTGGTCGCAGTGATGTTATTAATCAGGATGCGCCGAGGGGTGATTGGCAGTCGAAAACAGAAATAGAAGATGTCGAACCTCCACTGTCTCATAAAAATAAAAGAAAGTATTGGATTACAGTAACGAAAGTGGCTGTGCTGATGGTCCTTTACGTCCTGAGTCTAGAATATTTACCCTGGGATTATCGGTGGCTTACGATGTGTTTCATTTGTTTGTTTGGATTAGTGATTGGGCCACGGAGTACAGTTTTTCGTCGGGCACGTCCTTTTCCAATATTCCTTGACGTTGTTGTCCTCGTGCCATTTTGGATCTATGCCGTATTCCAATCTGGATTGCATATTGAATTACCATAAAAGGGATGAACGTTGTTTGATGTTTTATTAGATTTGATTTGGGGATCACCCATAAACCTGTTGTGGGTTGTGGTGGGCACAGCGTTGGGGATAGCGATCGGTGCTATTCCAGGGCTGACCGGGGCAATGTTAATCGCGCTAACGTTACCGCTCACCTATTCCATGGCCCCAGCGGAAGCGATGGTATTGCTGATTTCGATGTACGTTGGATCGATTTCCGGTGGTTTAATCACCGCGACTTTGTTGCGGATGCCGGGTACCCCCGCATCCGTTATTACCACCCTCGATGGATACCCGTTGGCACAGGCTGGACAACCTGGTCGCGCTCTGGGATTGGGGATCATGTCTTCATTTGTGGGAGGGATGATCTCGTGGGCGTTTTTGTTGTCCCTGGCAAAGCCGATTTCCGTAATTTCAATGAAGCTCAGTCCTTTTGACTATTTTGCGTTGGTGGCGGTTGCACTCGTATTAATCGCTGCAGTATCTGGAAAGTCGTTGATTCGTGGTTTGTTTGCCGGAATGCTCGGGATGCTTGTCACCATTCCCGGCGAGTCGCCAGCCACAGGCGAGACTCGCTGGACGCTAGGTATTGAGCAACTTAATGGTGGTTTTGCGGTGCTTCCTGTATTAATTGGCATGTTCGCGGTTAGCCAAATTATTCATGAAGCATCTAGGCCAGTCACTAAGGTAGCGGCGATCGCGGGGAACACCGATGGCGTTTTCCTGCGGCTAACTGATTGGCGGCGACATTTGTACAATATGTTTCGTAGTTCGGTAATAGGCACTTGGGTTGGCATTTTACCAGGGGTGGGTGCCAATGTTGGTAGCGTGATGGCTTATTCAGCGGCTAAGGGCATGTCGAAAAATCCGGAGTTGTTTGGCCATGGTTCCGAAGAGGGGATTATTGCCAGTGAGGCTGCCAATAACGCGACCATTGGCGGTGCCTTGATTCCCTTGGTAGCAATGGGGATTCCTGGTAGCGTCATCGATGCAATATTGCTTGGAGCTTTGGTGCTCCACGGCTTGCAACCTGGGGCGTTGTTGTTCCAGAATGATCCCGAGATTGTCTACACGATTATCATGACGATGCTGTTGGCGAACATAGCGATGTTTGTGATTATGGTGGGTACCGCGCGCTGGATTGCTAAGCTGGCAGTAATCCCCCGTCATCTTTTGCTGCCGATAGTGATGGTATTTTGTGTTGTTGGTTCATTTGCATTGAACAATCGATTATTCGATGTATGGGTGATGTTAGGGTTTGGGTTGCTCGGGTTCTTATTGGACCGCACTAAAATTCCCCTCGCACCTTTTGTGATTGGATTTGTATTAGCCCCGATCGCTGAAGAGAAACTTGGATCCGCATTGCAAGCATCAGGAGGCAGTTATTTCCCGCTGTTATCGAGTCCGGTCTCGTTGGTGTTATTGTTGGTTGCGTTTGGACTTGCTATTTATCCGATCGTTAAGGCGTGGCAGACTGCTGTTTCCACCGGAAAAAAACAGAAGGGTGATGTCGATGCCTAACGAGCAATATGTAATATCTAAGCCAGAGATTGAAGATGCGGTTAAGCGTTTGACGGGAGTGGTTCACCGCACGCCAATTTCGACGTGCCAGCAACTTGACGAGGTCGCTGGTCGAGAAGTATTTGTAAAGTGCGAAAATATTCAAAAAGCGGGTGCGTTCAAATACCGTGGCGCTAGTAACGCCGTATTGCAATTGAATTCAGAACAAGCATCAGCGGGGGTGGTGACGCATAGTTCAGGAAATCATGCGCAGGCTTTGGCACTTGCGGCGCGGCAGCGCAGCATCCCTGCGTGGATAGTTATGCCATCGAATGCGCCCCAAATCAAACAAGACGCGGTTGCGGATTATGGTGCCACGATTGTACTTTGCGAACCGACCTTGGCAGCGCGTGAAACAACCGCAGCGGAGATTGTGGCACGGCAGAGAGCGACATTTATTCATCCTTATAACAATGCTCGTGTGATTGCTGGTCAAGCGACGGTTGGCGTTGAGATACTAAAGCAAGTTCCACAACTTGATGCGATTGTTGCGCCGGTTGGCGGAGGTGGGTTGCTGGCTGGGATAACACTAGCCGCTAAGGAGATTAACCCCTCGATCCGAGTGTATGGTGCGGAACCAACAGGAGCGGATGACGCTTGGCGCAGTAAGCAAGCCGGGGAGTTAATTCCTCAACTGAACCCGGTCACGATCGCAGACGGTTTGTTAACGAGCTTGGGAGATTTGACTTGGCCGGTAGTACGCGACTTAGTAGACGATATCATTTGTGTGAAAGACGATGAAATAGCAATCGCAATGCGGCTGATGTTGGAGCGCGCTAAATTAGTGGTAGAGCCGTCCGGGGCGGTTGCCTATGCTGCAGTTTGTAGCCAGGCTTTTAGAGACTTGCCCGATCAGCTTAGTTTGGGTCGAGTGGCTGTCATTGCCAGCGGCGGGAATCTTGATTTAAATAAAATGCCTTGGCAAACCGTGAATTAACACAAATTACATTGCAGTCACGAATTGAATCGGACACCCTCATTAGGGCGTGGTCAATAGAGTCGCGATGACGGCAGCGGCTATGGCTAAAAGAAGCCAAGGCAACAGTTGTTTGAATGGAATGTCGCGCGAGATTCCTTGAGCTGCGGCGGAGTGGGAATCGAATGCGAGTTGTAATCGGTTTAATTCCAGTTGATAACGTGTCTCGTCTTCGGCCCAATCGAGTTTCAGTTCTGACATCACGCCCTGAACGGCCCGCGCATTGTGGGGACGTTGATAGGGGTCTTTGTGTAAAAGGGTTGCAATGATTTCGCGTAATGACTTAGGACAATCTGGCACAAGATCCGCCAACGGTTTGGGGTCATCCTTTAGGTGCTGATCAAATATTTCAGCAAAATGTTCGCCGGTGAACGGTGGTCGTCCTGTTAGCAATTCATAGAGTAGACACCCGAGGGAGTACAGGTCTGCTTGCCCAGTTATGCCGCTTGCACCTCGTATTTGTTCAGGCGCCATGTAGAGCCAAGAGCCGACCGTCATTCCATTTTGGGTCAGGTCGGATTCCGCTCGGTCAAGTGCAATCCCGAAATCGCCAAGTTTGATATCGCCTTGATACGTTATGAATAGGTTGGACGGTTTAATATCGCGATGTACAATCCCATGGTTATGGGCATGTTGCAACGCTGAACTTAGTTGAATTCCGTAGCGGATGGTCTCTTGCCATGTTAGTTTACCGTGTGTTTGCAGCATCTGCGTCATCGAGCCACCCGGCACTGCTTCCATGACGTAAAATAAACGGCCCTCGTGTTTACCACCACCATAGTATTGCACAATGTTAGGGTGATCTAGTTTACTGAGAATGAGCATTTCCCGTTCAAACCGTGAGGCCATATTCGCATCGTCGGACAGTCCAGGAAGCAATAATTTCAGCGCGCAGGGGCGCTGTGTCGACTTCTCGATGGCGTTGTAAACGGAACCGGCCGTGCCGATACCAATTACGGTTTTCATTTCGAATTCATCAAATTCGCGTTGCACGTGTTAAAGCTCGGATGTTTATCAAGACCGTTGAAATAGAATGTATCTGGGCTGGAAAGAGTAAAGCATGTTTAATGCCTGTCCTCCCCCCCAAATTGGTTTTACCGTATTGTGTCGGTTTCTGTATAATGTAGCGTAATTATGATGAAAATGCGAAAACAAGAAAATACTGAAAGTCACTGTGTTGGCCCGTTAGATCGCCGCAGTTGGCTGAAACTTGGGGGCCTAGGCGTCGGTGCGCTCTGTTCAGGGTTCGCTCCATCAATGCGGGTGTTGGGCGAGAGTCGAGTATCTGTCGTCGACGGCAATGGATTAACGCTACCTCGGCTCAACGACGATTTTTCGGTGATTTTGTTTTGGGCAAACGGTGGTCCGAGTCACATTGATATGTTTGATCTGAAGCCGGACGCTCCGAGTGAGTATCGCGGCCCTTTACGGCCAATCCAAACCAATGTTCCAGGCATCGAGATATCAGAGCAAATGCCATTGTTAGCCAAGTCCGCGGACAAATTTACGCTTGTGCGTAGTATGCAGCACCAACGCGCGGAACATTCTGGCGGCACAAACCGTTTTTTGACGGGGTATTCATCCGACCAGGCCAACCTGCCTAGATCCGAGTTTCCAGATATGGGTAGTGTGATCGCGAAACATGGTGAAGCGGAGATTACAGGCAGCCCACTGTATGTGGCCAACACCCCAAGCTATGGTGCGGGTGCAGCGTATCTGGGGCCCTCCTGTGAAGCCTACATGCCGAGTCCCGATATGCAAACGGCAAGTGGCGCAAATCAATATACCCCCGTTCCAATATATCGGACGACGAACTCAGAAAACGACTTAACGATCTCCCGCGATGGCCTCGCCAATTTGTCACGGCGCAGTCGTATCTTGAATAGCCTGGACCGCATGTCTCGTGACATGGATAGCACGCAAATGATGGATTCGATGGACTTGTTTCAACAACGTGCGATGGCGATGTTAGCGAGCCCAAAAACAAAAAAGGCGTTCGACCTGTCATTTGAGAAAAAAGCAACCCGCGCGCGTTACGGGGATACGCACTGGGGAAAAAGTCTTTTGACGTGTCGGCGATTGGTCGAAGCGGGGGCGCGATTTGTGCAATGCCAAGCCACGTTTCGGTTGCAGGCCAAACACGGCAGAACGACGACTTGGGATGACCACAGTGTAAACGCCGATATTTTTAAATCGTATGGCGAAAAAATACCGGTATTAGATTGCGCTATTTCGGCGTTGATCGAAGACCTTTCGCGCCGAGGATTAGATCAACGAGTGCTCTTTGTGTTTTGTGGTGAATTCGGTAGAACACCGTTGATTCGTAATCAAGATGCTAGCGGTCGCCCTGGGCGTGATCATTGGCCACAGGCAATGAGTGTGCTCTTGGCGGGTGGTGGGTTGGAGATGGGACAAGTGATCGGCGCCACGGGACCTCGAGCTGAAGAACCGGTTGAGCGGATTATGGATAGTAACTGTTTGCTTGCTACTATTTACAAGAAGTTTGGCATCGATACTTCACGTTCTTTTTTAAATAACAATGGTCGTCCCATTCCAATATTGACTGATGGTGAACCAATCCGCGAGTTGTTTTGAGGCCGCATCTTTAGTGGCTAACGACACTCAGGCCATGAATGTGTGCGAACAGCCATTTGTGCTATACTGAAAGCTAAGAATGTTGATCACGAGTTGGAAAGGTTACGGCGGTCGTTTGATGAAGATGCAAAGCGAATTACGAGTTTTGTTGTTAGTTAGTTGCTTGGCGACGGGGGTTTCTGCTGCGGAGCAACCGTCTGTCGATTTCAACCGGGTGCGGGCAATCTTGTCGAGCCAATGTTTCACGTGCCATGGCCCAGACCCCGCAGAACGACAAGGAGATTTACGGTTAGATATTCCAAACACGGTAGGTGACCAAGCAGGTTCGCATTCGGTGCTGACGCCGGGTAAACCGCTCGCAGGCGAGTTACTACGACGGATTCAATCAACCGACCCCGATGAGCGGATGCCGCCGGTAGATTTTGGCCAGGGAGTATCAGCCGAAGAGTTGGACATCCTAAAGCAATGGATTGAATCGGGAGCTGAATATAAACGGCATTGGTCCTATGCTGCTCCGACTAAACCAGATACTACCAAGTTGGAAAAATCCAAATGGATGCGCAACGAGATTGATACATTTGTTCTCGCGCGGATGAAAACTCAGGGGCTCAAACCCAACAGCGAGGCTGATCGCTACGCCTTAATTCGGAGACTGTCGCTGGATCTAACCGGCTTGCCTCCAACATTACAGGAAGTGGATGCGTTTGTTACTGATTCAAGCAAGCAGGCATATGAAAACCTCGTTGATCGATTGCTAGCGTCTAATAAATATGGCGAGCGGTGGGCGGCGATGTGGCTAGACCTAGCGCGCTACGCAGATTCTGCTGGTTACGCCAACGATCCGCAGCGGACGATTTGGCTCTATCGTGACTGGGTTATTAACGCGTTCAACACCAACATGCCATTTGATCAGTTCACGATTGAACAAATTGGCGGGGATTTGCTGGAAGATGCAAGCGAGCAAAACATTGTGGCAACCGCCTTTCATCGCAATACCCTGACGCAAAGCGAGGGAGGAACAAATGATGAAGAATTCCGAAATTCAGCCGTAGTCGATAGAGTTAACACGACCATGCAGGTGTGGATGGGAACTACGATTCGATGTGCACAGTGTCATAACCATAAATACGACCCGATTTCACAAGAGGAGTATTTTAAGTTCTTCGCATTTTTCAACAATACCGAAGACGCTGACCGTGCCGACGAACAGCCGTTGTTGAGTTTGTTTACCGCTGTACAAAAAGAATCAAAAAGTCGCTTGCAGGATGAACTGGAATCGTGGAAAGGGAAAACTCAACCGTCCGTTAAGCAACTCGCTGAACAACTAGCAAGTTGGCGCAGTGCTTCCAATGAAGAGGTGCAGTGGCAGGGATTGATTCCTACTACTCAAAAATCAACTAGCGGCAAAACTGAATTGACAGTGTCTTCCGACGGTGTAATTAACTCTAGCGGAGAAACGCAAACGACTGAGTCGTATGAACTGACGTTTAGTTCGTTGCCTAAATCCATTACCGCAATTCGCTTAGAAGCTTTAACTGCTGAGGTGTTGCCTGCCGGGGGACCTGGTCGGGCTGGTAACGGGAACTTTGTGCTGACGGAATTGTCAGCCTCAGTCGGAGCGCCAGCAGATGAAGCTCCCGTCGGCAAAATAGTGCGCATCGATTTGCCGGGCAAACAGAAGATGATTCATGTGGCGGAAATTGAGGTGTTTAGTAAGGGTTCAAATATTGCGTTGCAGGGAGTGGCAAAACAATCGTCCACCGGATTTGGCGGGGAGGTAAAACGAGCCAACGATGGAAACACTGATGGAAGATATGATGCCGGTTCTGTTACTCACACGGAGATCGAGGACAATCCTTGGATCGAAATTGAGTTAAAAGAAGCGATGGCTATCGACTCAATTTCCATTTGGAATCGCACAGATAACAATGTGCAAAAACGCCTCGATGGGTTCGAAATATCGATTCTAGATGCGCAACGCGACTTGGTGTGGAAAAAGGTTTTCGCAAAAGCTCCTGATAAAAACGTTGATGTCGAGATTAGTGGATTGCTGCCAGTCGTATTTGCATCCGCTTCAGCGACATTTGAACAACGTGAGAGCGGAAAAATCGGCCAATTCTCGGTGGAGAAGGCCATTGATGGTGATCGTACGCACGTATCCGCTGGTTGGGCCGTTGGCGGTGAAATCGGTCAAGATAATATCGCCGTCTTCGTCATCAAAAAACCCCTTAAACCCAAATTGGACACGACGCTTAAGTTGACATTGTCGCAGTCTTATCCCAACCATCCCCTGGGAAAGTTTCGGATATCAGTAACGGGCTCCACGGGAAACGTGGCCGTACTTCCCAAGAGTATCTCCGTGCTAGGCGACCGCAGTTGGGACCAACTGGAAGTGCTTGAACAGGATCTGGTACGGGAGTATTACCAGCGTAACATTCCACCTGATGCGGCAGTTACCAAAAAAGTTGCTGAGTTAGAAAAAGCCATAACGGATATGCGACCTACAACAGTCCCGGTGATGAAAGAATTGACTGGGAAAAAGCGTCGCAAAACGAATATTCAGTTGCGGGGGAATTTTGAAGTGATTGAAGGCGAAGTAACTGAAGGGACTCCATCGGCATTTCACCCTTTCCCTGACGATGCATCTCGAAATCGCTTGGAACTTGCCCGCTGGCTTGTTGCTGCGGAAAATCCATTAACGGGTCGCGTGGTGGTTAATCGTTATTGGGAGCAGTTGTTTGGGCAGGGTATTGTGGGCACGAGTGAAGAGTTTGGCATCCAAGGAGCCATGCCAACGCATCCGCAGTTGCTGGACTGGCTGGCAGTGACGTTCACAAAAGATTACGCGTGGGACGTTAAACGATTATTGAAAACAATTGTTATGTCGGCAACCTATCGCCAGAGCGCAGAGGTCACGACAGATCACAATGAAATTGATCCGTTTAATCTATATTTGGCCCGTGGGCCTAGATTTCGACTTAGCGCCGAGATGATTCGCGACCAAGCGTTATCGGTTAGCGGTTTGTTGAGCGACAAGATGTATGGGCCGTCGGTACGACCGCCCCGTCCGCAGTTGGGATTAAAAGCGGCGTTTGGTGGTTCGACGGACTGGGCCACAAGCGACGGTGAGGATAAATTTAGGCGCGGCGTCTATACCCAATGGCGCCGAAGCTTGCCGTATCCGTCGATGGCTACGTTTGACGCTCCTAACCGAAACGTCTGTACAATCAGCCGCGGCCGTACGAATACTCCGCTGCAAGCGCTTGTTACACTCAACGATCCAGTCTACATCGAAACCGCACAGTCCTTGGCTCGGCGCATTATTGCCGAAGGTGGCAACAGCATCGAGTCCCAAGCGATTTATGGTTTCCGTTTGGTGCTCGCACGACCACCTTATGAAGCGGAACGCAAGAGGATAATTGCTTTATATGAGCGAGTCGCTAAGCAGTATGCGGATGATCCGCGAAGTGCGCAAGATATTGCGACGGTGCCGATTGGACCGCTAACAGAGGGTGTCGATATGATTTCGGCGGCTGCGTGGACTGTGGTAGGCAATGTACTATTGAATCTAGATGAAACATTGGCGAAAAGGTAATTCAATGAATCCATTTACCAAAAATTTACAAATCCGAACTCGGCGTCACTTTATGCAGAATTGCGGAGTGGGTCTCGGGGCGATGGCAATGAATTCGCTCGGGGGAAACGAAGTGGTTCAGGCGGACGAGATTCCCAACCCGGTTGCCGCCAAAATATCGCATTTTGCTGGTAAAGCAAAACGAGTGATTTATTTGCATTGTGCGGGATCCCCACCACACCTCGACCTTTTTGACTACAAACCTGAACTTGTAAAACGCAATGATGAGCCTTGTCCAGACGAATATTACGAAGGCAAAAGGTTCGCATTTACCAGTGGGCGTCCGTTGTTGTTAGGGACACCTCAGAAATTTCGGCAGCACGGTGACAGTGGGCAGTGGATGTCCGAAGCTTTGCCCAAGTTGTCGGAAATTGCTGACGATCTAACGATTGTCAAATCGATGAATACCGAGCAGTTCAATCACGCCCCAGCTCAGTTGCTGATATACACCGGTTCACCTCGTTCGGGTCGCCCGTCGATGGGAGCCTGGACTGCGTACGGCCTTGGCAGCGAAAACAAAAATTTACCAGGGTTTGTCGTGCTAATTTCTGGTGGTGTCGCGCCGAGCGGTGGAGCTGATAATTGGGGCAGTGGGTTTTTGCCATCGGTCTATCAGGGCGTACAGTGTCGTAGTAAAGGAGATCCAGTCCTGTACGTATCCAATCCTAAAGGTTTGGATCGCAATATGCGCCGCATTAGTCTCGATGCACTGAGGGACTTGAATCAGTTGCAGTCCGAGGAACTAGGCGATGCAGAAACCCAAACGCGGATTGCACAGTATGAATTGGCATTTCGCATGCAAGTGTCTGTACCCGGAGTAATGGATATTTCACAAGAGACACAACATACGCTCGAAGAATACGGAGCGAAGCCAGGTGAATCGAGTTTTGCGAACAATTGTCTGCTGGCCCGTCGCCTAGCCGAAAGTGGCGTTCGGTTTATTCAGTTATTCGATTGGGGCTGGGATTTCCATGGGACGAGTGCTGCCATGGGGATTAGAGAAGGATTACGGACGCGTTGTAAACCAATGGACCAAGCGGTGGCTGCGTTGATTAAAGACCTCAAAGCTCGCGGAATGTATGAGGAAACGTTGGTGGTTTGGGGAGGTGAGTTTGGGCGGACACCTTTCAGAGAAGGTCGTACCGCGAAAAGCAAAGTACTCGGACGCGACCATTTTCCAGATTGCTTTACGATGTTCATGGCTGGCGGCGGGACGAAGCCAGGTCTCAGTTACGGTAGCAGTGATGAACTTGGATTCACGGTTGCGGAAAACAAAGTACATATACATGACTTGCAAGCGACAATATTGCACTGCCTCGGTATGGACCATGAGCGTTTGACCCATCGTTTTCAAGGCCGCGATTACCGCCTAACCGATGTGCATGGCAATGTAGTGCATGAACTGCTTTCGTAGAAAATAGCTTTTGCCTTCGGGTTCACTTTTCCCTTCGTTTAAGGAATACTCATGCAGGACATTCGGGTTGCCGCTGTAAGTATCAATAGTCCACTTGATGCGGGTTCAACGATGCTTGATTGCCTCGATGAATGGACCGGTAAAGCGGTTGCACAAGGGGCAGAGTTGATTTTGTTTCCCGAGTTACAATTGTTTGGTCATTGTAATCCTCGCACGTGGGAATTAGCGGAATCTGTGCCTGCTGGCGAAGCGACACAAAGGACGATTGCAATTGCCAAAAAGCATTCGGCAACGATTTGTGTTGGAATCAGTGAAAAAGAAGATGAGGTAGTTTTCAATACACAGTTTTTAGTTGGGCCAAATGGTTTCATCGGGAAACAGCGAAAAATACACCTGTCTCGTGATGAGGTATTGTTTTACAAGGGTGGCCGAGATATACCCGTCTTTGATATTGGTAAATGTCGAGTGGGGATGATTATTTGTTACGACAATCAATTACCCGAGGTGGCGCGAATCCAGGCGTTGCGTGGAGCGGATGTGTTGTTGATGCCGCATGCCGCTCGAGTAAAGATGTGGGATGAGACGGCGGATTCTATGGCAACAGCGCGGCAGCATACGCATGAATATTTTACTTCCTGTTATGCGCAGCGAGCGCGGGAAAATGCATGTTTCGCTGTGTTGGCAAATCAAGCCGGGCGTGCGGGTTATGTAGACACGTACCCGCGGAATTCTCCAGCGCAACCTCACCATTGTGGCGGGGCATTGGTATTTGCACCAGACGGAGACTTAATAGGTAGCACACAAACGGACGTTATTCAGGACGAAATGATCGTTGTTGATTTGTTGCAAGAACGTATCGCCCAGGAACGTAGCCTGCCAAACTACACGTTAAAAACTCGCCGCCCCAACCTGTACCAAGAATTGGTCATCGAACAAGTCAAATGTTGATAGCTCAACCATAAATTGACGCAAATGATTTTTGGTATTTTGGATCGTTTCTGCTATTCTGTTGGTGGTGCACCGTATTATGAAATAGCGCAAAAATTAAAGCAGCGACATGAGTATTTGGAACTGGCAACAAGCGTTTGACGGAGTTGCAGCAGGCTATCAAATTTCACTCGGTGAAGCCGACACTCCGATATTGAAGTCGCGATTTATTGGGCCGCGGGTCGGACTGAAAAATCTCTATTTTAAGATTGAGTCAGCGAATCCGACAGGAAGCTTTAAAGACCGGTATGCTGCAGTTGCGGTTTCTCACATGTTGGCCAATGAACAGACCAAATGCTTAGCGACGTCCAGTGGCAACACAGGGGCGGCGTTGGCTGCTTACTGTGCGTTAGCAAACATAGAATGTCACATCGCCGTTGTCGAAGATGCTCCCCTTGGCAAGCTTCAACAAATGCACGCCTACGGCGCGACGGTCCATCGAATTGAAGGATTTGGCACGCAACCGGAAACCACGCAAGCGGTTTTTGACGAACTGGAAACGGCTTCTTCGGCAGACAATGCGGCACTTCAAATTAGTGCCTTTCGGTACAGTCCCGTCGGCATGAACGGACTTAAGTCATTAAGCTATGAATTGCAAACGCAATTACCAGACGGTATCGACCACGTATTTTGCCAAGCGGGCGGCGGTGGTCTAGCGTTAGGCGTGGCTCTGGGGTTTCTAGATATAGAAAAGTCCGCCGGTACGTTCTCGCCACCAAGGGTTCATATAGTACAACCCGAGGGGAATGACACAATGGCATCAGCTTTACGATTTCCAGATGATTCGCCACGAGCTGTCGATTGTTGGACGCGCATCAGCGGACTACAGGTTGCTAGCGTGGTTGATGGCCAGGAGGCGGTCGACGCTTGTCACAAAACTGAGGGCAATGGGTTTCTTGTTATCGATGACACTGTGTGGGAGTGTCAGCGCACATTGGCTGATACGGAGGGGGTGTTTTGTGAACCTGCTGGTGCGGTGTCGGTTGTGGGAGCGATCACGGCATTCCAGATGGGGCACGTACAAGCGGATGATATCGTTGTTTGTCCCATCACCGGGAGCGGGTTTAAGGACCCGGCGAGCGTGAGTCGGATGAACCAAAATAGAGATTGTCCCAGCTTGTCTCTGGAGAATTTCCAACAACTCTTCGAACAATGATGGGAAAGACTAATTTTCGTCTTTTGATAAATGCGATATTCACGGTAGAATACGTGTATAATAAAAATTGATATGTCAACGATTGCACTAAGAACTAAGGTTGTTGGACTATGCTTAAAATTTTGGATCCAAGTGATACTGGGAAAACACATTGTGACGGAGTGTCGCGGCGTAACTTCCTGCAAGTCGGGGCGCTAGGTGCTGGTGGACTTACATTGCCAGGTTTGCTTTCACTCGAGGCAAAACAAGGGATTCGCAATAACCCCAAATCAGTCATCTTGGTTTACTTGGTCGGCGGTCCGCCGCATCAAGATATGTTTGACCTCAAACCAGACGCACCGCGAGAAATAGCGGGTCCGTGGAAACCGACGGCAACCAACGTAAATGGAATCGAAATTTGCGAAGCTTTGCCGCTGATGGCACAGCGCATGGACAAGTTCACTGTGATTCGCTCGTTAAGCGACGCCCAAGCTGGCCACGACGCTGTTCAATGTTATACCGGAAGAACCAATGCCGGTCAGAAACCGGCCGGCGGTTGGCCTCAATTTGGATCCCTCGTCAACAAAATTCAAGGCCAGCACGTTCTTACGACTCCAGGTTTTATTAGCCTCTGCTACCCTTGTACGCACGGTCCATATAACGAACCCGGCCCAGGATATCTTGGACCAGCTCACGCGGGATTTCGGCCTCTTGGCCCAACCCGTAAAGATATGATCCTCAATGGGATTACAACGGACCGTTTGTCAAATCGCAAAGCACTGCTCGCTAGCTTCGATCAGTTCCGCCGCGATACGGATGCCAGTGGTACACTCAAGGGTGTTGATGCATTTACGGAACAGGCGATGGGTATCTTGACTGCCTCACATTTAGCGGAAGCGCTCGATCTTTCCAATGAAAGCGAAGCAACACGTGAACGATATGGCACGGGTAATCCGAAAAAGTTCATCGATGCCAATGGTGCGCCACGCGTTCCCCAGAGTTTTCTAGCTGCCCGGCGACTGATCGAAGCTGGCGCGCGTATCGTGACCGTCAATTACAGCAAGTGGGATTGGCACGGCGGACTCAATGCGGAAGGCCGCGCAAACAACTCAATCTTCCTTCGCGAAAAAGAGGATTTCCCTATTTTTGATAAAGGCATAACAGCGCTAATTGATGATTTGTATGAACGTGGATTGGACAAAGATACGGCCGTACTTGTATGGGGTGAATTTGGTAGAACGCCTAAGATTAGCGCCAAAGTCGGTCGCGACCATTGGCCACGAGTTGCTTGTGCTCTGATGGCAGGCGGCGGTATGCGGCACGGGCAAGTCATCGGAAAGACCGATCGTATAGCTGGGGAACCCGTGGATCGCCCCGTTTCTTTTCAGGAAGTGTTTGCAACGCTGTACCGTCATTTGGGAATTGACGTTCGCACAGCGACAGTTCCAGACCTGCATGGTCGTCCGCAGTATCTGGTGGATCCTGGGCAAGAAGCGATTGCAGAATTAGTCTAGGGTTTTCGCAGCCGGTTTAATTTCGGAGAGGGATTCGGATGAATAGAAGATTCTGCAAGCATGCTATTTGGGTTTTATTGGTGGCGTTGGTTAATATGACGTTGGTTAACTCAAATGCCATGAGCGCACCAATAACTATTGAATTACATCGGGGTAATTCGCCGCAAACTCAAGCTGTATTGACCACTTACCTCGCTGACGAACCTAACGGGATCTCGGTGCTTATATGCCCAGGTGGAGGCTACGGGGGATTGGCAATCCAACCCGAGGGACATGGTATTGCTCGGTGGCTAAATCAACATGGAATCAGCGGTTTCGTATTGCAATATCGGATGCCGAAGGGGCGGAATACTGTTCCCCTCGAGGATGCGCAAATGGCGCTAGCGATGATTCGAAAGCAGGCCAAACAGTGGAGTATAAATCCTCGTAAAATTGGTGTGATGGGATTCTCTGCTGGGGGTCATTTGGCATCTACAGTAGCAACCCATGCTCGCAATCGAAATGAACGTCCCGCTTTTAGCGTTTTGGTATATCCAGTGATTAGTTTGGGTGAGCACACACACGGCGGATCACGAAGAAATCTACTCGGAAACGAACCTAGCGACGAATTGATTGCCCAGTATTCGAATGAACTGCGAGTGAATCGTAAAACTCCTCCGGCATTCTTGACACATGCTGTCGATGATACAGTGGTCCGCAAGATCAACAGTGAAATGTATCGGGACGCCTGTCGTGAACATGGAGTGCCGGTTGAATATTTGGAGTTGCCCAACGGAGGGCATGGTCTTAACGGTTACCAAGGGACTTCGTGGGATGCTTGGCAGAAAGCCTCTATCCCGTGGATCAAAGGCCTATGGTAAACCGCTACTCGACATTAAAAGTGGTTGTTGGGTCGAGTGGGTAAATTGGTCGTGGTAGTTGTTGCCAGTTAAAGCCTGAGATGTCGCTCATGGTAGCACCCTGCGTGTCGACGCGAATGATTTGAGAGGCCCAGTCGGCGTAGTATTGAAAATTGCTCGCTGTCTTCAAGACGATCATTTTTGCGCCGCTGGGATCAATGCCGAAATGTTCATACGTGGCGGGGTGATTGCCGCCCACCCCCGCTGTTTCACTGACGACGATCTTAATACAGCCACAGCTTAGCACAACCGCGCGCCCCGCACTAAATGAGTCCATACCAATGCAGTTTGCCTGGATTTCACCGCCTCCTATGGCGTTGACTTGTGCAGTTAGTTGGACGGGGGTGCTGTAATCGCCGCTCTGTTTACCACCGAGTTTAATTTTAATAGTGCTCTCAATTCCGGCCTTTATTGCTTGTTCAACAACTTCGGGGTCAACCATCGTCAGCAATACAGGTTGTTGTACTTCTTGCCGAATCATTTCCTTCAACAAAATCGTGGAATCTCCTGCTGCTCCGCCAAAGACGCTGTCTCCGGTGTCTGATAAAACGACTAAGCCGTTGTCGGTTTCTAGTGCTTGTCGAATGGCATCTGCCGGTGAAATGCTCTCCTGCAGCAAAAATCTGTCGCGCTGGTCCCAGGCAAACTGTGCCAAGCGATTAGCGTGTTTTTCGGCTAAAGCGATGTCATTGTTTGTAACGACCGAGACTGCCCAGCCACCTTCAGGGACGTCAATCCATGGCTGCATCGGAAATGTGGAAGCCGAAACCACACCTGCGAGCGTTTCAATTTCACGGGCAAGTTCAAACCACTCTCGCATGGGTCCGGCGGGCGATGTTAAAAATTGTTCCTGGTGAGTGATGAGTGGTATCTTCTTCCAGGCAATCGTCGGAGTTAACTTGCCCAGTAGAATGTTGAACAATAATGTGGCAGCGAGCTGGCCTGTTTCCCAGGGGTGATGCGGTTGCGTCCGATGAGCGACTAGGGCATCACAATGTTCAACCATGGCATGGGTGAGGTTGGCATGGTGGTCCAGTGCTAACACGATTGGAACGGAATCACCGAGAACGCCGCGGCAGGCTTGCAATAAATGTCCTTCACAATCGGAATGAGAGCACGCTACCGCAGCACCGTGCAAATCTAGGTATAAAGCGTCAACTCGGTCAGCCCGTTTTAAGGCGTTTGTGATTGTGCCAACAAAATGTGCGAGGGTTTCATCGGTTAATGGGCCACTTGCACCTGCCCAACCGCGGATGATAGGGATTGGTTCCCAAGCGAGATCAACTTTACTAGCGGTTTCCATGAAACCACCAACGCCGCCCGCAGCAAACCCTTTTTTACGGAATACGTCTCCTTCATACAGTCCAAACTTCTTGAAGGTAGCAAGTGTGGTTTTAGTTGAGCTAAAGCTGCTGGTTTCTTGCCCAAATTGAGCGATGGCGATTTTCAGTGCTGGCATAAGTAGCAATCAGAGCAACTCATGGATAGGTTCTGGGTCATCAAGTACTGACGTAGGGCGGCCGGCTAAATCGAGGATTTGTAACGCAGGGTTAATACCCATGCATTTATATACGGTGGCATGGACGTTCGCTGGGGTTAGCGGCCGGTCCTGCGGACTTTCGCCCTTGGCATTGGTCGAGCCTACAATCTGCCCCCCTTTGACTCCACCTCCACCCATTAGACAAAACATCGAATTACCCCAATGGTCGCGGCCTGGTGTGCCTTTGCTTAAAGGAGGACCACCGTTGCCACCATTATTAAGTCTTGGGGTTCGGCTGAATTCTCCGCACAACATGACCAATGTCGTTTCTAGCATTCCACGTTGCTCTAGGTCTTCAAACAGACTGGCGACGGCTGCATCCACGCGGGGCAAGTTATTTTCGTAACCGGACTCTAGATTCCAGTGGTGATCCCAGCCGCCAAAGTGCACGGTCACAAACGACGCACCGGCTTCGACCAGTCGGCGAGCGAGCAATGTGCTTTGGCCCCAGGTATGACGACCGTATTGGTCACGCAATTTATCGTCTTCCAAACTCATGTCAAACGCAACTCGTGATTTTTCACCCGTAACGAACGAATAGGCTTGTTGGTCAAAACGGTCGAGCGCGTCGAAGGTGCCCCGTGATTCAACTTGTCGTGAAATCTTGTCAAGTTGCCCTCTGAGTGCCGTGCGATCGTCTAAGCGGTCAACAGTCAAACCTGACGGCAACACCATGTTTTGCACTTTGAAGTTGTCTCGATTCGGATCGCCTTGCGTTTGGAATGGATCGTATTGGACTCCTAAGAACTTTCCACCGAAATAACCAGGTTTCAATGCAACACTTGAGGCTACGGGTACGGACACGTAGGGTGGGACATCGTGCTGCATATGTTCCCGCTGTTGAGCGACGACAGCGCCGAGGCCAGGGAACTTACCGATTTTGTTGGCACCACTGACCCCCATCGCTTTACTGGTAAGCATGCGGTGAGCTCCGGCAAAGTGATCTCCAGTTCCGTGCGACAAAGAACGTACGATGGAAAACTTGTCAGCGTGCTTTGCTTGCTTAGGATATAACTCGGTGATGTCAAATCCGGGTACATTTGTAGGTATCGGTCGCCACATGCCACGGTATTCAACCGGAGCATGTGGCTTCATATCGTACATATCCATATGTCCGGGTCCACCGTCGAGCCAGATCAGAATGGTGGAAACCTTTTTGGTGTCAGAGTCGGCGTTGGATGATGCAGCCTTGGCTCGCAGAATATCCCCGAGTCCTAAACCTGCCATGCCAGCGACACCAAGTTGGACAAAACTTCGGCGCGATACACCATCACAATATTGCGGTGAGTGAGAATTATGTTTTGCATATAAACGTAACATTCCATTGTCCCATATGAGAGTTGCAACAACAATTCAAAACGGAGCGAATCATGCACTTCACTATTAATATTATCGTCCTAGACATCATACCAGAATAGGATCAGCAAAGGCAACGCTCATTATATCTTATCCATAACCCTTGGATTAAGGATGCACGGTATTGATGCTATAATAATAGCTATATCGCCACGCCGTATTGCTTGCTTTTTTTTTGGGGGGGGGTAGCCAGCCCTAGAAGGGGGGGGGGATCAACGGCGATTGTTTGCATATTTGTGTAAAAGTTGCTCGAGGAAGAGGTCATTGATGCGATTAGTTGAAAACACGCGAGCGGGATATTCATTCCTCGAGGGGATCGCGCCCTATAGTTCGGGAGTAATTGCCGCTGATGGGTATGAAATCACCCATATTACCTTGGCGGTATCGTTGCCATGGGAAGCGGGGATGCATGCCGCGCGCAAATATGTGGAAAGCATGGGGTTATCGCAGTGGTCATTGTGTGGATTTGAATTGAGATGCCCACAGCCACACACCATGGATGGATTTATTGACTTTAATGCTAGTTATCGGGCTGTGCTGCAAGATTGGGATATGTATGTTGACGGCGAGAATCCAATTGCGCGGACCAATGTTGCACCGGTGCTAAATCCTCCTAGCGAAACGCTGCTTTATGGCTTCTCAGTCTGCCAGGAAAGCCAAGGCAGTTGGAACACGTTTGTGATTGCAGGGGGTGGCGAATTAGTGGGAAGTTTGCGAGCAGGCAATATTGTTTGTGAAGGGGAAACCGACAACACGGCAATGTTAGAAAAGGCACGAACTGTCGCGCGGTTAATGAAAACTCGCTTGGACGGATTAGGGGCTAACGGTCAGCGTTTATCCACGATCAATGTCTACACAGCCCACAGTCTTTTTCCACTGATCGAAGGGGCGATTGCCGAAGAGATCGGCGCGATTACTCGACGCGGGTTACAATGGTTCTACACGAGACCGCCGATCATCGACATCGAATTCGAGATGGATATGCGCGGCGTGCGGCAAGAGCGGGTCGTGGATATGGCCACTGCTTAACAACACAAAATCCACAGCAATGAAGATATAGCCAACCATTAATTATTCGGTTGGAATGTAATTGTTCATTAGTTCAACGTAATCTTCGCGGACGGGCGAAAATACATCCATGACTACAGCAGGACCGTCAACGGCAACCGCTCGATGGGGGACGTTAGGCGGTATTAGGAACATGTCACCGGCATGACAAATACGTGTTTCATCGCCGATGGTTAGTTGCACATTACCCTTGATGAGCATGCCACCCTGTTCGTGGGGATGGTGATGCAGTGGTATTTCACCACCTTCATCCATCTCCAGATATGAAAGCATCATGTTTTCCCCGTAGGGAGTACGTAATCGGCATCCAGGAGTTACTTCTTGTGCTTGAAATTCATTGATGTCTATGAATGGCATGAGGGGTCCTTTGGGGGCTGCAATTTAAGATTTGCATCTGCTAAACTTAGATTTAGTTTAGTCTAAATTTGGTTGGGAGTAACGGATGAATAAGCGGTGGTGGTTAGTAGTTGCTGTTATTGGTTGCTTGGTGGCGACTGGGGGAAGTTCAGCCCACGCGGTTGAAAAACAAACTTCCTATCGAGTGACTACGGTTCCGCAGAAGTTAGGCTTCGACTCGTTCTACAAAAAATATGTCAGCGCTAACGGGTTTCCTATCCTTGGTTCGGAAAAGGTCGACGATTATGCGTTGCGTGAAGCTGCTTACCTCGTAAATATGATGCTGCGGCAGCGACCAGATGTGCGGGAAGCAATGATCGCCAGCGGTTCTCGATTAGTAGTGATGGCGCACAATGAATTCACGACGGACATTCCCGAGCATTCTAAAATGACACCCAAGGACTGGTGGGATGCTCGCGCTCGTGGTTTGGGAGGATCGAAAACAGATCCTGTTTGTTCTTGCGGCGAAGAAAATCTATTGTGCATGCCTGGTGATCCATATTTCAAAGAAAATATTCTGATTCATGAATTGGCGCACAACATACACTTGCGGGGAATGGTACGAGTGGATGATACATTTGACGCGCGAGTCATTAAAGCCTATGAGTCTGCGATGAAAGCAGGGCTGTGGAAGCCGAAATATGCGTCGGTCAACAAAAATGAATACTTTGCCGAAGGAGTGCAGTGCTGGTTCAATAATAATCGTGAGAACGACCATGACCATAATCATGTAAACACCCGTGCGGAGCTCAAGGAATATGATCCGGCCTTGGCGTCATTATGTGAGGAAGTGTTTGGCCGTACTAAGCTGGAATATACTCGTCCAGCAACGCGTATTCGAGCGCACTTAAAAGGGTTTGAACCCGATAAGTTGCCAACATTCCGCTGGCCAGCTAGTCTGGATAAAGTGCGTTTGGAAATTCAACAAGATGCCGCGAATCGTGGCAAGAATAAATAGGAGTGAGTGAATTAGATGGTTCGAATTTTTAGACTACAGGTTGGTTTGGCGGTCGCTCTGGTAGCGTGTGTTTTAACGTCAACAAATTCAATCAGCGGTGCTGGGGCAGCTGAGTCAGTTCGCGCCAAGCCCAATGTTATTTTGATCATGGCGGATGACCTCGGCTATAAAGAATTGGGCAGCTATGGTCAGAAGTTAATCAAAACTCCATATCTCGATCAACTAGCCAAAGATGGCATGCGGTTTACCCGTGGTTATGCAGGCAACGCCGTCTGCGCACCATCTCGATGTGTATTGTTAACAGGTCGCCACCCGGGACACGCTTGGGTGCGTAACAATGGCGAGGTAAAACCGGAAGGGCAGCGTCCTATCCCGGCCAGTGAAGTAACGATTGCTGAAGTATTGGGCAAGCATGGTTATGCCTGCGGCGCTTTCGGCAAATGGGGTCTAGGTTTTCCAGGTTCAGAAGGCGATCCAGTTTTTCAGGGCTTCGATCGATTTTTTGGCTATAACTGTCAACGGCACGCTCATTCTTACTACCCTTCGTATTTGTGGAGCAATAGAAAGCGTGTGCAGTTAAACAATAGTCCTGCAGTCGGAGGGCACGACGATTTTGGCGCCGATGTGGATCGCAGTGACCCCCGTAGTTATGACCAGTTTAAGGGGCAAGACTATGCACCGGACCGCATCAACGAACAGGCATTGAATTTTATTCGAACGAACAAGGATCGTCCTTTTTTTCTATATTATCCCACCGTTATTCCGCACGTTGCTTTGCACGTACCGGACGAAGAATTGAAACCCTATTTGAAGCTTAACTGGAACGATCCGCCCTTTACCAAGAAAAATGGCTATGGCTATACACCACATTTTACCCCCCGCGCGGCCTATGCTGCCATGATTACGCGGATGGACCGCTATATCGGCAATGTTCTTAATCTCGTCAAAGAGCTTGGACTCGAGGATGACACAATTGTTGTGTTTACCTCGGATAACGGTACAACGCACTTGAAGCAAGAAGTTGATTATGATTTTTTTAATAGCGTAGGAAAGTTGCGTGGCCTCAAAGGTTCACTCTACGAAGGCGGAATTCGTGTGCCACTGATTGTTAAATGGCCCGGAAAAATCGCAGCGGGGACCAACAGTTCTCTAGTGACCGGATTAGAGGATTGGCTACCAACGATTGCAGACTTAATCGGCCAAACGGCGTCGGTTCCTCAAGGACTCGATGGTATGAGTGTCGCTCCGACGTTGCTTGGTAAAGGGCAAGAGGAACGTGAGTTTATGTATCGCGAGTTCTCGGGGTACGGTGGCCAACAAGCGGTGTGGATGGGGCCGTGGAAAGGTGTTCGACAAAACCTATTGCGTAAGAACAATAAGAACCCGTTGAAAATCGAACTATATAACTTAGATAAAGATTCCAATGAAACGAAAGACGTTGCTTCTGCTCATCCTGAAGTTGTGGAGCAGATCCGCAAATTGATGAAAGATCAACACACAGCGAGTGAATGGTATCCGATTCCCATTTTGGATAACTAAGTGATTTGCTCATGAGTGTTACTAGGATTGGAATTGTCGGGTCGGGATTCATGGGGCGGACGCATGCGGAAGCGACTCGTCGTGCTGCAGGGGCCAAACTTGTTGCGATCGCAGGTGGCTCCCGTGCGGTCGGCTTGGCTGCTGACTATGGCGTTACATTCGAGGCGTCCGTTGAGGCGTTAATAAGTCGTGATGACATTGACGCGATTGTGATTAGCACTCCACACCATCTGCATTATTCGCAAGCCATAGACGCTGCTAACAATCGAAAACATTGCCTTGTTGAAAAGCCGTTGGCTACTGATGTGGCTGCTTGTGATGCATTGATAAGTACTTTCGCAGATGCCGATCTAACATTGGCAGTTGGATATCATCAACGTTTCCGCGGATCCAATGCAACGGTTAAACGGTTATTGGCTGAAGGTGCGATCGGACGTGTTCGGTGTATTCAGATGTCGGCGCTATTTGACATTACTGAAATGCGGGCAGCAGACGGGTTTGGAGGAAAATGGAGTTGGTGGACTGATCCGGCGAGCAAAGGGCATATCATGAACAGCGGTCCACATAATATTGATTTATGTCGCTGGTGGATAGGTAGTGACGTTGTGTCCGTCGCCGCAAATTGTGGCACGTTTCGTGAGGACAACCCTAATGAAAATACGACGATGTCCTTGTGGACGTTTGCCGACGGCACGATGGCTAGTTTTTGGTCGTCCAGTGTGCTGCCTGCACCGGGGTTTGACGGCGAAGACTTTCGCTTTCGGTTGATGGGCGATGAGGGGATTATTGACGCATCGCCTTTTGGTAAGATCCGCCTTGGTAAAAACGGAGGATGGGAGGACGTTTACGAGCAACCCCCAGTACCAGTGTCTGATCCGGACCTAGCGTTTGTCTCCGACGCGAGGATGCAGGCCTATACGGAGCAATTGCAAGCGTTTGTAGATAGAATTCAAGGTCGCTCGACACTGTGTGGAACAGCTGAGGATGGGCGACAAGCGGTCGTCACGATTGAGGCAATGTTGCAGGCTTCTGCTACTGGTCAAGTTGTGAATGTTTAAGTATGAATTCGACAATGGGCGTCGAGTCCGTTAGACCATGTGGGTGATGTCCGATGCCAGGTTTTCCAATAAGTGTGATATCACCTCCCAGTTCTTTGTATCGCTCGGCGATCAATCCGGTATTCTCTTTCCAAGGAACCACAATGTCTGCGTCACCGTAGACATGTAATAAGGGTACGCCGGCTTTGGCCAGTGGGCCCAACGTGTCGACGGGGTTTAGCTTGTAGTCGATTGCTTCTTGTTCCGTCTTAAAACCGAATACGCGTTGAACACGCGCCCATTCACTGGCAGACCCTTTGCCGCTCCCCTTGCCGCCAGGCCAGCTTTTAAGATCCAACGCGGGAGCGTCGCCATAAATGCAAGCGACTCGAGTGGGATTTGCCGTCGCCCAGTTGTAGCAGTAAAAACCTCCACGGCTGAGTCCCACCAAGGCGGGTTTAGCAGAAAATCCGTATTCTGTTGTTAGTACCTTATAGAATCCGTCCCAATGTTTGACAGCTTGGGGACTGCCAAACAAATTAGGCACCCGCATGTAAACGATATGGAATCCCTGTTTTAGCAAAGCGATGTCCGGAGCGGGCTTGTGGCCGAAAAACTCGCCATGCCAGACCCACGGTTTCCCTGCGGCTACCTTAGCGGGACACACAACCAAGACAGGTTGTGCGCCGACGACAAAGTCATATTTCTGAAAACCATGCCAATCGGATAGTTTACCGGGGAATTCAGCGGCGAAGTTAGTTGTCACTAGTGCGAACAACACAGTCAGAACAGTAAAAACTTTTGTAACTCTCATATACCGTTACTCGCCCAATAGCTTGGCTAATGATTTTTCGATCGACTCGGCCCAGATAGTGTATCCTTTGGGGCTGAGATGCAACAGGTCTGGCATTATTTCCCGAGTGAGTGTGCCGTCGTCGGTCAGAAAATGTTGTCCGATATCAAGGTAATGCACGTGTTTTGAATCTGCAAGTTTCTCAAAGATCGCGTTAGCGCCTTGGTTTACTTTGCGTCGAGTATCGTCGTTGTTGGTGCCTCGTGGGAATACTGCGAGCAACAGGATTTTAGTGTTTGGTGATTTCTTGCGAATTTGTTCGACGATGACTTTAACGCCGTCTGCAATCTCCGCTGGACTGTTGCTGCCAGAGTTGTTTGTGCCAATCATAATCACAGCGGCTTTTGGCGCGATGTCCTTTAGGTTGCCGTTGTCAAGTCGCCAGATGACGTGTTGAGTACGATCGCCACCGATGCCAAGGTTTACTGCATTACGTTTGCCATAGTATTTTGCCCAGACGTCTTTGCCATTGCCTTCCCATGCTTGGGTAATCGAATCGCCGATAAATACGAGATCTACCTTGCCTTGAGCAACACGTTTATTGAAACTTTCGTGTCGAGTCATCCAGCCACCGTTGCGAGGCACCGGCTTGATAGCAGAATGGGGCTCTGCCCCTGTGATGGTCGTGAAGGCAATGAGTAGCAGAGGAATGCAAAAAAGGCGAATGGTTTTCATGGTTTGATCCGAATACTAAAAGTGTGAAATGTTTAATTATTATTATGGTATATATTACGTGCGAATTGTAGAGGTAGGGCTGATGTCGACCCGCTGAAAATCCAACCGTTGATCGTGCTTGGGCAGCACAATTTATAGTAGCTGGCTATTAGGCAGACTTGCGTGTAAATACCCAATCGGTATCGTTCGATTCGGATGAGTTATACTTATAGCCATCTTTGTCAAATTGCTTAATTTGTTCGGGGTCTGTTAAGCGGTTACGGATTATGTAGGAGGTCATTTGGCCACGCGCAACCTTTGCGTAAAATGAAATCATCTTGAAGGTTCCATCACGTTCTTCCTTAAAGGCGGGCGTGATGATCTGGGCGTTGAGTTCTTTCTTTTTGATCGCTTTGAAGTACTCGTTAGATGCTAAATTAATAAGCGTATCCGAGTTGGTATCCGCCAGATCTGAGTTGAGTAAATCAGTTAGCGTAGAACCCCAAAACAAATACAGGTTCTTTTCTTTTTCGATCGCAACCCGAGTCCCCATTTCCAAACGATAGGCTTGCATCAAATCGAGCGGACGCAATATTCCATACAATCCGGAGAGGATGCGGAGCATATCTTGTGATGCAGTAAAGTCGTCGGGACTCCACTGGGCTGCATCCATTCCATCGTAGGCTTGGCCCTGAAATGCGAGTACGGCTTGCTTAGCATTGGTTTTACTGAAAGGCGTTACCCACGATTGAAATCTGTTATAGGTCAAGTCCGCGATCTTGTCGCTCACGCCCATTAGCCCCGCGATTTCGTCTGAATTAAAACGTTGCATATCGTTTATAATGCGCTGTGAGTATTCCAATAGTCGAGGGGTCGTAAATTCGCAGGTAAGTGATTGCGGTTCGTAATTGAGTGTTTTTGCGGGTGATAGAGTTATCAGCATAATTTTCGCCGTAGCTGGGGGGAGGTAACCATCGCAGGTTTTTTATTGGTTGGGCATCCTTTGATGCAATATAATCCACAGATAAACGTATAACTATCAGACCCGTTAAGTTTTTTTGGAACGAGGATGCTCAACACGATGCGAAATATGATTACCTCTTTGCTGATGATTGTACTGTTCTGCCTGCCCTTGCACGCTGTTGAAACGGAAATTAATCTGTCCGGAAAATGGCACGGCACACTTGCTGTTGGTGGGGCAAAGTTGCGGATTGGTTTAGAAATTGTGCACACCGGAAATTCGCTCAATGGAAATATGTACAGTTTTGATCAAGGAAGTGCGCCGATTGCGTTGGAAAAAGTAACGTATGATGGTGAGCATTTTTCATTTCAAATAACAGCCCTCAAGGCAAGTTATACGGCCGAGGTTAAAGATTCCGGAAATGAAATGAAGGGTTTGTTTGTTCAGGGGATCCCAATCGCCCTAATTCTTAAAAGGGTTGACGAATTTCCCCGGCCTAATCGGCCGCAAGAACCGCAAGCGCCCTTTCCCTATGACATCATCGAAGTCGAGTATATTAACAAAGAGTCTGGTGGAACCCTGGCGGGTACGTTGACGTTACCACCGGGACGTGAACGAGTCCCAGTAGCACTGTTGATAACCGGTTCAGGATCTCAGGATCGGGATGAGACAATTTTGGGACACCGTCCGTTTTGGGTGATCGCGGACCATTTAACACGTGCGGGGATCGGGGTGCTGCGGGTGGATGATCGAGGAGTAGGGGGAAGTTCTAAAGTTTCCTCGGGAGATACAACATTGGAATTGGTAACAGACGTCGAGGCTGGAGTTGAGTTCTTGCGAGGCCATCCCCGAGTTGATAAACGTGCCGTGTGGTTGATCGGTCATAGCGAGGGTGGCATGATCGCGCCGATGGTTGCCGTAAATGACCGCCGACTAACGGGGATTGTGTGCTTGGCGGGGCCTGGGGTGTCCGGAGCGGATATTCTGGTTGAACAAAATCGTTTGCTGCGGGGAGCTGCTGGGGTCGATAAGAAAACTCTGGATTGGTTTATGCCGTTGTTCAAGGAAACGATTGATTTAGTGTTGGCAAATCCAAAGGATGCAGCTGATGCAACGTTTATTGAAAACAGGAAGACATTAGTCGCAAAACACATGAAATCCGCGCCGGTGCTCATCAAGCTGGCAGCAGCCCAGATAAATACAGAAATCGAAGCGATCGGTAAACAGTTGAGTAGTCCCTGGATGCGGTATTTTTTGTCCCTCGACCCAGTCCCAGCCATCCAGAATACTCGCTGTCCAGTGTTTGCAGTGTTTGGAGAGAATGATTTGCAAGTGCCTCCTAAACAGAGTGCGGGGCCGTTCGAAACTGCATTGCAATTTGGAAAGTGCCGAGACTATCAAGTCAAAATCTATCCGCAGCTGAATCATTTATTGCAGCATTCCAAAACCGGCGCTGTAGGTGAATATGGTACGATTGAAGAAACAATTTCGCCAGAAGTGCTAAACGATGTGACTGAGTTTATACGGGGTCGTTTGTAATAGGGCCACGAATTAACTCAGTAGACACGAGCAAAAACTCCAATAGTCCGTTAAAAAGGAACTCGATGAAAACCATTCTAACTACGACATTTGCAATTATGGTTTGTGCGTTGACGATGACGCCTGACAGTTTTGCCCAGGATAGTTTCAGCGAATGGCGTGGCAAGGGCGGTGTCGGTCATGCAGACGCGAAAAACCTGCCCGTGAAATGGAATGCCACCACTGGGATTGCTTGGGCGGCAACGGTCGAGGGACTGGGTTGGTCAACTCCGATTGTGGGAGATGGGAAAGTTTGGATCACGACCGGAATTCACACACCAGCGTCCGCTGAAGAGCAAGCGAGACGACGTAAGTTAACTACGAATTCTCAACCGTTGATTATTTCTAAGCATGTCAGTTTGCGAGCGATCTGTTTTGAGTTAGCGACCGGAAAAGAATTGCATAATATAGAAGTGCTGGCGGTGGATGATCCGCAGATAATACATCGCACAAATTCATATGCCACACCCACCCCAATCTTAGAGGGTGAGATGCTGTATTGCCATTTTGGGGCCTTAGGCATGATCGGATTGAACACAAAATCCTTACAAGTTGTTTGGAGCAATAGAAATCTCTCGGTGAAGTTGGAAAATGGCCCAGGGAGCTCGCCAGTTTTGTGGAATGATTTGTTGATCCTGCATTGCGATGGCATCGACCAACAGTATATCGTTGCGTTGGATAAAAAAACGGGCAAAATTGCATGGAAGACAGAACGGTCGGGCGAACTGAATGATAATCCTCAGTTACGGAAATCTTATTGCACGCCGGTGGTCGTGGAGATCAATGGGAACGATCAAATTGTTTCACCCTCGGCAGATTGGGTTTATGGCTATGATCCAGAATCGGGCAAGGAACTATGGAAGCATCACTATGGCCAACTAGGTTTCTCCAATGCCGCTCGCCCGGTCAGCGGAAATGGCCTGGTGTTCGTCACGACTGGCTACATGAAGGCCGCGATGTTAGCGTTAGAGGTCCAAACCGTAGGCAGTCAACAAAAAGCGGTGGTAAAATGGCGATTCGATCGGCAAGTGCCGAATGTGTCGAGTCCCGTGGTCGTCGGTAATGAAATATATTTTTCGTCGGATAATGGGATTGTCACGTGCCTCGACTCACGGACCGGCGAGGTGCATTGGGTCCATCGTATGGGAGCGAGATTTTGGGCATCGCCATTATACGCGGATGGAAAAATCTATTTCTTTGAACGGGACGGAGTCACTACGGTGATTGAACCGGGCGTCAAATACACTGAGCTCGGAAAAAATGAACTAGGCGGAACGTTGTTCGCAAGTCCGTCGGCGGTCGATGGCAGATTACTGATTCGTACCGATAAAACGTTGTACTGCATCGAGAAATAGCTCAGGTAGTATCAGGAGACAGTCAGACTCCGCTGGGTCATTACTGAATGAGTCCGGCATCGCGCAGGGCGATTTCCAATCTGCGAAGTTTTTCGGTGGACATCCCCCTGGTTGGATTTCGGGGGTTCATGCCTTCGAATCCCATCAGTTGGAGACAGGTCTTAATGCCGCCTGCTAGATAGGGGAGCATAATCTCATCAATCAACCTGATTTGTTCCTGTAGCGGTTGCCCCTGATCGTAGTTTCCGGCCATGCCTAAATCGAGAAGGTCTTTTAGGGCGGCTGGCCAGATATTTGAAAAAGCAGTCGTGGTTCCATTGCATCCGATCAGTGTGCCGGACAAAATCATGCTACCGTTACAAATCCAAAATCGCTTGTCCGCAGGGACATAACGGCGGACCTGAGCTTCGAACCGCATGTCGTGATCCGTTACATACCCAAAGACGTTATCAAGTCCCGCGATTTCCCCAAGGACTTTCGGCGTTGCGGCCGGCCTTGCAGCAATTCCAAAACTAGCGGGGGACGTCTGGTGCATCAATAATACGGGAGCAGGACAGCGGGGCAGGATTTCATGGAAGTAATCTGTTACGAGTGCTTCCTCTCGAGGAAACCGTATCCGTAACATTTCCGCCCCAGCCTCGACGTAGTTTTCCGCCTGTCGCAGCGTCTCGATTGCGGAGGGGCAGTCAATTCCACCGATGCTGAAGGTTTCACCCGTCAGGCTGTCGGTAACGGTTCGCAGTAGGGAAACCCGTTCCTGCTCGTTCATCATGAATTCTTCGCCGGACTGACTGCCGACCAAGTACCCGGAAATCGGCGTCTTTAGCCAACGCTGAACATTACGTTCAGCTGCATCCAAATCCAATTTACCATGAGCATCAAATGGGCTGACCATGGGGAGGGTCACCATCGGGTCATTAGGTGGAATTGGCATGCTGGCTTTTGTCCGGTTGGTTTTGCTGGGGTGTTATGGATTTGCTCAGCGTGGATCAGTTCGAGCGCGGGTTTCGCTGGTAGTAAAGACGCCCATCTTCAGCCCCACCTAAGTAATCGGGAATTCCATCACCGTTAAAGTCGACAACGGTAGGACTTGTTGTGTGTCCTTGGATACTTTGTTTGACTAGTGGTCCAGTATCGTGAAACGTCCAGCGATTGTCCGTGGCTTTGACTTGCAATAGTAAATTCGCATTACTGGAATTTACTAACAGGTCGACGTGGCCATCACCGTCCCAATCAGTTGTCCATATTTTTCGTCGCCCACTGCCTCCGGCCATTCGGTAGTTGAGTTGTAACGGGCCCGCAACAGCATTTTGCACTCGGTGGTTCGGGTCCGTAATGGAGTTGTTGTCGCCGTAAAACACTCGTTGTGGAGGAAGTAGAATTAGTTTTCCGTTTTGTCTTTTGCGCTTGTAAAGACAAAAATAACCTTCGTGATCAAGTGACAACAGGTCGGTGAGTCCATCTCTGTTCCAGTCGATACCAATCGGGGTCGTTCGCCATTGCGTAGCGAGTTCGTTGTCTTTGGGGTTCCACCACATCCAGGCAGGTTTGGTGGGTGCGTCCGTCCACGCGACCTGCAAAACCTGCGGCGCAGCTAGTTGTGGTTCGCTTGCAGTGCCAGTATTCGTCAGCAGCATAACTTGTCCCCAGATGCCGTTGACCAAGATATCTGGCAATTTGTCTCCGTCCCAATCGGCAACACTCAGCGTCGAGTAACCCCACTTTGCTTCCGCGGGTCCTTGGATACTGCCGTTGGGGCCCGCCATGATGCGGAACGTTTTCCCGCCGGCCTGCAGTCGTAGGGGTGCAGCCCATTTTGGTGATTCGACATTTGGACCGCTTAGGTTCTCGAAGAATTCAATATATCCTGCGGTGTTCCCCGATAGGAGATCCATGTCACCGTCGCTATCCCAGTCATATCCAACGGGTGTGGCTAGGGCACCGCACTTCAGAGTATCCGCTTCTTGTTGAAAATATTTAGCAGGCGCAAATATAGGAGTATTGTGATCGTCGTGAGTACCGGTGTTTTCGACGAGAGCGACGCGGCCATCCTCGTCGCCAACAATCAGGTCGGCATCACCGTCGTTGTCCCAATCAAACGCAACGGGAACAATCATTTGCAGATCCATCGTTAAGGGATCGCCGTTTTTTTGACGTAGGCGGGTACCGTTGGCGTAAACCGGAGCAGTACGAGTTCCGGTGTTTTGGAAATAGGTGAATCCGTCGATAAATTCGCCACACAACAAGTCTAGGTCACCGTCGTTATCGAAGTCAACAAAGTTCGGCGAGGGACAGCCGTAGGTGTCGATAAGCCCGTTGGTGGTTGTTAGCTTTCGTGGTTCCGCGTATTTAGGGTCGTCAGTGGTGCCCTCGTTGCGAAATAGCAGCACAAAACCATGCAGTTTGCCATTGGTCCATTTGCCGCTGCTATCCCAGGCATCATCCCAGCCGTAATAACTCCAGTCTTCAATACCGACAACTAAATCAAGATTGGCGTCGCCGTCGTAATCGACGTAACGCCATTGATTGTGCCGAACCTTGGGCCCCTTTTTCTGCGGTCCCGTAGTTTTGTAAAAATTGGATTCCACCGAAAGTTTAATTCGTTGTGTCAAACCAGATTTAATGAAATCGGTATATTCAAAGCCTGGTGTGAGCACGTGTAATTTGCCGTCAACGTAACTAGGCATTACATAATGAACAGCGTGGCTAAGACGCTTGGCTGGTTTGAAAACTGGAAATGGATTCGTAGCCGTATCGCCCGACGTGTTCTCGAAAAACCAAACTCCGTTGGACGGTTTGTCTGGACACGCTACAAGCAGGTCATAATCGCCATCACCATCCGCGTCGCAGGGTACTGGCCATGCCCAAAGTCCGACGCCCAGGTCGACGGCCAGTCCGGGATTGTTGTACTTCAAAGGCTGTAGTTGCTGAGCAGCACTAATGACAGGCAGAAATAGAACGACGATAGTGGTAGTTAGTAGAGTTCTCATAGCCGTATTGTAAGGTGTTTAACCGCGAGTATATACCTAGCTTCTGACTTGGATTGATGGACTATAACCGGCACGCAATGTTTGCATTTGTAGAGGCAATAGGTTGTAATGGTTTAGTTGCACCACGGATGAGGGGGCTTGCCTCCTCTGGACTCTAAAAAACAGATATAAGATATATAAGCAGGAATCTAAAATCGTGCCCAAAACAAAAATCACTCGACGTCAATTTACTAAAACAACCGTAGCCGCTTCGACTCTGTTTGCAGCGCCAGCAATTCTTCGTGGGCGAAACCTGAACGAGAAATTAGATATTGTGGTGATCGGGACTGGCGGTCGCGGAGGATCTAATCTTCGCAGTGTTGAGTCAGAGAATATTGTGGGCGTGTGTGACGTGAACGAAAACAACCTCGCATTTGGTCGCAACCGACATCCAAACGCGGCAGCGTTCAATGATTTCCGAAGATTGTATGACTCCGTTAAGAGTTTTGACGCTGCGGTCGTTAGTACTTGTGAACATACACATGCGTTTGCGACATTGCCAGCGCTGCAAATGAAAAAACACGTGTATTGTGAAAAACCGTTAGCCTACAATATCGCGGAATGCCGAGTTATTCGCGAAGCTGCCAGTCACGCTGGGGTTGCCACCCAAATGGGAACTCAGATTCATGCGGGCAATAACTTCCGGCGAGTGGTGGAATTGATCCAAGCGGGAGCGATTGGTGATGTAACTGAAACACACGTATGGGTGGGTCGTGCTTGGGGATGGCAACCTTCTGCAGAAGTCGCGCGTAAACACAACGATATCGTGTTTGCACAAAATCGTCCGGCTAAAGCGGATGAGGTGCCAAAAGGACTAAATTGGGATTTGTGGTTAGGACCTGCACCCAAGCGGGCGTTTAATAACGTCTACTTCCCAGGTCCTAAATGGTATCGCTGGTGGGATTTTGGCAACGGTACAATGTCCGACCTCGGTAGTCACTTTGTAGACTTACCATTTTGGGCTTTGAAACTGAAAGCTCCCACGACTATCGAGGCTACTGGACCGGCGGTAAATCGAGAAATTGCACCCGCATCGATGACTGCGACCTACACATATGAAAAACAAGGCGAACAACCAGCTACCACGCTAAAGTGGTATCAAGGAACCTATAAACCGCAAATTTGGATCGACAAAAAGATACCCCAGTGGGGCAGCGGAATGCTATTCGTAGGAACCAAGGGGATGTTGTTGTCGGACTATGGTAAGCACGTGCTCCTGCCGACGGACGAATTTGCTGATTTTACACGTCCCGAACAAACAATTCCCGCTTCACGTGGTCATCACGCGGAGTGGATTCACGCCTGTAAAACTGGCGCGCCAACGACTTGCAATTTTGAGTATGCAGGTTGGTTGACTGAAGCGAATCATCTGGGGAATGTCGCCTACCGCGCTGGCCAGAAACTAACATGGGATGCCGAGACGATGCAAGCCACAAACTGCCCCAATGCGGACCAGTTTATCCATCGTGAATACCGTTCCGGGTGGAAGTTGGGTTAATAGGTGTCGGAATTGGTAGAAGATTGGTTTGTCTACATATTGCGCTGCGCTGACAACACGCTCTATACCGGCATCACTAAGGATATCGAGCGACGCTGCAAACAACATAACAACGCCATCGCCTCAAAGTATACTCGTGCGCGTCTACCTGTAGTGCTGGTCTATCAGGAAACCGTCGCCTCACATGGCGATGCCCTGCGACGAGAACTGGCAATCAAAAAGCTGACGAGGACAGCCAAGAAAGCTATGTGTTCTTCGTGGTCAGCGCCTTAATACCGTTAATAGCACAAATCCGAGATCGGCTTCAGAACGGGCAAGTTGCAAACACGAAAAGAATGCGAAGGTCGTTACACTTTTGCGATATTCACAAAGGTGTGGACGTGCGGTAGTGCTCGGTAGTTCCATACGAGACCAGGCCCTTCGATTCGCCAGAAGTGCCATCGCAGGGAATCCGTTGTGTCGGAATCTTTGTAGAAGGCAAGTCGTAGTTTATCCATGCCACCGTTGTGCTCGATAATCTCCATCACTTCGTCAGCGTCTTCCTGGCGATAAGGTGATAAGACACTTTGCATAACCGCTTGCATTAGTTCTTTTTGATCAGCTGACAGTTGGTCTACTCCGATGCCGGGGATATTTGCCGTGTTTTCGCGGAACTTTATGGATGGAGCTCGTTCGCCAGGGTTGCCGTTGGTGAGACCAATTTTCCGTTGTTTGGAATCCAACGCATCAAAGAATTCGTGGACTTGTTGCGTTTGATAATGGTACACGTTGCCCGTTGAGTAGCCGTCAGCTGAGTGACCATAATATAGCGGACCAGCAAAGGCTGCGCCTGGCGCTGAGTTCCCATCACAGCGGATTGTCAGGTGGTGTGAGGTGAACATGAAACAATATTTGTTTTCATCTGTAGCATTGCCGAAAAAAGATGCGCCACAGCCCTGTAGATTATTACTGCTGTCAAAGCGACCGCCACGTGTAATTTTGACATAGCCTTCTTCATCGCGCGTCATGGCTTTTAGGATACGGTCGATCAGTTCTTGCTGCGTTTTACTGTATTGATCACCAATTTTTTTGCCGCCATAAGGTGCGTTGTACATACCGTGGCGAGTCAGCCCACCGTCGGACTTTTTATTGTATGCATATACATTGTCGTTTCGTTGCTTCGTAGATAGCGATGCATACAGTTCTTTGATGAGTGATTCGGCAGGTTTTGCTGGAGTAGCATCTGTGGCCGCGGGTTCGTCAAAGGCTTGGGTTTGCGATGCGATGCTACTGGCAATTCCGATTGTTGCTAGGCTGCCTAGAAAAGCACGTCGCGCGACCGGCGGGAATTGAGTGGCTGCTGTACCGGTGTGTTGACACGATTCGAGTAGATTGCCTGTTGTTTCGGAAATGCACATATCATCGTCCTTTATTGGTGGGTGGAGTTTAGCTTGACTGGATTATACCAAATTCAATTATATATTGTGGGAAATCTGGAGTGTGGTCTATTCTTGAACTTCGCGAACAATCGTCACGACAACTTCACCTTGGCTAGTTAATGGATTGCTGCGTCGACACATGATCATTCCGTTTGACTCCACTCGTACTTCAATGGCAGGAGCGGAAATGTCTTCGGGGTTATGAATTTGTGCGATGACATCACCAGTCGTTACGGTATCACCTAATTCAACAAATGGTTCGAGGATACCACTGCAAGGTGCCATAACATAGTCGCGCGTATCCGTCCCTTTGACAACAAGCGGTGGCTTGTCGCAAAGAGTGATGCTCGGTTCGTCTAAGATGCCAATCCAGACAAGCAAATTATGAATGCAATCGCGGGTTGTGGCGAGTGTTTCTTTGCCGAATTGCGCTTTACTTCCCATCTCTGTACCGAGAGTAATTTTCCCGAGCCCTTCCGCGTACGAGGGGAGAAGTCCACTGCCAGCGACGTCAGCATAAAGAAATACATAGGGTGCGCCGGCGGCCTTGCCTGCTTCAAGCATGGACTGCATTTGCTCCTTATCGTCGAGTTCGTGCATGTTGACCGAAGGGAGGAAGTGCATTGAGCTCCCGCCAGAATGTATATCAACGACGAGATCTGCAAGTGGGATAATGTTGTGGGCAACATAGTGGGCGATTTGTCCGGTGATGTCGTCATCCGCAGAGCCTGGAAAAGCGCGGTTCATGTTTTTGCCGTCGATAGGCGATAATCGCGTACCGGCCATCGCGGCGGGTTTATTGAGCATGGGGATCACAATAATACGGCCGCGCACGTTTGCAATGTCAATGGTCCGCGCGAGGTTCATCAGGGTGACCTGACCCTCGTATTCATCTCCGTGGTTACCGCCGGAAAAGACTGCGGTTGGACCAGCGCCGTTTTTAATGACCACTATGGGGATGTAGTATTGAGCCCATCCGGCGCTATTCGTGGATCGCGGTACCTTGAGGTTGCCAAAATGAATACCGTCGGCGTCTAAGTCGATGTCTATTGTTAACAGGGAATTGTTGGTCGCGTCGTTCATGTTTAGCAGTCGTTATTCAGTAGTTAAAGAATCAATTATAGCCGTAGGGGCCATCCTGCGTGGCGTATTCGTGGGTTAACTTGTCCCGCTAATTATCACCGATGCACACAACGAGATTATACAGGAGAGGGGTTTTGGTGACGAAATAGCAGGGAAGTTTCCCCGCCGATGCATTAATGTTAGAATACGTTTATGAAATCTAATCGAACAATGATCTATCAATGCCTACTCGTGTTAGTTATCGCTGATGGAATATCGACTCGTTTATGCATCGCCGATGAATTACCTGCTGGGGTAACGAATACGCAAAACCCGGCAGATATTTCACTGACGCCACAGCAGTCGCTCGAAAAGATAACCGTACCCGCAGGATTTAATGTCACTTTATTTGCGGGTGAACCTGACTTGCGACGACCGATAGCATTTGATTTCGATGATCGCGGTCGCTTGTGGGTCGTCGAGAATTACGCCCACCCCGTGTGGGACAAAGATAATCAATCCGATCGAGTTTTGATCTTCCAAGACACAGATAACGACGGAACTTTTGATACGCGTAAAGTATTCTGGGACAAGGGGCGTTATCTATCCGCAATTGCGGTTGGGCATGGTGGAGTGTGGCTCGGTAACACTCCGGAGTTGATCTTCATTGCGGACAAGGACGGAGATGACGTTCCAGATGGCCCGGCGGTTACTGTACTAGATGGATTCCAGATTTCGTCCAATAACGTACTTAATAATTTTCATTGGGGGCCAGATGGAATGCTCTATGGCGCCATTGGTTTGTCGGAAAAATCCAAAATCGGTAAGCCGGGGAGTAACGACAAACAGCGAACAGTAATTTCGCGGGGATTGTGGCGAATGGATCCCATAACCCATGATTTCGAAGTAATAGCGGATGGGATGGTAAACCCTTGGGGGGCGGACTTCAATCAATATGGCGATCTATTTACGACCAACACCGTGATTGCTCATTTGTGGCACATCGTGCCAGGGATGTATTGTCAGCGGAGGGCGACGGAAGGTGATTATCAATACGTCTATGAACGTGTACAGTCCAATGCCAACCACCTGCATTGGGGTGGTGGGGCGTGGACAAGTTCGCGGGAATCTACTGATTTACACAGCGTCGCTGGTGGCGGACATGCGCATTGCGGAGCGATGATATATCTGGGTGATAATTGGCCAGCGAAGTACCGTGGTGCATTGTTCACTAATAATTTGCACGGCAATCGAGTCAACAGCGACGTGCTAGTGCCACACGATTCGACGTACGTCGCAGAACATGCCGACGATTTTTTGTTTGGCAATGATCCTTGGTTCCGCGGGCTCACCATAAAGTATGGTCCTGACGGAACGGTGTTTGTATCGGATTGGCATGATTTTGGCGAATGCCACGACAGTGATGGCAGTCATCGATCAAGTGGGCGCATTTACCGGATTTCCTACGGCACGCCGAAAACCTTCCAAGGCGATTTGCGTAAGATGACCAACCTAGAACTGGGGGAACTGCATAGTGCAACCAATGAATGGCTAGTGCGGCACGCGCGGCGGATATTGCACGAGCGATACATAGCAGGGCAGGAATTACGTGATGTCCGAGTATTGTTAAAAAAACAGTTTGAATTTTCTAGCTCGACGGTTCAGCGCCTACGGGCTATGTGGACCCTCAATCTTGTAGGTGACCTTAATGAACGGAAATTGGTTCGGCTACTTTATTCAGAGGACGAGCATGTGAGACGTTGGGCTGTCCGGTTGCTAGTGGAAATGGACCCAGCACTTTCGGACACGCACGTTGAATTAGCGAAGCTTGCCAGAAGTGAATCATCGCCGACAGTTCGACTCGCCCTCGCCAGCGCCGTTCAGCGGTTTGCTTTAGAAGACAGAGCATCTATTTTGTCAGGTTTGCTATCTCACGGTGACCACCTCGACGATCGATTGTTGACATTGATGATTTGGTACGCGTTGGAACCCATGATTGAATTGAACCGTGCGGCATTCCTCAAATACGCCACAACCTCGGAAAATCCCTTGTTGTCGCAATATATCGTGCGACGGGCAGCGGATGCTGTACGCCCACAACTTGATGATGTTGTCGATACGATCCTAGGCGCCCCTAACGGAACGATGAGGAAACATATGTTGCGGGGGTTGTTGTCATCAATAACCAAGCACGGAGCTCAACCCATGCCCTTAGCTTGGAAAACAATGATGGCACTAGTGGCGCGCGACGGGACCCAAAGCTCGCAACTCTTGGTCGCTCAGTTATCTACGTTGTTTGGCGATAAACAATCTATTGCAGCGTTGCGGGCGTTGGTCGACGATGACACGTTGTCCATAGCAAAGCGAGCCTATGCATTGGAATCATTATTGCAGGTGCCTGATGCAGTTACGGTCGAATTGTTGCACTCGCTTGTTCAAAAAGGAAATGCGAGAGGTGATTCGGAAGGTTTGCGTCTGGCAGCGTTGCAGGCGTTGGTCAACCGGAATGACGAAATGACACCGAGTATTTTGCTGCAGAGGTACGCCGCGTATTCTGACGCCGCCAAACAAGCGGCAATCGATGTGTTGGTGACACGACAGGGATTTGTAAAACGAATGCTGACCGCTATTGAAGCGGACGTTATTGATAAAACGGACATCTCATCCTTCGCGCTGCAACAATTGCGTTCGTTTGAATTATCCGATGTGGCCGATCGAATTGCGACAATTTGGCCTGTTGAGAGCGGAGTTTCGAAACGCGCAGCGGAAATTGTGCGTCTGAAGAGATTGCTCTCGAACGAATTCATTGCGCAAGGCAATGCCGAGCAGGGCCGGTTGATTTTCGAGCGGACGTGCGTTCGCTGCCACACTTTGTTCAGCGAGGGGGGACGCGTCGGTCCAGACTTGACTGGCTCAGGACGCAAAAATGTGGATTATCTGATCAATAACCTGACGGACCCAAGTGCTGTAATCGACCCAGCCTATCGACTGACTACAATCATTACCACACAAGGACGTCTACTCAGCGGGTACATCACCTATCAAGACGATCGTGCTGTAGTGATACGAACGCAGCAGTCTGCGGTTAAGTTAGCGATGAACGATATTGATGAGATGGCTACACAAAAACGATCGATGATGCCCGACGGCATGATGCAAGTGTTTTCAGACGGTCAGATTCGCGACTTGTTTCTGTATCTTGGTGGTGACACGCAAGTCACCCTGCCCAGTAACTCAAACGGTAATTGATTGTGGCTCCGAAGTGCTATTTGTCGCTTGGTGTGATCGAATTGATACTTACTCCGTTGATCGGTGCGTCATCGGCAATACGATTGTCAATCGTGAAGCATGACTTTAGCAAGCCATTCTTGAAGAATCGAACGTATCGTTTCTCATGGGGTGCGAGGTCACGTTGGATGATTTTAGCGGCAAATTGATATAAGACATCAAGCGTTTGTGGTTTAGCACCTTCTTTGTGAGTTCCCAGTTTAGCGCCGGTTTCCGTCCAACTTTTTAGTGGTTTGATAACCGGAGGCTTTCCGTTGGGATTTACGGGAAGCGGCACTGGTGGCGCGCCTCCAAACGCTTCATACTTACGTTGGTGGACTTTGTTATCTCGTATTGTTACTGTGGTAGTAGTGCGATACCCAGTAAAACTAAACGTGGTAACAGTGTATGAATAATTACCTTCGCATGACGCCCGCAATTGCTCCCACTTCAATTGGCTCGCTTGCAACTGTTCTTGTTCGGCCTCGGCAAAGACGGAGTTATGGTGACTGAGCGAAGAGGCGACTAAAACAAGAGTTAGAATGGAGATCGTCTTGCGGGTGGGCATGCTGCATTTCCTAGGTAACTAGTATTGGTAAATGAACCTCGTTGATTATTTCGTTTTAAGGACCAAAAGGAAAGATGGAAATTCATAAAAAATTAGTTTCGGCATCTCTGGCGTTGTGTTTCAGTGTACTTCCTCTGGTGGCGGCGCCAAAAACCAACATTATTTTAATTATGGCCGATGATATTGGTTATGAGTGTTTTGGCTTTGCTGGTAGTAATCAATACAAGACACCGCGGTTAGATCAGTTGGTAGCGGAAGGCATGTCCTTTACGCATTGCTATTCGCAGCCGTTATGTACGCCGAGTCGAGTGAAACTTATGACTGGCTTATCGAACGTACGTAACTACGCCGCATTTTCAGTCCTCCGGCAGGATCAGAAAACCCTCGGACAGTATTTTCAGGAGAACGGTTATCGCACTTGCATTGCTGGGAAATGGCAACTCTACGGTGCTGAACATTATGCAGAACGGTTCCGGGGCAAAGGCACGATGCCTGAGGACGCAGGATTCGACTCCATGTGTCTGTGGCAGGTTGATAAACTTGGCGGTCGCTTTTGGAATCCACTGTTGTATGTAGATGGCGAGAATAAGCAGTTCGGTGCCACTGAGTATGGACCCGATATTGCAACTAAGCACATTACCGATTTTATCGAGGACAATCGCAACAAACCATTCTTTGTGTATTACCCGATGATTCTTACCCACAATCCCTTTGTGCCTACGCCCGCTAGTGAAAATCGGATGTCCCAGGATAAGCAAAAGAACTTCGAGGATATGACGACCTATATGGATACGCTTGTCGGGCGGATTGTTGATAAGACCCGCGAAGTTGGTATCGCCGAGAATACACTAATTCTATTTGTCGGTGACAACGGTACCAATGTAGCGATTCGGTCACGTCTTAACGGTGTCGCGATACGGGGAGGGAAAGGGAAAATGACCGACGCCGGAACACGCGTTCCATTCGTTGCCTATCAACCTGGAAGTGTAGACGCTGGTCAGATTAACTCAAATTTGATTGATTTTTCGGACTTCTTACCAACAACACTCGAGGCAGTTGGTGTAGTCCCTCCCCAAAATATCGATGGTCAGTCTTTCCTGTGGCAGTTACGCGGAAAAACGGGTGAGCCCAGAAAATGGATTCACATCTTCTATCATCCTAGACCTGAAAAGGGAATGGCACTCGCGTTCGTGCGAACTCAGCGGTATAAGCTGTATCGTGATGGCCGTTTTTATGATGTTTTAAATGATGTCAAAGAAGAAAGTTCATTAGGTACGAGTGGTTTAAGTCGTCAAGCGATAGATGCAAAAACGCTATTAGGTGAAGCGCTCAAAACTATGCCGGCCTATGGGCAGATGCTATTAAAGTATGGAAAACGAAAGTCGTTAGTAAACCAGGATAGGCTGCCTAAATAAAAGATTTATATTTAAAAACTTGTTGTTTGGATATTGGGGTGGATATAATGTTGGCTGTAAACAATGGTTAGTGGTCTTAGCTATTTCCGTCAATGAAAAAAGGGTGATGCACAATGCGAGTAAAGAGTATAACTTCAGTTCTATTGATTCTGGTAGCGTTGACGACCACGGAGGTGTTTGGTCAGGCAACCGAAACGGGAAAAACACCAGATACACAATACAGTGAAATGGTCGCGGAGTTCCGAGTTGAGCAACTACAGTTGTCTAAGGATTTTCGAGAAACAAAGGACAAAGCCGAACAGCTTAAGATTCGTAAACGCATGACGACGATGGGGCTTGATTATTCTCCGCGTTTTATGAAAGTCGCGACGGATTATCCTGATAGCAAGGCTGCTGTGGATTCATTGGTGTGGGTCGTGCAGATGGGAAATAGAATTGGTAGTCGTGATACGGGACCGGCACTTAAACTGTTGGCTGAACATTACGTGAAAGACGAACGATTGGCTTTGTTGTGCCAAGGGTTGCAACGCACGATTACAGCGGATGTGCAAACCTTTTTACAGGCAGTTATTGATCGTAGTCCTCACCGTGACGCCCGTGGGATTGCTTGCTTCTCGTTAGCTTATCAAATGCAAAAAAGCGCGGATCGTGCGCCTGGGAATCAAGCTATAGCAGAAAAACTATACCAGCAAGTGGTCGACAAGTATGCCGATGTTAGCTATCTGCGTGGTAATCTAGGTGACCGCGCGGCAGGGGCATTGTATGCCACGAAAAATATCGGTATTGGCAAGGTTGCGCCCGAAATTGCAGCTGAAGATATTGACGGTGTGAAATTCAAGCTTAGTGACTACCGAGGAAAAGTAGTCGTGCTGGATTTTTGGGGCGATTGGTGACCTCCTTGTCGGGCTATGTACCCGCACGAGCGGTCGCTCGTAAAGCGTCTTGAAGGTCAACCATTTGCGTTACTTGGGATTAATAGTGATCGCGATCGCGAAGCGTTGAAGAAGGTTATGAAAGAGCAGGGGATTACTTGGCGATCATTCTGGAACGGCGGTAGCACTGGCGGGCCGATTTCTACTAAGTGGGATGTCCACAGCTGGCCAACAATTTACGTGTTGGACCACAATGGCGTTATTCGTTATAAAAACGTCCGTGGAGAACGGATGGATGAAGCGGTTGATGCGTTGCTGAAAGAAATTGAGGAAACCAAGTAGTCATGCTTGTTGTTCTTTATTGTGGATGCGTATAATAACACGAAATACCTATTGGGACATTCCCCACTCCCCATTTAAATAGTAGAGGCATATTGAGATGCGAATAAAAGATAAGACGTTGGTGCTGTTTGCGATTTTGAGCTCTGCGGTGTTCTTGCAAACATCAGCTTGCACCGCTGTAGTTCCCGCGAAAGCACTTAGTATTGGCAAGGTTGCACCAGAAATTGAAGCCGAAGACATCGACGGCGTGAAGTTCAAATTGAGCGATTATCGGGGAAAAGTTGTGGTGCTGGATTTTTGGGGCGATTGGTGACCTCCTTGTCGGGCTATGTACCCGCACGAGCGGTCGCTCGTAAAGCGTCTTGAAGGTCAACCATTTGCGTTACTTGGGATTAATAGTGATCGCGATCGCGAAGCGTTGAAGAAAGTTATGAAAAAGCAAGGGATTACTTGGCGATCATTCTGGAACGGTGGCAGTACTGGTGGCCCAATTTCCAGCGCGTGGAATGTCCGCAGCTGGCCGACGATTTATGTCTTGGATCACAAGGGTGTAATTCGATACAAAAACGTCCGCGGAGAACGCATGGACGAAGCGGTGGATAAGTTATTAGCGGAAATGAAAAAGGGTAAATAGTCAGGGCCACTAATTACCGCAAATGAAAAAATCATCAGTCACTGTAATCGTAGCAGTAGTGATGTAACTTGCTTTTCAAAAATTGCCTGCCAAGCGGGATCGAGGATGCAATCGCTGTCTTCCTGCGCGCCGCCCACATTGAGTAATTGTTTGGCGGTCGGAGCGTAATAGATGTATCCATTAGTGTACCCTGCCACAAACGTGTGTGGGTTGGATCGCTCCTTGATGCCCAGGCCGATGCGTACGGTGAGCTCACCAGGAAAGGTGACCATCTCAAATTCGCCAATTTTGATGCCAATTGTTTCAACGGTGATTGTGCGTTTTTCGGCAGCTAGATTCTGTTGCTGGTGCATGATGAGTAGTCGCAGGTTTGCTCCGAGTCGAGTGAGTTCCTCCATCGTGTAGACGTTACGCAAATAGGCCCTCATGTTTCCGCGGTTGGCCGCGTCCATGTTTTTTAAGTCGGAGTGCCCCAGGCTTTCATCGTGCAAATATCGACTGGCATGATAGGATGGGAAATCAGGATCGAGGTTGTGCTTAGCGGTGAGTTGCATGAATTGCCGCAAGTTGAGTGTGGTTCCTGCGAGAGACTTGAGTAGCACTTGTTGTGTTTGCTGTAACTCAACGATTTTAGGCGCTAGGTTTGCTCGGGGTAGTTCGATCGTCTCGTGGATCAATTTAAACTTGTTAGTATCGGTCGTCTCGATTTTTCGGATACCTTTGAGTGTGCTTAGGCCCAGTAAATTGCCTAGCGGTTCAGCGTCTCGTGGATG
>JABJJO010000168.1 GCA_018660825.1 Planctomycetaceae bacterium | reverse complement strand
GCGTGGTGTAGATCGAACGGATATTTCGACAGAAAAGGGATTATTGCAATCTTGGCCTCAGGACGGACCAAAACAGTTGTGGACATTTAAGAATGCCGGCAGTGGATATTCCGGTTTCGCGATTGCCAATGGGACTTTGTATACGCTAGGTACACGAAACGGAAAAGAGATTCTAATTGCACTTGATGCCGCAACGGGCCAAGATAAAGGAGCCGTCGTTGTTGGTGATATTTTGAGCAACAATTGGGGCGATGGTCCACGGGGGACTCCAACGGTCGCCGGAGATATTGTTTATGCAATGGGTGGCGGTGGTTCATTGATTGCTGCAGATGCCAAAACAGGTGTCATTAAATGGAAAGTCAATATGTCCGATTTTGGTGGCAAAAAACCAGGATGGGGATATTGTGAAAGTGTCACTGTTGAGGGCGACCAAGTTATTTGTACGCCAGGCGGAAGTCAGGGATCTATGGTGGCCTTGCGTGTCAAAGATGGGTCCAAAATTTGGCAAAGCGCAGGAATTACCGATGGAGCTCAATATGCAAGTATTTTGCCGATTGAACACAATGGCATGCGACAATATGTGCAGTTAACACAGCAACATGTGTTTGGTGTTGATGCCAAGAGTGGCAAAGTAATTTGGCAGAGTCCTTGGGAAGGTCGTACAGCAGTAGTGCCAACGCCTATTCATAAGGATGGCCATGTATATATAAGTTCGGGGTATGGAGTTGGTTGTAAACTCGTCAAGCTAGGAAACGGTTCAGCGACGGAAGTATATCGCAATCAAGTCATGAAGAACCACCATGGTGGCGTGTTACTCGTTGGCGATTATATTTATGGGTACTCAGACGGTCCTGGTTGGATTTGCCAGAATTTCAAATCTGGCGAGATGGTTTGGAATAGTAAGAGCTTAGGCAAAGGCGCTGTAACCTATGCTGATGGCCGTTTGTATGCGATTAGTGAAAATGATGCGAGTGTTGTATTGCTGGACGCTTCTCCTGAAGGATACCAAGAACATGGCCGGTTTAAGCTCAGCCCACTCTCGAGCATTCGCAGTGACCGTGGCAAGGTGTGGACGCACCCTGTAATCTCAAACGGCAAACTGTACTTGCGAGACCAAGATATCATTTATTGTTACGATATCACGCGATAAAGCAGATTATTCGCTTTGGTTGTGGACAAATCTCATTGCTTCGTAGGGTAGACAAGCGAGTAAAAATCGTTGAAATTGTAGTTGATTCACATGGCTTATTCGGTCAGAGGCTAAAAGTTATGTGAATTTTAATATTGCATGGGCCCGTAGCTCAGTTGGTTAGAGCAGGGGACTCATAATCCCTTTGTCGGCGGTTCGAGTCCGTCCGGGCCTACTTCTCATCTCAACAATCCTTTTCAACTAATTCGAACTCCCTACTGCGTTCGGTTTACGCGACAATAGTATCCATGCAGAACTCTTCTGAAACTTCTACCAACCAAACGTCCACAGGGCGAAAAATTCTGGCGTTGGACTCACAAATCGATTGCATTCAGCCTGGAGGTGGCGTTTGCAAGCGTATTGAGTTAGCGTGGGGCGTTTGGCGCCGATTTTATTTACGGTTGTTTCGACGCCGGTACTTAAAACGGATGGCGGAGTCACGCCGTGGCAATGAAAACCAATGTCGATGGGATGTATTAGACCCAAGAGATTTGAAGTTTTACGTAAACCAAGAGGGATATTCTTGGGATGCTGCTGACGATCCGTTTACCTGGCGAGACCGATTACCGTTTGTTCGTGCTGGATTAGCGGAGATGATTATTTTTTCGTCCGTGTTGATTCCACTCTCGTGCTTATTCGTGACTTTGGCTTGTCGCCATTCAATCTGGTGGGTCGCCGCCGCGTTGTTTCCGATATTGTTGCAGGCTGAGATTGTTTGGTTTTTCAGGAATCCACGGCGTGAAGTACCGGCGGAACCTGGATTAGTGGTTAGCCCAGCGGACGGTTGTGTCGATTTGATTGAAGAAATTGAGCATGACGAGATCTTAGATGGTCCGGCTGTCAAAATCGCAATTTTCCTCTCGGTCTTTAATGTTCATATAAATCGCATGCCGATTGCGGCGATCGTATTTGGCTCTGGCTACCGCCAAGGGAAATTTCTCAGTGCACTAAAACCTGAATCTGCGTGGGAAAACGAGCGACTAGAGTTATGGATTGAGGGTGTTGAAACTCCTCATCGTGTGATGCGTGTGCGGCAAATTACGGGGCAACTGGCACGGCGAATTGTCTGTCACGCCAATACGGGTGATAGTTATCAGCGGGGTGAGCAATTCGGGATGATCAAATTAGGATCTCGTACGGAGTTGATTATTCCAAGGGAAGAAGGCCTAGAGCTGTCTGTAGGGATCGGCACCAAAGTTCAAGCAGGTAGTTCGATTATGGCTCGGTATGTTGATTAGCGTTCAGGTGTCGTTCGGTTATTGGTGTGTTCTTGGAGCTTTATTGAAAAAGGCACGCTATAATTAAGTCCATGAATAAAGTTGAACTACTCTATGACGATGATCAAACCGAAGAATCGGATGATTCGCGGTTTCCTATATATCCAACATTGATGACGCTGGGAAACGCCATATGTGGATTAATTGCGATTGGTTTTTCCACTAAATTCCTCGGCGTACTTGCAGAAGCCGAAGAGTATCGGACGCTAGATAGCGAGTATTACCAGTGGCTACAATGGGCAGGTATGTTGATTTTTCTGGGCATGTTGTTTGATACGCTCGATGGTCAAGTGGCCCGTTGGACTAATCAAGTAAGTCGTTTTGGATTGCATCTAGATAGTTTGTGCGATGTCATTACATTTGGTGTTGCGCCGGCATTTATTATGCTCTCTTTTTCTGAAGTAATGCCCGCGCGTTTTGTTCAAGGTATCGCGGGTATTTACACGTTGTGTGCCATCATGCGATTAGCGCGATATAACGTGGAAGCGGAGACGGAAAGTGGAGTTGGGAATGTTTTCCGTGGTTTGCCATCGCCCGCTGCCGCTGGAGCGATTGCAACTTTTGCCATTGCGATGCCAGATGTAATGTTTCTTGTGAATAGTATGGAGCCGCAGCAACAGAAAATCG
>JABJJO010000164.1 GCA_018660825.1 Planctomycetaceae bacterium | reverse complement strand
GAACTTAAAACGAGCGTTTCAATAAGTTTGGCGATTGCTTTCTGGTTACCTAAGGTTTTCATATATGTACTAGTCAACGCTAGGGTATCCTCTGCCTCCCGTTCCGTTGGTTTGCGTTCCAAAATTTTTGCATACATTTCATCCACTAGGTCGCCGACAAGACCATCACCAAGCTGTCCGGCCGCAACCCGTTGCTTCTGAAACGATTCCTCCCACCCGACCATGCATTTATCAATTATCTGTTGATAACGATCACCCTTTTTTCTATGCTTCAAAATGGATGCCGTAATAACATCCATTTCCGAATCAGACAGCGGGTTGTAAACTGGATTGCGTATACTCCTTTTGCTGACATCCTCCGCAATTAGCGTCATATCCCATTGCTTCAAGAGGACCATCATGAGTGTTACTCGCGCCCTGAGACGCTTAGCATGCACTCCAAAAGTGAACCACTCTTTTTCGCATTTTTCAATGATCTGCTTAAAGGTGACGCCCTCGTCCGTGTATGCAGCGATGCCGCGATAGACCGCTTGTAAATCTTCCCCATATCTTGTCCGCAGTAGCTCTAAATTTGTCCTCTTTATCACATTACCATCCCCGTCTACAGCATAAACTGGGATTTCCTCGACTGTTATTCTGACAAACTTTGGCAACAGTTTTTCGTCTCTCTCTCGGTAAATATCCCGGGTGACCTTTTGAATGTGAAGTTTTAAGAACTCGCTACGCAACCGCAGTGTTTCGAGCTGCGTCAATTCCAACTTCATGATCCGATACATAGCGGGATAGTGTGCCTTCATGGTCTGCTGGGATGTCATATATCCGGCAATTTTTCGCGCGTTTGAAATCATCGTCAGCAGGTGACCACCCCCCAACATAGTATTGTCGTAATAGCGTACGCCGATATTTGTGGGCAATAAAAAGGGATTTGTGATACTCTGGCGGAGACTTCCACCACCAAATCGCGTACCGATGTTGACGCCATTGTCACCGATAATCGACACCCGCCGTCCATCAATAGTTCTAGTCGGCTCGTAATCAAGCAAGCGATTAATCTTAGCGTTGAAAATAAATTCACTTAGCAACCAGCGACGGTCCACAGTGAAACCCTTCTCGCCTATATATTCACCGGAGAACAACTTGTCATGGTTGACATAATTTCCGTAGCCCGGTAACCGTAGTTTGTCCTCTAACTTCGACGCGTTGTATCTTTTAAGTTCAGCTGATACCCAATTCGCCAATTCCGACTTTTCCCCCGCCGTAGGGCGTTCCTCGTCCTGAGGCGGCATAGACTCGAAAAAAAGTTGGGTCTGAGCTTTGTTCAACAAATCCAAACGATCTTCTTTTGCCAAATCCGCGAGGTTGTCCAATCGAATGTTGCCTTCCTGATTCGCGGCATTATGACAAGTCACGCAACGGGCATTCAGGACATTTGTGACTGCGGACGGGACCAAGAATTGTTCAACCGTAGCCGGTTCTTTTTCAGCAACAAGCCACTGAACCCCGTACGCAGTTGCTACAAGACAAACAACCAACGAAATCTTGGTGTGAAATTTACTCATGTGTGCTTTCTGGGTTTGGGCGCTTTATGTCACAAACCATTTCTAAAAATCCCCCAATGGAATTTATTGTAGCCGAACACCCTCAATTTCCCGAGTGTGAATAGGCGCATTTATTACCAAAGCCGCGTCAAAAAGCGATAAAAAAGAACATCATTCAAAACGAGAATTGCTTCGCAATTAAATATGCCTCCAAGTATCCATGGCAGCGACTGCGGCAAATCTGCTTTCAGGTCGCACGAATTGATATTTTTGGCGCGTGGTTGCAAACTAATCCACCGGTATAAACTGAATGGCGTCTACGATGACATATTTACCAACAGTGCCATGAGTACTGATCGTGACCGAACCGGCTGTCCCCTGCAAGAAGCGAAACGTCCCGAGCGGACGAAAGAGTTTTTTGATCGGAGCAGGTTCCCCTTCGTTGACTTTCACCACTGTCTGGCCATCAGCATGCTTTATAGTAACCGGCACAACATTGGCTCTACGAACATTAGAGTTATGAGACATACGAACTTGGTAGCGACCCGCCTGCGGCAAATCGGGAGTGAAAGTGGCGGATTTTTTCCCTTTTTCATCCTTCAGATCGTGAATATAACTGGCGCCAACAAAAGGGGGTGTATGGACCGAATGTTGCCACGTGCCGATTAGCTTTGCATCCACATCATCAACGACAATACCAGCGAGTTTTTTGATATCGGGTTCTATAAACCGAATCATTTCCGGTCTATCCACCTGTTCAGGTGTTGGGAGTGAGGGCGTTTCCGCGCCAACGACGAGCGTAGTTAACGCGATGACGAAAACAAACTGGAACTTAATAAACGTCACGGCAGATACTCCTGATCCCCTTAGCGGCAAGTAAACATTTCCATAGTGTCTACCAACTCACCAATTTGTTGATAATTTGCCCGCGACATACGACGCGGCGATGGTGCTCACCATTTTTATAGTAACTCAATTCTACTAGCAATAACCTTCCCTGATATTTGTGTATTTTTCGAGCACAACGCGGAAAACACACAAATGGCCACTCCTCGTCCAACCGCGTTTATTTCGTGCGGATGATATTCACGGGCGACCCTTCCCACGGATTTTTATCAAAAGATCAACGGTGGATTTATGAAGGACCATGCATCACGGTTTTACTGTACCGCGACTAGTTCCTACCTAGCGAAAGCTCCTGCTGGTCCGTTATCTGATGGCGTTGCCGTATTACAAATTGCATCACTCCTAAAGTCCCACTGAAATGAAATTGATACGACCCTGCTTAAACCTTTGGGAGTAAATAAACGAACCGGATACGAATAACAGTCAGTTAAATCGAAGCACTAGGCAAATGTTTACTAAATAAAAACGTTAAATGTATCAAATTTCATGTATTTTTTGGCGGTCGGTCCACGCATTTCTGCAGTAAACTAATAGAAGTGTGTTAGGGACTTTCTTTACACGCCGAAAAACTACGATTCTAAATACGAGGTTATATATTAATGGTTGATGTTAAAAATAATCGTTGGGTAGTTTCAGAGGATGTGTTTGCGTCTCGGGTAATGTTACCCGATCTAGCTAAAGTGTTTGAGCCAAACGGGTTTTTCGAATGGGTGATGAAGAAAACAGGCGCTGAGTCCATCGTTATTGAACCGGGAACAGTCGCCTACTTCGTGGAAGAAGGGGAGGCAGTCGGTCACTTACCGGCAGGTACGCACACGATGAAAAGCGTTCTAGAATGTTTGAAAGTCTGGAAAATAAAGCAGGCAACGGTAATTCTAACGCGCGGCGAAGACCAACACTTTGATATCGACCTCTATGATATACCCACCCGAGAAGACTTGTATGTTGATGCGGAAATTCGCTTAAGCATTCAAATCCGTGATGTAGCATTGTTCCTAGATAACTATATGGGCGTTCAGTCCGAAATATCATTCGAAAATATTCGGGAAAATCTGATTCCGCTAATAACGCAGTCCGTCCAACAAGCAATTCGAATGCAGTTTTTCGATGATCTGAAAAGCGGACAAATGGTGGAAACACTTTCCAATACCATATCCGAACAACTACCGGTGCGCATGAGACGCTATGGCTTCAACTTCATTCAAATCCAAGCCCTGAGTGTTTCTAGTCATGGGCTCGACGAATTGAATGCGAAAAGAAATCAAATCGCGCTTACAGAACAACACGTGCAGGACAACCTTCGTCGCCTTAAAGTAAATAGTGATCTCCGCGACCAACACCTTTCCGGCGCGATAGACAAAATCGAGACCAAAGAAGAATACGCGGACTTTATTTCCAGGGTAGATAAGGATAAATTGATTCGCGAGGACGATGTCGAAGAGCTAGTATTTGAGTTCGACAACCGAAAAACCGACCGTAAAACTTTGCGTGACCACATGATTCGTCTACTCGACATCAAACGCGATTTTGAATTGGAGTCGCTAAGTTCCGATTTTGAATATCAAACAGATATCACGGCGTTAAATCGCGAGATTGATTTGGCGGCTGTTAGTCATACCAAAGATTCTGCTGCTCTGGTTCAGATGCTAGAATTGCAAAAAGAAAAACGCGCTGCGCAGCATGAACAACAGCGTGCCGACTGGGAATTGTGGCGGGATAAACAGGACGTACAACGCGACGAATCCTGGGAACAGACGCTCCACGATCGACAGTTAAAGGACGTGGAAGCTGATATTGCTATCGCCGAAAGTGAACGGGACTCCCGCGTAGCCCTAATTCAAGATGAGTTACAAAACAAACTAGAGAACACCAAGTTAGTCCGTGAACAACGGCGCAAGGAGTGGGAACTAGACGTCTCGGACAGGGAATCCGACAGCCAATTGGGTCGTTTGAGCGCGCTTAATGAAATTAACGCCAAGTTCCTCGAGGATGAAACCAGACTGAAGCACGAAATGGAGGAACTTAAACTTGATAAATCCAGCCAACGTCGTCTCGATAAAATTGCTTCACTTAAAGGCAGTACAACCGAAGAATTGGTCGCACTCGCCGATACGGAAAATGCTCGGTTACTGGTAGAAATGAAGACAAATGAAGCGACCACACAAAACAACCAGGCTGCCAGTGAACAAGCGGCTAAGGCGGCTGAGGAAAAGGGTGCTGCCGTTGCTCAGGCATTAAAGGACGCCATGCAAGACGTTAAGGAAATTTCTATCACCGCGATTACCAGCAAT
>JABJJO010000162.1 GCA_018660825.1 Planctomycetaceae bacterium | reverse complement strand
TGCATCAGCTAGGCATCACCAGCAAAACCTATAAAGACTACATACCACTGTTGCAAATGAACGGCGACCCGGCGGCTATTATCGTAGCTAAAGATTCCCCTTGGAACACTATCGACCAATTTCTTGCTGCTATACGGACCAGCCCAGGCACTATCAAAATGTCCGGCACCGCTACTGGCGGCGCATGGGACCTCGCCCGCGTCGGCATGCTACAAGCAGCCGGTCTCACCAAAAATGACACCATCTGGGTTCCTACTCAAGGCTCCGCAGAATCATTGCAGCAACTACTAGGTGGGCATCTTGACGCCGTGTGCTGCAGCGTCCCCGAAGCTGCACTACAAATCAAAAATGGAACCCTCAAGTGCATCGTCGTTATGTCCGCGGACCGTACACCTGGCTTCCCCGACATTCCCACCCTCAAAGAAGCCCACATTGACTGGACTTGTATCGGCTGGCGTGGGCTCGCAGTGCAAATCGATACCCCGCCCATGATCGTTGACAAACTCATCGCCGTCACCCAAGAAATCGCTCGATCTACTGACTTCACAAATTTCATGGAGACGCAAGGCTTCGGCATTGAGATTAGGATCGGCGACAATTTCCTTAAGTTTCTCGCTGACCAAGATAGCCAATGGTCCGACGTGACCAAGCACTATGGGGAAAAATAGTTGTGTCCACCGTTGAGCCAAACCACACCGCCGGCAGCCCGCCTAAATCTAATTGGCTACTACCCGCATTTTGGATGCTCATCGGAATTACTTTCTACCTTGGCGCAACGCAAATAAAGACCGCCATTGTCCAGGACAAACATGACCCGGGGCCCGCGGCGATTTGTCTGCTGTGCTCCGTCGCACTGATACTCTTGAGCGCCACCCAAGCGGTCCAGTTATTGTTGGTTCGACGAACCCCCGCTGTTCCCAAACCCACCGAGGGCCCAGACGTTACTCGTCAAAACGCCGGGCCCCGTTCCACGACGCGATCACTGCAACAGGCACTCCTTGGCGTTGCCGTCATCGGTGTATATATCTACGGTGTGTCCCAAATCGGTTTCGGGCTAGCCTCGTTCGCCTTTGGTATTACTTCGATGAAATGTTTCGGGGTCTCGTGGCGCCATACCCTATTGGCCACCACTGCCTGCGTCGCAACTGTCTACTTAGTCTTTATTAAGCTCCTCGGGATACTCCTCCCAACTGGCCGCTGGGATTTACCTTACTAACCCACTATGTCCGACCTAATTGAAATCCTCCAAGACCTGTTTACGCTGGAGATCCTCGTCCCTTGGATCTTGGCGATGATTTTTGGCATCTTCGTCGGATCCACCCCAGGGCTCACTGCGACAATGGCCGTTGCGCTAGTTATCCCCCTTTCCTATAACCTTCCCAAGGAAGCGGCGCTTGCGATGGTAATTGGTGTTAGCTTTACCGCAATTTTCGCTGGCGATATTCCCGCCACCTTCCTCCGCATCCCCGGCACACCTGCCTCGGCAGCAGCCACGCTAGATGCCCATCAATTAGCCAAAAAAGGCAAGGGGAACCAAACGCTACTTATCAATCTGTTGTGTAGCGCACTAGGAGGAGTGCTAGGCGTGGTGATCTTGATGTCAGTCGCCCCCCAACTCGCTAAACTTGCATTGCTATTCAGCAGCTTTGAATATTTTTGGTTATGTCTCCTCGGATTAACACTTGGCGTCACTGTATCCAGTGGCAACTACAAGCTTCTTGGAGCACTCGCCGCTATTTTTGGCGTGCTTCTTGCGACCGTCGGTAATGATGTAACGACCTACCAAGAACGATATATGTTCGGTAATTCCGACCTTAGTACCGGCCTAAGTTTCATACCTGCAATGATCGGTTTATTTGGCATCTCGGAAGTAATCCGCGCGGTTTACAGATACAACCCCGCGGGAACTGCTGCGACCATCGATCAGGAAACCAACCACGACGACTCCTCCTCGGGTCTTGCAGACGATAGTCCCTTTAAAGTCCGAGAGTCCCTGCAGATCATTGCCGCCAACACACCCACCATCGCGCAATCGGTAGTCACCGGTACCGTAATCGGAGGACTACCAGGTGCCGGCGCGGACATTGCTGCTTGGGGCGCTTACGGTATCGCACACAAGACCGCCAAGCCAGTGGAGCAGGCGAAGTTTGGCAGTGGCATCTGGAAGGGGGTAATCGCCCCCACCAGCGCTAACAATGCCGCCGTAGCCGCCGCTTGGATTCCCGCTCTCGTTTTCGGCGTGCCCGGAGACGCAGTAACCGCCATTGTATTAGGCGCTTTTCTCACCTACGACATCACGCCCGGACCCGAACTATTTTCCGGTGGTGGCGCAAATTTCATTTTCGCCATCGCTATGATCACTCAACTGCTGCTCATCCCCGCTGGGCTTGTTGGTATTTTATTATTTGGGAAGTTCATGCGGCTCCCCCGCGCAATCGTTTTGAGTTGCGTGGTTATCTTCTCAGTCGTCGGCGCCTATGCGATGAACAACAACCCGTTCGACGTCTGGATCATGTTTGGCTTCGGTTTATTAGGTGTATTCTTAGAAAGCCGAAAAGTGCCTCTCGCTCCGTTGATTCTTGGAATGATTCTTGGCCCAAAAGTCGAAACCTATTTTCGTCAGGGCATGATTTCCGCGCAGGGTGATTTTTCAAATGCGTTTCAGTCGACAATCGATATCGTGCTTTTTTCATCGCTAGTTATTTGCATCTTACTTTCATTCGGGCTCACAATTCGTCGAGCAACGACTAGTCATCCCATATCCGCCACTCAGTAGAGGCCTCAACACATGGATCTTTATGACGAAGAAGCTTTTGACAGTCTCCGCAGCGCTGTACAATTGTCGCACGAGCAAGGCTCACCTCGCGCGTTCGCCATCACAACCGGAAATCGAGAGGGTCAGCAGAGCTCTCTGGTCGGTGGGTACCACGACGAAAACGAATCATCGCCCATCGAAGTAAATAGTTCATTCCTCATCGCATCTCCCACCAAACCGTTTATCGCCACGGCCTTTATGATGCTTGTGCAAAGAGGTCTTGTTAGGTTGAGTGACCGTGCCTGTAAATATCTGCCTGAATTTGAAACGAGCGACAAACGATCCATTCGACTAATTCACTTATTGACCCACACCTCTGGTCTACCAGACATGTTGACCAATAATGAAGAATTGCGCAAAGCACATGCTCCATTATCCGAGTTCATGGCAGGCACCGCTCAAGCCAAACTGCGTTTTAAGCCTGGAACTCGATTGAGTTACCAAAGCATGGGTATTCTGGCCCTCGCCACTGTTATCGAGCGCACTACCGGCGACACGATTGGCCAGTTCTTGCATGCAAACATTTTCAAACAACTCGGTATGCACCATTCCCAACTGGGAACCACAGCAAATGGCGCCCAACCCCTCAAGAAACAATTTCAAGTCCAATGCGAGGTCGAACCGCAACCTGGCGACGCGCCGTGGGGATGGAACAGCAAGTACTGGCGCGATTTAGGAGCACCTTGGGGCGGTATGATGGCCTCCGCAAACGATCTAGCCGTTTTTCTTCGACACCTGCTAATGATTGCTGCTGGCGAACCGGGCATCTTACATCCCAACATCCTCAAGACAATGACAACAAACCAACTTGTAACTCTGCCTCATATTGAACCGTCGACCGCTCGCTCAACCCCGTGGGGTCTTGGTTGGCAACTCAATTGGCCAAGCCATCCTCGGGGATTCGGTAGCATGCTACCTCCGGACGCCTATGGACATTGGGGTGCAACGGGGACTCTGCTGTGGGTTGACCCCAAAAGCGAAATATACGGAGTTATTCTAACTTCCGCTCCAATCGGCCTAGAAAATCGCGAACCACTTACCTATTCCAATTTGCTACGTGGGGTGTGGAGTAAGTAGCACTTCGGCGTCGCCATCCTACTGCGGTAGAGCGACGGCCAGTACGATGATCTTGCCGAACAATATTTCTTTAAAACCTGCCGTCGAAATTGCCCTTGATAGCATCCACCCCTTGCTTCAAAGCTACCACTTCGTTGCTCATTGAGATCAACTGGCAACCCAACTCCGCGGCTCGCTCAGCCCAAGCGGGATCTGGCGCCACGGCACCCCATGATTTTCCATGTTCTTTACAGGACGCAGCGACTGCCGCAACCGCATCCCACAACTTTTCACTGTGAAAATCCGGATACACCTCTAAGGCTATCGATAAGTCCGATGGCCCCACAAATAGTTGGTCAACTCCATCTAACGCGGCTATCTGATTTGCTTGCTCAAGCGAACCCAACGTTTCGATTTGAATCGCGACAAAGTTTTCACTATTAGATTGTGCATAAAATTCACTAGCGTCCCGGGTTGTATAACCACAATCCGCACCGCCTGTATTCATTCCTCGAATACCTTGCGGCGGAAATTTAGCCCACGAAGTGAACTCGGCGGCTTGGTCTGCATTGTGAATCTGAGCTGCCATCACACCTTCGGCGCCTAACTCCAAATACTGAGTAACTTCGTGATAGCCTGTCGGAGCCATACGTACAAATTGCCCCATTCCGTTAGCCCGCGCCGTCATGAATACAGCGCGTAATTGATCTGCAGTCGCTTGACTGTGCTCCAAATCGACCCAAAAGCCATCAAACCCTCCCCGCAGTGAGTACATCTCTACAGCAATAGGATGTATCAACCGTGCGAGCGCAAAGAAATTGAGTGTCTCGCCAGTTACTAGGCGTTCTTTGAATGTCGTCATCTACATGAACTTTCACGTTAAGATTTAGATTAATTTCACTCAGATCAATTATACTAAATTGATATCCCCTCCGGCACTACACTTAACCCCAAACAGACAATCCCATGCCAGCGCTCGCCAACATCCCAACCTGTCAAATCGTGCCCCTACCGAATCAAGCAACCTCCTTTCAAATTCGGGGAATAGAAAAGTTGCGTTGGAACTTTGGCAACCAATATTCACGACCTTTTTTTTACCCTGTAAATGGCACAACGGGCACAAGTCTCGTTCGCATGGGACATCCGGGCGCACCCAATCACGACCATCACCGTGGAATCTGGTTTGCGCACAACGACATTGAAGCAATGGATTTCTGGGCGGAAGGAAAAGGCAACCAGATTGTACAAACTCAATGGTTGGCCTACGAAGATGGCAACGATTACGCAGCCATGGCAGTACAAACAGAATTCCACGCGGGACATGATCCTCAACCGATTATCCAACAACAAATAATTGCTATCATTCGGCCCCGAGAGCAGGGCCAATACACGCTCGAACTGCAAACAACGATAACTCCAACAATGCCCAGTCTAACTTTGAATAAGACAAACTTTGGCTTCTTGGCCGTCCGCATGGCGGCAAACATTGCCACCCATTTTGGCGGCGGAACGATCACCAATCAGGCCGGTAAAACGGGCGAACCCGCTTTGTTTGGTAAACCCGCGAATTATATCGACTACAGCGGTCCCGTGAGAGGGAATAACGCCGACGAGATCATTGAGGGCATTACTTATTTTGACCATCCTAGCAATCCTAGCTACCCCTCCAAGTGGCACATACGAGAGGACGGTTGGATGGGCGCTTCCGTGTGCCGCGACACCGCGATTACGCTAACACCTAGCACGCCTCTGCAGTTGCGATATCTCTTACATGTTCACACCGATCCAATTAACCACAAAGTTGCCACAGCTTTACAAAATGCATTTTTTCAACGCGCTGCGTGGAAAGTAGTCAAGAGTACACGCCGCCACCGCCATCTAGACATACTGCCTGTAGTTGGCTGATTCTTCTCACACTGCTACACGCCTCACCGTCCGTCGCCGTGCACTTTCATCTTAATGCTGTACAACCCAGTTTTGGCCGTAATAAACAATGTCGAATAATTCTTACCGCCAAAGGTAACGTTCGCCGGGCCTTCTGGTACCGCAATACTGCCGAGGTCTTTCCCGGCAGAGTTAAACACTCGTATGGAACTCGTTGTGAGGTACAAATTTCCCGCGTGATCCAACGTCATCCCGTCACTGCCCGATTCGCAAAACAATTTCTTGTTGCTAATTTCCCCGGGGCCTGTTATGCGATAGGCATAGGTTTTATTGCCGCCGGCGTCCGCCACGTACAGTGTCTTGTTGTCCGCCGTTCCAATAATGCCATTCGGCTTTACGTGGTCGTCAATAACCCGCGTTACCTTTTGACCCTTAGGTGAGATGTAGTAAACGTGAAAACCATCCTGCTCCGTGCCTTCCTGACTCCCATAACGCGGATCCGTGAAATAGATACCCCCCCATGCATCCAACCACAAATCATTGGGGCTGTTGTATTTCTTTTCTCCGTAGGTCTCCGTGAGTATTTTGACTTTTCCCTGAGGCGATTGACTGGTTATACGTCGCGCCCCGCCTTCACAAGCTAATAGCGAACCCTTGGGAGTAAAATACAACCCGTTCGCCTTGCCGGATTTTTCGCGGTGCGTTTTCAACTCGCCGCCAATAGTCCAAACAAGAATCCGCGCATTGGGGATATCCGTAAAGTAAACGTTACCGCGGTCATCCGCCGCGGGTCCTTCGGTAAATTTAAAACCGCCGGCTAGTTGTTTGATTTTCCCATCAACTAACTCCGCTATATTTACCGTTTGTCCGAGACAACTAGTGCTCCAAAAACCAACGGTAACAATCGCACTCAGAAAAATCCGATGTAAACACATTTGACACACTCCATTTAATAACATTAAACACACGACGCCTATTAATTCTACCCGCGTTCCCATGCCAACCGTAGCAGTGGTATCGATTTGCATCTGTTGTGGTTGCTATTGACAACAAATCCCCCCTTTTGGCATTATCCCGTTTTGAATTTGATGATTTGCCATTTAAGGATTTAGCCATATGCGTCTCGCTCTTATCTTCTCAACTCTGTTACTCCCTTTTGCCGCCGGGTGTGCCGGGTTTGGCAACACCACCGCCAACAATGAAACGACGACGGGCGCTTTGATTGGCGGAGTCACAGGCGCCTTGATTGGGGAGCACAATGACGACCCACTCGCGGGAGCAATTATTGGTACGACTGCTGGTGCCTTGTTGGGTAATGCAATTGGCCAGGAAAACGAACAAGCCGAGGCCGAACTCGCCGCGGCAGCGGAAGTTTACAGGCAAAAAGCAGTGACTCTAAATCAAATCTTAGAAATGACGCAGGCCGGTGTAGATGACGCTGTGATCATCAGTTGCATAGAAGCGAACGGACCAGCCCAACAACTAAGCACGGCCGATATAATTTCGCTTAGCAACTCACAAGTGGCGCCATCAGTTATTAGCGCCTATCAAACTACACCACATGGGCCGGAACTGCAGGATGTCCATCAGAGCAATCTCGATCCACACGGTCGCCATTACCCGTTCCCAGTTAGCCCGCCGACAACTGGATTTAGCATTGGATTTGACTTCGGCAATTAGGCCTTTTTGGCAATCGCTCGCACAACCGCTGCGCCCATATCCGCGGGGCTTTCCGCAACTTCGATTCCTGCCGCCTGTAATGCGTTGACTTTCTCCACGGCCGTACCTTTTCCGCCAGAAATTATCGCGCCAGCATGCCCCATTCTCTTCCCAGGTGGGGCAGTGCGCCCCGCAATGAACGCGGCTACAGGCTTGGTGACATGCTCGGCAACGTACGCCGCGGCTTCCTCTTCAGCGGTACCCCCGATCTCCCCGATCATCATGATCGATTCCGTCTGCTCGTCGGCCTCGTAAAGTTTTAACAGGTCAATGAACGATGTGCCGACGATCGGATCGCCACCAAGCCCCACACAGGTTGACTGTCCTAGGCCTTCGTTGGAAGTTTGCCAAACGGCTTCGTACGTCAACGTGCCCGAACGACTCATCACACCAACGCTCCCTTTATTATGAATATAGCCGGGCATAATTCCAATTTTGCACTCTCCGGGAGTTATCAATCCTGGGCAATTTGGGCCAATCAGTGCCACCCCCCGTTCTCGCACAATCTCGTATACTCGGACCATATCCAAAACAGGAACACCCTCCGTAATTGCAGCAATGACCTCTATCCCCGCGTCCACTGCCTCCAAAATTGCGTCGGCTGTGAAAGCCGCTGGGACAAAAATCATCGTCGCGTTCGCTCCCGTCGCAGCCACAGCGTCAACAACGGTGTTGAATACGGGGATTCCGTCAATTTCCTGTCCACCTTTTCCAGGCGTTACTCCGCCCACCATCTGGGTCCCGTAATCCCGACAACCTCGTGTATGAAAGGTGCCGGCGCTGCCGGTGATCCCTTGACAGATAACCTTCGTATTTTCGTTAATCAGTATGCTCATTCTTTTCCTTCGATCCCTAAACTCTGTTTATTTTGTCCTGCATCTTTCGCTGTAGTTATTCAAGGAAGATAGCACAATCACCCGGAAATGGCCGCGACAACCTTCGTCGCAGCGTCTGTCAAATCCGTGGCAGTAATAATAGCGACGTCGCTTTCCTCTAAAATGCGGCGTCCTTCCTCAACTTCGGTTCCTTCCAGTCGTACAACCAACGGGATTTCAAAACCGATCTCCTGAGAGGCTGCCACAATCGCTTTGGCAATTGTTGAGCACCGAGCAATGCCACCAAAAATATTAACCAACACCGCTTTAACATTAGGATCCGACAATAGTATCCGGAACGCCTCCGTCACCTGTTCTTTATCAGCGCCGCCACCTACATCTAGGAAATTCGCCGGTGAAGCACCATGCAATTTGATAATATCCATCGTCGACATCGCTAAACCTGCGCCATTAACTAAGCACGCGATATTTCCGTCGAGCTTAATGTAACTTAACCCGGATTCGGCGGCCCGCACCTCAGTGGGTTCTTCTTCGGACACATCACGGTATTCCGCGATGTCTTTTTGACGGTACATTGAGTTGGAATCGAACGACACCTTTGCATCCAAAGCGACGATATCGCCAGCGGTAGTCACCACGAGCGGATTTATCTCGACCAGGCTACAGTCGCTGTTAACATACAAACGACACAGAGCCTTCATAAACCGATCCGCCACACGAACACTAGCTCCGCCGATTCCCAGTTTCTGACATAATTTCCGCACTTGAAAACTCTGGAGCCCATATGACGGATCAAAATGTTCTTTGTGTATCAACTCCGGAGTTTCCTCAGCGACCTTTTCTATTTCTACTCCACCCTCTGTGGAACACATCAACACGGGTTGTTGCACAGCACGATCTAGCACGATTCCCAAATATAGTTCGCGGGCGATGTCACAACCTTCTTCGATGAGCACCTGATTGATTACCTTTCCCTCCGCACCGGTCTGAATGGTAACTAGTGTATTGCCGAGCAAGTTCCCTGCAACCTGTGCTGCTTCTTCCCGAGACTTAACCAACTGCACACCATGCTGTTCGGGAATCTCGACGATTGTACCCTTGCCACGGCCGCCCGCGTGAATTTGCGCTTTAACTACGGCAATTGCAGTACCTAGCTTGTCGTACGCCTCAGCTGCTTCCTCCTTGCTGCGGGCCACCACGTGTCGCAGAACGGTAACACCGGCCTTCTGAAAAAGCTCTTTCGCTTGGAACTCGTGTATTTTCATGCGTCTAATAGTCCTTCTGTGTTGCGAAAATTCGCCGGTAAATATCGTAATACCATATTTACCAAATATTTATTCGCTGCCGCGTCATTTTTATCAGCAGCTTTAGTAAACACAGCCTAACTCAAACAGATACACAATTAAAGCCGGGGCATCCCGCTACTTTCAGAGAACCGCGTAACCCCTACAGTTTACCACGCAAATTGCCATATCCGCCGTTCACTCGATCAAACCGGTCATGAAGCTAGGCCTATCGTCCCGATGAATGCTATAGGATGTGTCGGACCAATCAATTTGCAATCTGCATACACTAACCAAGGTTATAATCGTGACTCAAGACATCAATGTACTAGCGCTGTTAAAGGGTGAAGAACGTTATATCTTTTTATTCAATGACAAGAACCGCAAAGAAACACTGCGGATGTTGGGTCGCTACGCCTCAAACCCTGATCTAAGTTTTACGTGGTATGACGCGGCGGTAATGAGTCAAAAAGTTCGCTCCCTAACCAAATTGGAGCGTATAATGGATTCGCGCGAGCAACTTCCCTCTTAACCCCAGAATTTAGATGCGCACTGCCATCGACCGTTTTTTACGATACCTAGACGTCGAGCGGAATAGCTCCGCTCTTACGATTAAAAGTTATCGTGAAGACTTAGAAATGCTGACTTATTTTCTCAGTTATGACGACGGGTCTCTGCCTGCTCCCCGCGATGTATCCTCGCAAGACCTGCGACAGTATGTCGCCGCCATGTCCGAAGCGCAGTACGCGCGCTCGAGTATTTCCCGCCGCCTGGCTACCCTTCGCAGTTTTTATCGTTTTTGCCAACGCCAAGGTTACACGACTAAAAACCCAGCCAAGCCACTACGTAATCCCAGAAAGCAACGCAGTTTGCCACACTTCCTAAGTACCGAAGAAGTTGCCAAATTGATATTAACCCCAGATACAGACGCGCCACTGGGCAAGCGAGATCGGGCCGTTTTTGAAACGATGTACTCAGCGGGACTCCGGGTCAGTGAACTCGTTGGAATCAACGACGGCGACTTGCACCTAGACGAAGGATTAATCCGCGTTCGAGGCAAGGGTCGCAAAGAGCGTTTTGCGCCGATGGGATCCTACGCCGTAAGTGCGATCTATTCGTGGCTAAAGGTCCGGGTACTTGCCAAAGATTCTCCGAAAAAGTCCGCGGCGCCTGTATTTGTTAATCGTTTCGGCCGTAGAATCACCACACGTAGTATTGGAAGAATGCTTGAAAAATACATCCGCCTTGCGGGCTTGGATTCTCGTACCAGTCCTCACACTCTCCGACACAGTTTTGCCACGCACCTACTCGATAGCGGAGCAGAAATCCGTAGTGTGCAAGAACTTCTCGGCCACAAAAGCCTTGTAACGACGCAGATTTACACACATCTGACAACGGCTAATCTCAAAGACGTTTACGAGAAATCACACCCACTCGCATCGAATTAATCACCGGTCGTCATCTGAATTGGCGTCCAATAGCAACCGCACACCATTCAAATTAGCCTTTTGCGGACCGCCCAAACCGCAACTTGAGTACGATCTGAACCGTCCGTTTTACGGAGTATATTTTGCACGTGCTCCTTGACCGTTTCGATACTGATGGATAGTGAAGTCGATATTTCATGGTTTGATAGACCCAACCCCAAATGGCGTAGCACTTGCACTTCGCGATTCGTCAGATTGAACCCCATAGCATTTTTGTCTTTGCGGCGCGACATTAACCGTTGATATTTTAGCAACAAACTAGATTCAGGGCGGTCCTGTTTTTGGTATGCCCGTGACAAAACTGATAATATCTCGGCGCGACTGGCACCCTTCGACAAATAATCAAATGCTCCCAACAGGCAAGCTTTCGCAATATACGTTGGATTATTAAAGGCCGACATCATAATCACCGGAATGTCAGGATGCTTCTCGCGTATTTGAACTAAGGCCTCGAGCCCACCGCAAGTGGGCATTTTCACGTCAAGCAAACAAAGATCTGGCAGAAGCTCACTTACTAACGCCACTGCTTCGTTACCGTTCTTAGCGACCCCCATCACAGTCACGTTCATTTCAGCGAACATCTGCCCTAACCCATCATGAACTAGGTCATGGTCGTCAGCAATAACTATCGTAATCGCCATATTGAAGTTCCGGCCGAACCCTCATTGAGGGTTCGCTAACGTTAGATGTTCGGGGGGGGGGACGCCGGTGCTGGTCATCACTATGCACAAGCATTATTTTGGGGCAGGGCATTACTGTGTGGTAACACTGGTTCTCAATATAGCAACTTCGCTGGCACTTTACAGGTTTTTGAACGCCTTTTTTGAGAAACATATTTGTACGCTACGGTAGCTACAAGGATCGCAGATCTGTCTCACAATGTTTTACCGCTAACCGAAACCGTTAAGTCGCGTTACACTATGGAGACCACAACGCTCTCCACTCGCCCGTAATATTCACTATCCTATGACCACTTCCATTGGCGCGACAACTGCAACTCACCCACCTCCGTTAGACGTGCTAGTAATAGCGCCTCATCCCGATGACGCCGAGATTTCAATGGGCGGTGCCATCGCACATCTGCTGGGACAGAGCCAGCGGGTAGGGATACTAGATCTAACCAACGGCGAACCCACCCCACGTGGAACCGTAGAACTGCGGAACCAGGAAACTATTCAGGCGTCAAATATACTGAACATTACCTGGCGAGGAAATCTTGGTCTGCCGAATCGTGCGCTCCAACCTACACTTACCGCGCGCGAACAAATCGCCACGGTTATGCGGCTTTGCCGAGCAGACCTAATTTTTGCGCCCTATTGGGAAGATGCACATCCAGATCACCTAGCCGCCACCGAACTTACCGATGCTGCCCGATTTTGGGCCAAGCTTTCCAAGACGGATATGGCCGGTGATCCCTTCCACCCTAAGCGAATCTATAACTACCATAGCGTGCACCTAAAACTGGCCATAAGGCCAGCATTTATTCTTGACATCTCTGACTATTGGGAAATCAAACTCGCTGCCGTCCAAGCCTATGGAAGCCAATTTGATCCGATTGACACAGTGGTCGACAGAAATTTTTATGACAAACTACGAACTGACGCCGAGCATTGGGGTGATCTAATCGGATGTCGGTTTGGGGAACCGTTTTCTTGTCGCGAGCCGCTTGGTATCTCGGCAATAGACGCGTTAATCTAACTTAAAGTGACGGCACGCTACCGACTGACTTCAAAAACGCCCTTATCTTTTTCCGTGGTGTATTTCGCGACAAATTTACCTTTGCTATAGGTAGCATTATATGTATAGGTACCGAGTGTCCGTCCCAAGTCTTCCCTGCCTTTCAGTGTCGCAACGCCATCTTTTATATCAACTACCTCCAGTGTGACGTTAAAACGAAAGGGGATGAACTTAAAAAACCTGCCGGTAAATCGCGCCTGTACTTTTGAGTCATCGAGCACTTCAAATTTTGCCTTTAGCGGTCCGGTGTGTTCACTGATTTCGCTGCGCCATGAACCACTCCACTTGCCCTCTAGGTCAAGCTTATCTTCTGCCTGCATGCGAATTGGCAACAAAACCAACAGAACGATAACACTAAGCAATAATATTGCAATTTGATGTTTCGAATAGACGATGTTACGCATAATGCAAAATTCCTTGGGGGTGGGGAGGGATCTTTTAGGGAAGACTTTTTCATTGTTTCAATATATACTTTAGAGTACCAAAGAATTGGTGTTCGCGTGAAGACGACTTTCACCAACTTGTCCATTCGAATCCCATATCTGTCACACCTAGGAATTCTCTCATGCAACAAGTAAAAATATTCAAGAGCATTGAAAGTGAGATCACCTCATTAGAAGAAGAGATCAATGCGTGGATCAAGGAAACTGGAGCGAAAAACCTGCACATCAGCGGTAACATCGCTCCGCAAACCCAAGCGGCCCCTGGGATGGGCAGCTTCTCGTCTTCCGACATCTTGATCACAATACTTTTTGAAGCTAAACCTAAAGATTCAGGGTCTGGCGAATTTAGAGATACACCACCGTAACGGTACAATTCAACGTCAGGCGTTATCTGGTTTGATTGCGGACAAGACGAATATCGGATTCTGTGCTTCAAAACGGACTCGCTCTAGCTGGTAGTTGCCTTTTGCCACGTTAAACATCCATATTTTAACGTCTCCCGCCGCTTCTCTCAGAAACGTCTGCACATCCGAGACATTATCTATGCTTGCCATGTCCGCGACGATGCGACCACCGGGCTTGAGTCTGGCAAAAGCGTCAGTAACTATCGTCGCCAATTGGCGCCCGGTCCCGCCAATGAATATAGCATCTGGATTTGGCAAGTCATGCCAAGCATTAGGGGCGGCACCGTGAATTGGAAAGACATTGCTCACTCCAAAGCGTTCTGCGTTTTGCCCGATCAACGCAAAATCATCAACGTCCATTTCGATTGCATATACTTCGCCTCCGGGTGATATCTGCCCCGCTTCGATAGCAACACTGCCGCTGCCCGCGCCAATATCCCAAACAACACTAGTCGGGCCGAGGTTAAGTTCGGCTAACGCTAAGCAGCGAATCTGACTCGGCGTCAGTAAACCTCTTTTGGGTTTGGTCTGCAGGAACATTTCGTCTGGGTTGCCAAACAGCCGTTTACCGATCATTTCTGTTGGTCGATCCGGAGCCGACGCCCGCCGTACAAGAATCATGACGTTTAGTGGAGCAAAGGACTGCGCCGCTACCTCTTCGAGAGTACCGGAGGTAACTCGTTCGTCGGGCGAACCTAGGTTCTCACAAACGTAGGCCGTAAAATAATCTATGCGCGCCGCGAGCAACGCCGTCGCCAGCGCCGCCGGCGTACTTTCGCTATTGGTAAACACGCCCACACGCTCGGTGCTGCGTATTTTTTGTACAACATGCTCAATCGTCTGGTTCCCGAGATCGGTTAGATAGGCTTCATCCCAATTTTCTTTGACTCGAGCGAATGCCAATTGCATCGTACTGACATTGGGAATCACCCGAATTCTAGATTTCCCAAGTCGATCGCAAAGAAACCGAGCCGTACCATAAAACAAAGGGTCACCAGCGGCTAACACTACTATCTTTTGGTTCGCAATAGAATCGAGGCGAACCAACAGCGCCTCATAATCCGAGCCTGGATCCCAGGCTTCCCCAACATTTGATTGAAACGATTCCGTGAATCTACCAGGCCCAATGAGTACCTCGGCTTGCTTAATAATATCGACCGTAGATGCAGTCAACCCGTCAACACCGTCATCACCAACGCCGACAATACAAATCGATTCGTTACTACTCAAAAAACTCTCCGAACTTAAGACGCCAAGTATATTTGTAGAAAAAGCACCCATCGATAAAAATGGGCGCTCTTCGCTAAAACACTAGTATGAACAATAAATACGTCCAAGTTGCTGGCAACTTTTACGCTTGGAAAGAACTTCCACACCCACACGATTTAACTGCGTTAGGATTTTCGAAAGTGAACCCGCGTCGGTCCAGTCCGTCGTACCAGTCAATAACCGTGCCTTCTAGATACAGGGCACTCTTCTTATCAACCACTACGTCAACGCCATGCTGCGTATATCGATTGTCAGCCGCTTCATCAAATTCAGCCTCGAACTTGAGTGAGTAACTAAAACCACTACAGCCGCCACCAACCACGCCAACTCGCAAGAAGGTTAACTCGTCAAGCTCCTGGCTTGTCTTAACTTTTGCGACTTCTGCCGCCGCTTTTTCCGTAATCGAAACTGCCATAGCTCGTTCTCCGTTTTGCAATGATTTACCGTATATCATGAATACCGAAATTGCCTAAGTACAGGTCAGTACTTTATCAAGCAACGCCTTATTATACACGCAAACCATACAATTTGAAACAGCTAATCACCGTCAGGTAAGGAAGTCCGAAAGATATTTTAAGAATTCAGCGGAAGTTATTCCCTTCAGGCTAGGAATAGATATAATCTCCTATTGAATGTATAAGTTTTGGCCTGCCTACCCCTCGTCCAGATAAAATTCAGCGACAGCACAAACATCGAGGCGATAAACGACTTTTCTCTAAAGGAAAAACGGATGACCACCACCGAAGTTGAACAGATTCTGGTTGTACCCACATGTGTATTTCATGAACTTGGTCATGTTCAGGGTTTCAGCGCCGACGTAGACAAATACCTTGATACGTTGTTACGCCCAGAGAACATCTCTTTTCGCCCTCGACCTCAAATGGAAGATGACCCATCGTTCAAGCAACTCATTCCCTACGTTATTTTCCGTTACACAGATTCGGGTGGCAACGTATCCGTCTTCCAGTATTCCCGGGGCAAGGGTTCCGGTGAGAAACGTTTACACCAAAAACAGTCTGTTGGTATTGGCGGACATATTTCCCAAGAGGACGCCAGTGGAGTTAACGCGGACCCCTACCAAGAGGGAATGAAACGTGAACTTGTTGAAGAAGTTCGCATAAATACGCCCCACACCTTTTCGCTCGTCGGATTAATTAATGACGATGAAACCGAGGTGGGAAAAGTCCACCTCGGCATTGTTCACATTTGCGACGTTGAAACGCCTGACGTAGTTCCGAATGAAGTAGAGATTGAGGGAAACGGTTTCGTCCCAGTTAAGGAAATGTTAGCTGATCTATCCGGATATGAAACTTGGTCAGCAATTTGCCTTGAGGCCTTGTTTTCGTAATACAATTCTCGATGTCTTCAAATACGATATTTTGTTTTCGGAAAGTTAATTGAAGATCATGACCACTCTCCCGATCTACATGGACGATCACGCGACAACTCGCGTTGATCCACGAGTTGTCGAGGTAATGCTACCGTACTTAACGAGCGTCTTCGGCAACCCTGGCAGTGTTAATCACAGTTTCGGATGGGATGCACAACAAGCGGTCGATGCTAGTCGCCAGTCCGTCGCAACGAGTTTACACGCCCAACCCAAAGACATCTTGTTCACGAGCGGCGCGACAGAGAGCAACAATTTAGCATTACGAGGTGTGTGCCTACGAAACGAACATAAAGGGAAACATGTCATTAGCGTGTTGACTGAACATCACGCTATCCTTGATCCCTTAGACCGACTCAAACGTCGCGACGAGTTCGATGTGACGCTATTACCAGTCTCCAACCATGACCCGAACACCATTGGCACTATTGATTTACAACAACTCGAAGATGCGATTCGTCCCGATACGGTATTGGTCTCGGTAATGTTCGCCAACAATGAAATTGGCACTATTCAGCCAATAGCGGAAATCGGTGAACTCTGCCGAAAACACAATGTCCTATTTCACACCGACGCCACGCAGGCGGTCGGACGTCTCCCGATCGATGTCAATGCAATGCATATTGACCTAATGAGTTTCTCAGCGCACAAATTCTACGGCCCCAAAGGTGTCGGCGGACTGTATGTACGGCGAGATGGCCCGCGCCCAAAACTACTTCCGCTGGTTGATGGGGGAGGACAGGAAGGTGGCCTCCGCGCAGGAACTTTAAATACGGCAGGGATCGTCGCGATGGCGCATGCCTTAGAGCTTGCTCTTGATGAACTTCAAACGGAATCAACGAGATTGAGCCAGCTTCGCAACCATCTCTACAGTCAACTGACGAACAAGTTTTCTGATTTGTTATTAAATGGACCCAACCTCAACGGCCTTGGTCACCGACTACATAATAACCTCAATGTTTGTTTCGGTGACGTCGACGGCGAAGCACTCATGATGAGCACACCCGACCTCGCGATTTCAAGTGGAAGTGCTTGCAGTTCAACGAATCCTGAACCCAGTCACGTTTTACGATCAATCGGACGTAGCGATGATGAAACCCGCGCTAGTTTGAGGTTCGGACTCGGTCGTTTCACAACGCTCGCTGATGTTGACGTTGCCGTCCAACTACTAACCGCAAGCATCCAACGCCTCAGAGCGATGCATTAGGCCGTCTTACAGGATCAACATCGCGTCGCCATAACTGAAGAAACGATACTCGCGCTCGATCGCTTCTAGATACGCCCGTCGTATCAACTCATCGCCACCAAATTGACGAACCAAAATCAAAAGCGTTGATTTGGGTAAATGAAAATTCGTCAACAAGGCGTCAACCGCCTTGAATTGATACGGCGGTTTGATAAATATATCCGTACTACCACTCCACGCCTCAAGGCCCTTTTCTCCCACGGCGGTCTCGAGCACGCGGACTGAGGTCGTGCCGACGCATACCACTCGACCACCCGCACGCTTCTTCGCTTGTAACTGGCGCGCTACGGTTTCGCTTATTTCCCCCCTTTCGCTGTGCATCACATGATCTTCAATATTATCGGAACTGACGGGCTGGAATGTGCCCATTCCCACATGCAACGTCACTGAACACTTCTCGATGCCCTGTTCTGCGAGTTCAGCATTCAATCCTTCTGTGAAATGCAATCCGGCTGTGGGCGCGGCGACAGCTCCCGGTTTTTGGGCAAACACGGTCTGATAGTTCACCTGGTCCGCCTCCACGGTTTTCCCACCGCGGACGTACGGTGGAATCGGCACGTCTCCTCGGCTCTCAAGAATCTCAGTCCAATGAACCTTGCAATTTGGAACCACCCGCCAAATCCCACCCGCCAATTTTTCTTGGAACATTAGCGAAATATTGACGGTGGCTGATAGATTGCGGGTTGCCACACCAGAAGACAATCGGATCGATTCACCTGGTTCGATTTTTCCCCTTGTTTTTGACATTAAAAGCCATCCACCATCTGCGTGGGACTCCAAGAAAAGACCTTCCCACCGTCCGCCGGTATCAGTTCTCTTGCCAACTAATCTTGCCTTAACAACTTTTGTGTCGTTGGTGACCAACACGTCCCGAGATTCGAGTATTAACGGAAGATCGCCGATTGTCCGGTGACTTATTGATTGTAAACTGCGATCCACGATCAACAAACGTGCAGCGCTACGGTCCTTTAATGGGTTTTGCGCAATCAACTCACGAGGTAGAGCGTAATCGTAATCCGTTAAATTCAATTTGAAGTCCTTGTATCGTTTTTTTCGTAGCTTTCCCATTTTGTTATTTGCGTTACACTTCGTAAACCCCACCCAACGATAACAATACCTACGAGAGAATACAGGGTAACTTTTGCTGGTTTGGACTTTTGCATCCCGAATTGCGTACTTAACATAAAACGTATGGATTGTTGCAGCCACAGCGGTATTCGCTCAAAACTGTGGAGCAACGGTTTATCCAGCGTAGAACAAAAGTTTAAGGAATTCCACTATTGGACGTCGCCTTAGTCATAACTGAACTTGAACCCGGAGGGGCTGAACGCTGTTTAGTCAGACTCGCTATTGGCCTTATCCAACGCGGTCATAGCGTGAATGTCATCAGTATAGCTCCAGAACCATGTAGCGGACGCGATGAACTCGTAATCGAACTGCGCGAAAATGGCATCGAACCAAATTTTCTAGCCGTCAGTAATTTTTTCGGGTTCTTCCGCGCCAAACGGCGGTTACGGCTATTACTCAACAAACTCGCGCCACAAATAGTCCAATCGTTTCTTTTCCATGCCAACATCTTATGTAGCAAAGTTTGCTACCGCGGCGGTTTTAAATTATTTGGCGGTTTGCGTGTATCGGAACCACGCAAACTTCGCCAATGGATGCTGCGTTTGCAGCGCGCTAACTTTCATCAAACGATATGCGTATCAGACGACGTCAGCTCTTATGCTCAGAGACAATTAAGATACCCGCTAGATAAACTGTCGGTTATCCCAAACGGGATCGATCTCGACCATTTTGATACAATCACCCCGACTGACGTCAGCGAACTGGGCTTTGATGCCCCAGTTTTGACATTTATTGGCCGACTTCACACGCAAAAGGGTGTGGACCTGATTACGGCTAATGCACATCGCGTATTAACAGCCTGTCCGCAACATCACATCGCCATCGTCGGCGATGGCCCACACAAACAATCCATGCAGAATACTATTCGCGATAACGGATTGGAACACCGCGTGCACTTCTATGGCTATCGCCCAGATGCGATAGCCATCCTTAAATCGAGCCAATTACTACTGTTTCCTAGTCGTTGGGAAGGAATGCCCAACGTAGTCATCGAAGCCATGGCGGCAAAACGACCGATCGTCGCCTGTCCAGCTGATGGCGTTACGCAACTGTTGTCACATGCTCCCGAGCAGATTGTCGCACCAGAGGACTGGTCCGCTGCTGTGATTGAGTTTGCTCTCAACGCGGCGCGTTGCGACGCAATAGGTAAAGCTAATCGCACCGTAGTATCCGGATCCTACCAACTACCTCAAATGATTAATCAATATGAAGAACTCTACCAACGGACCTTACAACCCTCATGAGTGCCGAACCCTCACCAACAATCCACGTACCCGTTCTTACCACTGAGGTGATTAACGCCTTGTGCATCGCGCCTCAGGGAACCTACGTGGACGGAACTATTGGAGGCGGAGGGCACGCTGAACTGATTTGCCGCCAACTAAACGGTGACGGATTATTAATCGGTCTAGACCATGATCATTTGGCATTGGCTCGCTGTGAGTCTCGACTCAATGGTAAGCCGGTGATGCTCGCACACTCAAATTTTTGCGAACTGCCCGAATTACTACAACAAATCGAAGTAGGTCCAGTTAACGGGATACTTCTTGATCTCGGCCTCTCTTCGGACCAGTTAGAGGACGTCGATCGTGGTTTTAGCTTTAACAGTACTGGCCCCTTAGATTTACGTTTCGACACGGACTTCGGCGAGCCAGCCTGGCGACTTATACAACGTTTACGCCCAGAGCATCTCGCCGACATCATCTACGAATTCGGTGAGGAACGATTATCACGTCGCATTGCTAGAAAACTGTGCGAACGTTCCAAACGAGACCCTCTTAAGTCCGCAGCGGAAATCGCGAGTATTATTTGCAGCTGTTATCCACACTCTAATCAGAAACGAATCCATCCCGCCACACGTACCTTTCAGGCACTGAGAATCGCGGTCAATGAGGAACTGAAGTCACTGGAGATCGCGTTGCGGCGCCTACCCGATTTATTAGTCCCCGGGGGGACCCTCGCTATTATTAGTTTTCATTCCTTGGAAGATCGTCGCGTCAAGCATGCCTTTCGGGAAGATCAAAGGCTTGCAGTCGTTACCAAACGACCGATTGTAGCAAACGCTGAGGAAGTGGAGTCCAACCCTCGTAGTCGTAGCGCTAAACTCCGAGTCGCCCAGCGAATTTAGCCATTTTAATCAGGCGTGTTTGCATCCTCATCTAAATGTTCAAAACGAACGCTTCGAGTCTCCTCTTCGTTCCCAGTATTTTTGACCAAGAGAGTGTACAATTCTGGACGCCTCGCCCTAATCCAACGCGTGCCGGTTGCTCGGTCGCGCATCGCCAGGTCCAAATCAGCGACCAACATCTGCTCTTGAGGTTCTTTCGCTTCCACCATGACACGACCGTATGCATCAATAATCATCGAATTCCCGGTGCGGACCTCGTCATCGTCTCGACCGATACCATTACTGAAGATCAAGAACAATCCGTTGTCATGCGCACGAGAGGGTAACCACCGCAACAACCAACCTCGACCTTTTTCGCCGTTGCATTGCTGTTTCAACTCCTCATATCGCGACGCGCCACCCTCCCATAAGTCAACATCGATCAGTCCCATGGCGTCTGGACTGCCCGAGTTACAACCACCGGTTTGGTGGGGTGCCAATAGAATCTGCGCGCCAAGCAGCGACGTCGCTCGCACATTTTCGACAATGTTATTGTCATAACACGTCAGTATTCCTAGTCGCACGCCGGACGGCGTATCCAACACCGTAAAGCTGTCTCCACTGTCCATATGCTGGCTCACAAAACAATGTAGTTTTCGATGATTGGCCCACGTTCCATCTGCATTAACTACAAAAAAAGCGTTGTAAAGTGTTCCCGCGGTCGTTTGTTCAACCAGTCCCACACCAATTGTAATATTGTAAGTTCTGGCGAGCTCCGTAACTTGCGTACAGGCAAATCCAGCGGGAACGTTTTGACCAATTTTACCGAGCTGCTCACGCGTTAGATTTCGTAAATGCCAGTATCCAGACAAACAACATTCCGGAAATATTACCAACTCTACATTCTTCGTGGCGGCTTTAAGCACATAGTTCTTAACGACGGCCAAATTCGCTGTAATGTCCCCTGCAACGTGTTGAAATTGTACTGTTGCAACTTTCATCAGATAAAATAGTCCTCAAGAGTTGCCGTCAAAGACATAAAAAAACAGCCAGTTCAGTATTGTAACCGAAACTGGCTGTGAATGTTTTGCCTGGGCAATCGTTTATTCGTCACCGTTAAATGCAAGATCATCGCCAAGCGGTATAAACTCGTCTCCGAAATTGATCTCAATTTCTACGGTTTCAAGATTTACTTCGGCCGGTGGCGTAGTTCGGCGACTGCTGTACCCATAAGCCACCAATGCACAAATCATAACCATTATTCCTAGTGATACGACAGACAGTCTTTTGATGAAAGTTTTCATAATAATTCCTTTTTGGGGTTGGTTAGCCCGGCGATTGCCGGTCTGAAGTTTCCGGTAAAATCGCCTCGTGAAGCGTGGGGCATCCACGAGGCGCAACTTACCAGACCGTGAACTTCTATTACCGAAGTTCATTTCTTATTTTCCTTTGAAGTTGTAATTCGGATTATTGATATCGAAATCAATATCTTTAAATCCGTTGTTCAGCTTCACATTTACGTAGGTGTACTCTTCGATTAGCTTTGGACGAGCACCCTCGGTTTCAGGCCAATCGTAGGAAACGTATCGCACAGGCACTTGCAACTCGTCATCGATAAATATCTGAGCTACGTGAAAATCATAAGGCACCATTTTATCGGGGTGAGTTACCTGAATCATCGTGCATTTTCGTTTGTTAATCATCGCACCCTTGCGGAATTGCACCTTGCACATACCCGCTTTCATGTCTCTTTCAGCACGATCAATCAATTGCACAATTAGGTTTTCCAAACCAATTTCCGTAACAGGGTAACGCTGACCTTTCATAGCCAGAAACCCAACTGGATCAAGCCATAGATCAGGTATTGCTGCTTTCAGGCCCGTTCCACCTTCATGAGCACACATTTTGCCCTGATTTTTACCATGAACATAAATCACTTCTCGGCCTTTAGCGATTGCCGGTTTAACGAAATACATATAGGTGGAAAAAGGAGTCCCAGCCTTGGCGTTACGAACTTTGAGGTAAATATACTCAGGTGCCCCAAGAACTCCTTCAATCCGCTCTCGTTTCACCAAGGTAGCCGTGTAATCATTAATATTCTTTTGACTATTAATGAGTGCTGCTTTGGCGATGTCAATGGCGGGTTTCAGCGGATGCTGTTTCTCAGCAACTCCATCACCTTTATTGACAGCAACTCGGACCGGTTGCTGTTGTGCTTGAGAACTAAACGTGTTGAGGATGAGGCAAAACAGAACGGCCCCAAATAAATTTCTTCGAATCATGTGAATCTCCCTATCACAGAGCCCCCGCCTACTGGTGCCCTCGCATCAACTTCCCTGGTTAAATAAAAATACCAACGATCTCCGATCAACTACATCCCGTAGCGTTTCGGATGGTATGTTGTTCTTATCGCCTCGCGGCGAGGTGCTAGGATACTATTGCGAGTCGACAATAAACGCTTTTCAAGCTTTAATATAGAGCTACATTTACCATATCGGGACAGCGGGATATTACTACGCATCCTCCCTAACTTGCCAGAAGCGAATAAGCTACCATGACTAAAGTTCGCCTATCAGAAAAACCCTTACAAATTACCTCCGTAGTCTCGGAAATGTTCGCCGAAAATGCTTTTATCATCCACTTGAACGATCGAAACGATTGTATCGTTATAGATCCAAGTTTCGACACGGGGTCTATTCTTCAATATTTAACGAAAAATCGTTTAACGGTATCGGCCATTCTCAATACTCACGGCCATACGGATCATATCGTCGGAAACGCAGCTATTAAGGCTCAATTTCCAGATGCTCCTATAGTGATTGGTACCGCGGACGAACCTAAGCTGACGGACCCTCAATTGAATTTGTCGGCGAGTTATGGGCTTGCAATTATCAGTCCACACGCTGATCACACGGTCAAACATGGTGACATCATTGAATATGCGGGCATCCGTCTTGAAACCAGAGACACACCCGGGCACAGCTGTGGGCACGTTGTCTGGATATGCCATGACACGACTCCGGTCGTCGCCATCAATGGCGACGTCCTATTCGCGGGCAGTGTTGGGCGGACAGATTTCCCCGACGGAAGTTTCGAAATCCTTGAGCAATCAATTAGGCAACAGTTGTACACATTACCCGATGACACCATCGTGCTTACTGGCCACGGAAACAGCACTACGATTGGACAAGAAAAACAAACAAACCCCTTTGTCTCCGAGTAAAGCAGGATACCGGTGTTGCTCAAACAACCTGGGTCCTACTGTGACTTGTGGGGATGGACACCCGTGTTGGACGAGTCTTTCACCGAATCGGAACCAGTCTGATCAATACGTACCGTCCCTACCGGAACCGACAACTCAAATGTCGAGCCTTGGCCTTCAACCGAGGACACCGTTAGGTCCCCGCCATGTTCGCGCAAGATTTTTCGACTCACAGCCAAACCAAGGCCTGTGCCCTGGCTACCTTTGTCTGAAACGAAGGGTACAAATATCCGTTCCATTCTATGCGCCGCAATCCCGATGCCTTGATCGACCACGCGGATTAACTGTTCCGCTTCGCGGTGTTCCAGGGACACCCGCACAACTGCAGCAGTCACTCCAACACACGAATCAATGCCGTTAGCAATAACGTTCCATAGCGCACGGTGAATGCCGATTGCATCGATCGACACGAGCCCCAAATCCGTTGGTGCATCAATCTCCAACGCAACACCAACCTCAGTTGCACGCGGCAGCAGCATCTCCACAACCTCATTCGCAATCTCTCGCATATTCACTGACTGACGTTCCGGTTGGCGGTCCTTGCTATAGGACAGCATGTCCATCACCAACCCCGATATGCGGTCTTGATTTCGCTTGACAACGTCCCAGCCTTTGGCAATCGACTCGCAATCTCCTTGCTGCAAACCGCCATCGACAACAAATCCACCTCCTTGAATCCCTTGCAGAATATTCTTGATATGATGTGCGATGCTCGTGACCGTCGTCCCAATTGCAGCAAGTTTTTCCGATTGCAACATCGCCCGATAGTAATAGGTATCCTCCACGGCCAGCGCCGTTTGATGGCCAATCGCGATCATCATCCGCAAATGCTGATTAGTAAACACTCGCACATGCTTACCTAACAGGGCACCTTGATCTGGTGCGGCTGTGTCGATATAGATCACACCAACCACGCCATATCGCCCAGTTAAAGGCACGCAAATGGCCTCGTTGACCCTATTGCCAACGATACTTTCACTCGCCTCCCAACGCTCGTCACGACTCGCATTCGTCGAAACGACGCCCTCGCCATTTTCGATGACATAGTCCAAGATACGTTTACTAATAACTAATTGGTCAGATCCAGCATTCTCTTCGCGGTTTTTGCGAAGACTGGGGGTGAGTTCACCAGATTGCTGGTCCAGCAACAGAACACAGGCACGATCCGCATCCACCCAGTCAAAAACCAAAGTTAGCACCCGCTCCAACAATTCGTCTATGTCGAGCGTCTGCGATACCGCCACCGTCGTTTGATACATTACTTGTAAATGGCTGCGTAAGGTTTCAGCTTCCGTTTTAGGTTGACCATCGTCTTCCCCTGTAGCTAGAGATTCGGCTACGGGCACGACGCCGCCGAACTGCGGCACGGCGGACTCAATAATCTTCGCTTCGACCGCCGTGTTGTCGTCAAACTGCACTTCGGCCGAATAGTCGCCCGCGTGCTCACTGCCGCGCACCTTAAATACAAGGTGCGTTTTGCCGAGTTGGATTCTATCACCACTGTTCAACCGCACCGCCGTTGTTCGCGCACCATTGACGAAGGTGCCATTGGAACTCTCCAAATCAACCACCTTAATGCCATCTCCATCTGGTTGTAATTCAGCGTGAAAGCGGGAGACCTCCGAATCGTGCAACTGCAAATCATTGTCGCTATCGCGGCCAAAGCGAAAATTCTGGCTGCCTATCTCCAGGCAATTGCCTTGGTCAAATCCTTGAATGATGTGAATTGAAAACATCTACGGGCCTAAGCAAAATTAAAACGATACGATCTGCGGCATCCAATGAGCCACCTGCACCTTGTCCATCGATACACCAACATTATACATCTAGAAGCAACATTTGTACGCCCTAGAAATAACAGTTCCAATAAACACAATTCAAATCCCACAACATTATTTCGCGCCGCCAAGTTACTTGACGTTGACGGCGATAACAACGAAAATTAAGTGCGCGTAAAAGGCTTCTGTCGAAAACTGCTTTTCCGAAATTGAGCCTTTAAACAATGTCACGGACCAAAACCCCAAATCAAACCAATGAACCGAAATCCATCGCCACGCGAACCCAGTTTGCCACGCTCAACAGCAATAAATTTATTTCTCATAACTGGGTGTATCATAGCATTCAGCGCGATATTCACTGTTGCAACCAGGGACGTTCATTCAGAGGAAAACGACTCTGGCTCGTTGTCTTCTCAACAACGACTAACAAACTACGTCAAATACCTGTCCTCCGACGAACTCGAAGGACGGGGGCCCGGCACAGCCGGCATCAACAAAGCCGCCGACTACATCGCGGCCCATTTTCGTCAACTCGGTTTAAAGACGGACTCCTACGACGGAACGCCGTTTCAGAAATTTGAGATATCAACAGATATCAAACTTGGCAATCCTGCTGACAATCGATTGCAGTTGACGGGGCCTACGGGCACAAACCTAACGTCCGAGTCAACAGACTTAGCCCTTGGGTTTGACTTTAACCCATTGGCTATTGGCGCCAGTGGCGAATTCCAAGGCGAACTCGTCTTCGTTGGGTACGGCATCGAAGCACCTGAACTCGGTTACAACGAGTATGCCGACTTAGATGTCACGGGCAAAGTCGTAGTGCTGTTGCGTAAAGAACCTCGACAATCCGATGCCGACAGCCCGTTTGATGGCACTAAGTCATCACGCCATGCCACATTTCGATCTAAGTTTTCACAAGCTTTCCAACATGGCGCGGTAGCAGTCATCATGGTGAACGACGCCACTGAAGCTGCGAATCACCTTTCAGGCTTGAAACACGCCTTGTCCCAATACGCAGCGCAACTCGCCGCAGAGCAACAACAATTTTCCAAGATCGAAGACCCCAGCCAGGCTGACCTTACCAAACACAATCAAACATTGGCCGAGGTTTCAAACAACATCACGAATACTGCCAGTGAATTAGGTGGCGATGGGGACGCTATTCTTAATTTCGACGGCGCTGGGGCAAACACTAACCGTAAAAGCATGCCCGTGTTTTTTGCTCGCCGCTCTGTCATTGAACCGATGATCCAACAAACGCTGGGAAAATCCTTAACGGAAATTGAAACCGAAATCGACAGGACTCTTAAACCCGTCGTTGGCTCCATCGCCAACTGGACCGCAAAGGGAGAAGCTTCGCTGCTACAAACAAAGACCGAAGTCAAAAATGTTGTTGGGATACTTGAAGGTGTCGGCGACCTAAAAGATGAAACAATCGTCGTCGGTGCACATTATGATCATCTCGGCTATGGTGGTCGCGGATCATTAGCTCCTTGGACCAAAGACATCCATAACGGAGCCGATGATAATAGTAGTGGTACGTCAGCGTTATTAGAGATTGCCCAGCAACTTGCTTCACGCAAGACACCCACGCGCAGACGAATCGTATTCATCGCTTTTTCAGCAGAAGAGCGTGGACTCATTGGGAGCGCACGTTATGTAAAGGAACCAATAATCGCGTTGGAAAAAACAGTTGCCATGGTAAATCTCGACATGGTCGGCAGGCTCACCGATAACAAGCTAATAGTAACCGGTACGGGTACGTCAGACGTCTGGAATCCACTGTTAGACCAACTAAACGTTACCGCTAAATTTGAACTAACACGCAAGCCTGAAGGCGTTGGCCCCAGTGACCACCAATCCTTCTACCTTAAAGACATACCTGTTTTACATCTATTTACGGGCTTACATGAGTTTTACCATCGCCCGAGTGACGATTTCAAAACGATAAACTTCGAAGGCATGAAACGTATAACCTCTTTGACAACCGAAATTATCGTGGCCGTATCACAAGCCGATAAACGACCGAATTTCAAAAAGTCCGAAAAGAAACGCAACGTAGAAAACACGGGGGGCGACCGTCCATATTTCGGCAGCATTCCCGACTACGCCGACAGTGCCAATGGTTTACCACTAACTGGGGTGGCAAAGAATGGCCCTGCTGAAACGGCTGGAATCAAGCCCAAGGATGTCGTAATTGGCCTCGGTAAGTACAAGATCGGCGGAATAGAAGATTTTGACAGCGCTCTGCGTAAATTCAAAGCAGGCGACAAGGTGCCCGTTAAAGTACTACGAGCCGGCAAAGAACTGACGCTAACCATCACTCTTGGTTCACCACGTTAACGCGACTCTGATCTCTCAATCACGTAAACTACCGGGCAAAGCCGGCTAGGATACAATTTGGTACGGATATCGTGGTCCTCTAACATTTTCTTCGCAGATTGGCCTTTACCCATTTGCGATTTCTCGGCAAAATACCCCAAGTTGGTATTTAAACGAAGACAAATAACACAAGTCTTCGTCCAAAAAGTCGACCGTTAATTGTTGTTTTCCTTATAAAACAGTTTAATCTGGCGAAGTTTAGGGCGATTAGCAGTGAACATAACAGAGAGTTTCTCACGGATGGGAAATTTCGCAATCTACACCCATAGATGCAGCAAGGAGAGCTGATCGTGAAAAATCACCTATTATTATCTAGTTTAACCGCCATTTGTCTTACTATCGTTAGTAGCAATACTCAGAATACCGTTGAGGCTCAACAAACCCCAACCGGAACGACAGTGGCCGTCGTTGACATTGCTGTGGTCATGGAAAACAACAATAAGTTCAAATCGATGCTCGATGACATCCAAGCGGAAATCACTCAGTTCGACAAGACGCTCGAGGCGGCCCGCAAGCAAGTCACTTCGATGGTCGAAGAACTAAAGGGTTACAATCCTGGCACAACCGCATACTCGCAACTCGAAGAACGCATTGCGAAAATACAATCTGATGTACAAGTGCAAATGCAGATCAAACGCAAAAATGTTCTGATAAAAGAAGCGCAGGTGTTTCATGAATGCTACACCGGCGTACAGAAGACCGTAGCCACCTTTTGCGAGCGAAATGGTATCAGCTTGGTCCTGAATTATGATAGCAAAGCGATCAATCCGCAAAGTCGAGAATCAGTCCTTAAGGGAGTCAATCGCGACATTGTCTATCAACGCAGCCTCAATATCACTAAATATATTGTGGAGGCGGTCAATAAGAGCAACGCAACAGCGGTGGCTCCCAATGTCAGTAACCCTTCCACAACAGTTCCTCGCTAGAGAGCAATAAGTATATGTAATTATATATCTATTGCAACGTCGCCACGAAAACATGTTGGCTGGATCAAATCTGGCAGACATACAGAATGCAGAATATTAACTGACGCATGAACCCTCACCTGTCCTACAACCGAACGCAACAAACCATCGCCTCCACGGTAACCGTGGCAGGCTTCGGTTTTTGGAGCGGTGTAGATGTGACACTAGAGTTTCGTCCAGCACCGGCAGAAACGGGATTGGTTTTTTTGCGAACCGAGAAGGACCAGGAAGTTCCAATACCCGCTGATGTACAATACCGGCAAGAAGTGCCCCGCCGTACAAATCTGCACGCCAATGGGACACACGTTGACATGGTAGAGCATGTAGTTGCTGCGCTGACAGGACTGGAAATTGACAACTGCTTTATCTGGGCCTCTACGAGTGAAATGCCGGGCGTTGATGGTTCCAGCATGCCGTTTGTTAATGCCTTATTAAACGCCGGAGTCGTTAATCAGGATAACATGCGTCAAGCGATTACCATTGATTCGACGATTCGCGTTGCGGAGAACGATGCCTGGATCGAGGCTCGTCCACCTAAAACCCCAGGTACAATGTCCCTGTCCTACCAATTGGATTATGGTAGCAATGTTCCAATCGGCCCGCAACGATTCTCCATCGATGTCTGCCCATCGTCTTTTCAAAACGAATTGGCACCAGCTAGGACCTTTGTTCTGCAGTCAGAAGCAGATCAACTACAAGCTAGTGGACGCGGATTACGAGTAACTACCGCTGACCTTCTCGTATTCGACGAAAACGGACCCGTTAACAATTCGCTCCGATTTGAGGACGAGTGCGTCCGCCACAAAACACTAGACCTGGTCGGTGATTTGGCACTCGCAGGAACAGATCTGCACGGCGACTTCGAAGCACATCGCACCGGTCATCGTCTCAATGCGGAGTTGGTACGCCAAATTTTATTCCGGCACAACTTCAGTAGTACGTTGGCCGACTGCGCCTAAAACCCCAGGAACCAAAACTTATGATTCAAACCATATCAAAATTGGCCCAAATAGACCCTGCCGCGTCGATTGCAACCGACGTTACTATTGGGCCCTTTTGTGTTGTCGGTCCACACGTGAAAATTGGCGCGGGCACCGTACTAGACAACAGCGTTACTTTAACGGGGCATGTCTCTATCGGTCGCAACAATCATTTTTTTCCCGGCGCGGTAATTGGCGCTGAACCGCAGGATATTTCCTATCAAGGCAGCCCAACGCAGGTCGTTATCGGAGACAACAACACGTTTCGAGAATACACCACGGTAAATCGCGCAACGGAAAAAGAAGACGGCATTACCTCCATCGGCAACAACTGCTATTTTATGGCCTGCAGTCATATAGCGCACGACTGTCGCCTGGGCGATTATATCATCATGGCAAACAGTGTTTTACTCGGTGGTCATGTGCACGTAAGTGATCATGTCAACATTTCTGGCGGCGTAGCCGTTCATCACTTTGTAACCGTCGGAGCGTACAGCTTTATCGGTGGCATGAGTCGAGTGCTTAGGGACGTACCTCCCTATACGATCGTCGAGGGAAATTCAGCAAAAGCGCGAGCGGTGAACGTCATTGCATTAAAACGTAATAACTTTCACGCTGAGGAGATCAAAGCCCTCAACACCGCCTTCAAACTTATCTTCCGCAAGCGAGTTGACAAACAAATTGTCCTCGACACATTGAACGGAAAAGAACAATTGGTTCCCAGCGTAAACCACATTCTCAATTTCATCGACAGAATGAACGACGGTCGCAATGGTCGCTCCCGTCCCGACCGAAGGGATGCTGCATGAGCAAGCCACGTATCGCTGTTGTTGGAATAGGTCGACTGGGCGACATCCATACCAATCTCGTTAATTGTGGCGATCTGTTCGATCTTATTGCCATTGTCGAGCCCGTTGAATCCGCGCGGCTGAAAGCAACGAAGAAATTTTCCGTCCGCGGTGCAGAAGACATCTCAGAGATCACTGACCAGATCGACTGCGCTATTATCGCCACGCCTACACTCTACCACTTTGAAGTCGCACAAACATTGCTTAATGCCGGCAAACACCTCCTGATTGAGAAACCCATTTCAATCGAAATTGGTGAAGCGGATGATCTGATCGCCTTGGCTGAATCGAAAGAATTGATATTACAAGTCGGACACGTTGAACGTTTCAACCCCGCATTTAGCGCGGTTGCCAAACACGTTGCTACGCCAATGTTCATCAATGCTATACGAACTGCTAACTATTCATTTCGCTCCACTGATATCGGTGTCACGCTAGACTTGATGATTCACGACATTGATCTTATCCTATCCTTAATCGACAGTCCCATCGCCGCGATCGACGCCGTCGGCTCCGTTGTTGTTGGTCCACACGAAGATACCGCCAACGCTCGCTTAACGTTTAAAAATGGCGCTTTTGCGAATCTAACCGCGTCGAGAGTTAATAGTGAGCCACAGCGAACGATGCAAATCGAAGGAGCACAGGGTTCCACAAAAATTGATTTCCAGTCGTCAACTGCATATACAATTGATGTAAGTGATCACGCCAACTCGTTGCGAATCGATTTACCCAACACAAATAGTGAGGAACTAAAATCCCTGCAGGACCGCTTCTTTGTCGACTACCTTCCGAAAACGGAAGTTTCCATACCTAAAGGAAATGCCATCGCGATGGAGCAAGAAGATTTTGCGACAGCGATCGTCACTGGCGGTCCGGTTCAAGTATCCGGCCGCGACGGCCGCGATGCATTAGCTATTGCGATTGAAATTGCAAATCAAATACGTAATAAAAATTCGGCGACCGCACACGCTATCAAAGGACCGCATTTCGCGACCGATACTTCCAAGACTCCAGCCTAACCGTGTGGTGCTGCTTAACGCACCCACAATGACGTCTAAGTCAAGTCGCGATCTTCAAACATTACGAGCGCTAGCAACATAGCGATCAGACTGTAGATCGCACAATAACAAAACGCCCAGCCGAGATATTCAAAGGGCACGTCCACGCCAGCCGAAATTGCGGCCTGGATATTGAAATGGTCTAAGTTTGGAAAAATTGTCGCTATCAGTTTTCCAAAGAATTCCACAATAGCAAATCCGGATAACGAGCTTTGTACAACTAATGGCGTCAGGTGACCCAACGCGTAAACAACCAAACAAATAGTCATGTTGGCCATCAACGGTAGTCTTGTCGAAATGGCTACACTGAGTGAAGCTATCACTACTGCTTCAAAGAATGCCAACACCAATCCGGGCACTACCCGAATCGATTCAATGAAACATAACTGCCAGTCGGGGACACCTGAGGATGTTTCGGTTGCGTCGTAAATAGGCTTATAGGAAACAGCTGCGATAAATACGACACCAAAGATGATATAGACCAATGCTAACATCCAGACGATTCCGCTAAATTTACCGATCACAAATGCGCGACGAGTCAGTGGTTTGGACAAAACCGTTAGCGCTGTGCGCCCTTCTATCTCATCTGCAACCGATGTACTAGCCGACCACAAGGCCAGGATAATGCTCAAGATAAGAATCAACGTCAAGCCCGCGTCTTTAAGCATCTTGATATCTTCACCAAACGTGTTGTAGGGTATCCAAACGAAACCTATAAGTGCGATTACGCCTATAACGACAATCAAAGTGAACAACGGTTGCGCAATTTCCGATTTATACGTAGAAAGAGCTACCGCAAACAGTCGTGGCATCGCCATCCGCTGGACTAAGTAGGTCAGAAAAAGAGCCAGAATACCAAATCCAGTTATTAAAATAGTTTCTGCTTCTACGTACGTTGTTCCTGTGCGAACATAGAATCCTATTTCGGCCGTGTTGAGTCCCAAGTTTTCAACATAGATTTTTGTAATATGTGTTTCCCGACCCAACGAAGTATCTTCTGCATCCCGCCAGGGAATCGTGAGCAACAAACTCGATCGGCTCGGATCAACTCGATAAACGTCTTCGCTGGTGATTTCTTCCAGAACAATACCATCTTCCAGTTGCTCAAACGGGGTAAACGCTATCTTGACATTCTGATTGGTGGTGATTTCCAAAGCGGCCACTTCGTTCGCATGAAAGTCAATTACATGGTCCGATCTAGAGTCCAAGGCGTTTTCACCGGCTGCAACCGAAAATTCATATTTGGTAGTTCCCGTTAATGGAACACCAAGAGCCGCCTGCACGATTCCAGCGGGATCTTGTACCGCCAAACTTCCCACAACCCCAACGCCGCCCAAAAACAACACAATTAGCAGTATCGGGTAGAGCGTACCTTCGCGGAGCACCATCGTAAATTCGCGACTGGTTCGTTTCCATGCGAGTACCACCAACGAGTATCCAGCCAACCAACATACGAAATAAAGACCAACGATGGCGGCCAGCAAGTCGCCCCACGATTCGGCACCGCCACTATTTGAAGATGGCATTTTTTCAGCGAATACCGTAAAGGGGCCTAATGCAGCACACATTAACAACGCCAATGCGGACGCCACAAGCGCTGCTTTACTCGGAGTCGCGGCGAGTTGATTTAACGCTGCGACACGACTAAGCCCTTTAGATAGCCCCCAACTCAAACCAATCAAGATCAAGCCTAGGATACACCCGACGCCAATGATCCACAGCGGCGTCAACCAACTTGTCAGCTTGGGAGATATTTCCAAGGCGAAAGGTGCGAAGGATCCCGTTTGATTCAACAGGTTTTGTAACATTTGGATTGATACGTTCATTCGTCTTCCTATACGGCTCTAAATAAATATTTGATTCTTCTTGGGTTTGTTATATTTCTACGGATAAACAACAATACGCACTCGTTACCCACTTCGTTCAGTTGTGCTTAATACAGGACGGTAAATTCAGAAAACTCACCACTGGCATCCTCGATCGTCAAGTTGGTTTCCTTAATCACGCCATCCATCCGGTCCTGAACCGACGCAATAAACCGTGCAACTTCTTCAGGTTCGCCCTCGCTCACCATCTCAACACTCCCATCCTTTAGATTACGGACGGTGCCGCATACCTTGTAAGAACGTGCTTGCATTTTTGTTGCGTGCCTAAACCCGACCCCTTGCACACGCCCAGTAAATATCACTCGGTTCCGAACCACATTACTGTCCTTTTCTAGTCTGCAATACAACGAGTTGCTAAAAACCCGCTGCCCGTCATCGCAGATCACCTTCACCTCCGAATCCGATCGGCCCGTGTTATCGGCGGGACATTCGTATATGTATAATTGTCACTCACAAATATCCGAAATTGACAAAGGCACGCCCAGTACCACGAAAAACCCGCTCCAAACAGTCTCTTTTTATGGTCTATACCAATCACAATGATATTGACGCTTCGCAGCGCGGCGGAGTACTGTTTGTTACATGCAACAAATCCACCCATATTTCTTGCGCTCAGATTGCGCTCTTTACCTAGAATCCGTTCCCGCCACAGTACCGGCAGCCCAGGGACTCGGCCTGCGCTGGCTCCCAATATATTTGGGGATGATTTTGCTCGGAGGTTCGTGGCCGCTGGTTGCTACCGCTCAACATGACAAACTTGCAATTTCAACAACCAATCCTAACAGTGTACTGTTACTTCGCAACGGACAAACTTTCACTGGTACGATTACCCGTTCACAGGGTATACAAGCACATTACACCTTAATCGATACTTTAGGCAATCGGCTTCGCTTCCCTCACGATCAAGTCGAGTTTGTCAGCGATTCGATCCTCGAAATCTATGCCTATCGTCGCGCCACACAAGTTCGCACCAGTGCCCACTCATGCCTCGCATTAGCCCAGTGGTGCATGCATTTGCGATTGTTTGATCAAGCCCAACAACAAATTGATAACGCCATCTCCATCGACGGTCGTTCGGCGACCATCACACGACTTGAAGTTCGCCTAAATCTGTTGCGGTCGCCGCCTGTTCGCCAGGCAGCACCATCAAACGGCAGGGTCGCTTCAACGAATATCGTTAGTGCTGATCAAGTCCAACAACGAATCAACGAGTTCCCTGCTGGCGTTGTGTACCATTTCACCCATTCAGTGCAACCCTTGTTGCTGAATCGCTGCGCACTCGCTGCTTGTCATGGACCCAATCCAAAATCATCTTTCGTGCTTTTTCGCACCTCCGCCAAACGCATTATTCCCCAGCGCATCAGTCTGCGGAATTTGTACAACACTCTAGCAACGCTAGATTTAGTGCAACCAGAAAACAGTTCACTACTCAAAGCGGCCACTACGGTCCACGGACCGCAAAACCAGCCTACGCTCGGTGTCGATGAATCTGAGATAATTGCAAGTCTCGTCGACTGGGTACGCGTCGTTGCGACGGCTCCCCATCCCCTAGTTGCAACTCCTGTAAAACCAGACGTGCCTCAGCAACCGATCATGTACCAACATCGCAATTTCCAGGACGCCGAACAACAAATCCCGCCTAATACCGAACCGACACCACTAAATCCATCAAGTCTGCCCAATGGGCTTCAACAGTGGATCCAATCCCAGCAACCCCAGCGAACGCGATCCGCTTTAGGGCTCGGCATAATACTACCGATAGAAATGCAAGGGCCGACTCTCGGCACAATGAAAATCAGCCCGCCACAACGCGTTAACCTCACACCCGATGTCGGTGGCAACTTTTCTCTTCCCAGCAGTCGACTTTTGCAGCGGACTCGCTGATCAACTATACATCTGGGTAAACCCGCTTACCTACCAAATTCGAAATGGTGGGTTCCCGCGCCAACTACGTTCATCACTGCCTATTGGCATTCTCGTGATTTCATATCATACTAGAATCGTAGTCGTGGGTTACCCGATTTTGCACAACCAGCCAATCACAGGCCGGATTGTGGTTAATATTCAATCAAAATCTCCCCCCTTTACTACGCGAAACTACCAATCGTCGGCCTGATCAACTATTATTACATCCATACGGCCTTGTTATTGGCACCACAAACGATATGGTTTTTTTAGTTCACTTAATACGAGAATCTTAAACAACGATGGAACAGAAACCACAGGACCCTCAGAACCGCCCACAAAGAGGTGGCTTGCCTAGAATCTGGGTGATAGTTTTTATCATCCTGTTAATCAGCATGTTTGTGTTTCGCACACCTAGCCCAACCAAGGTGCGTTATAGTGATTTCCGCGAATATTTGACACTAGCGGCAACGACCAAGAACAATCACACCACGATAATCGATCGAGGAGATATCAAGCTCGTCGAATTAGCCACCTCCCACTTTGCCACCGTCACGTTTAAAGAAGCGCAAACGGTAACAAGCATCGACGGCGAGGAAGTTAACGAACAACTAACGATTCAAGTTGATATCCCTCCAAACGACAGTTCACGACGCCAATTAGAACAGCTGCTCGAAGGAAACGTCGGCGGCCCCATCAAACTCCGTTCTGTCGATTACGTCTACCTCCCACCTGACGACACAGCGTCGTTTTTGTTATTAATCGCTGTCATGCTTCCTATCGTGATATTGGTTTTCTTTTGGATCTCCTATCGTCGTAGTCAAAGTCAGTTCATGGGCGGCGGGTTCTTGTCAGGATTTGGCAAGAGTACCGCTAAACGTTATGACAAAGACGAACATCCCATTACATTCAAAGACGTGGCAGGACAAAAAGCGGCTAAGGCGGATTTATTAGAAATCGTGGAATTCTTGCAGGCGCCCGAGAAATACCAGAAGCTCGGTGGAAGAGTCCCCAAAGGCGTCCTCTTGAACGGACCACCAGGAACCGGCAAAACGCTGTTAGCAAAAGCCGTAGCAGGAGAAGCCGGCGCACCGTTCTTCTCAATCAACGGTTCAGAATTTATTCAAATGTTCGTGGGCGTTGGTGCTAGTCGCGTCCGGGATCTATTCCAACAAGCCAAAGAAGCCGCTCCGGCCATCATCTTCATCGACGAAATCGACGCCGTAGGTCGCCAACGGGGCGCCGGAGTAGGTGGCGGACACGATGAACGAGAACAAACACTCAACCAGATTTTGAGCGAGATGGATGGTTTTTCCACCACAGATTCAGCAATCGTAATCGCTGCGACAAATCGCCCTGACGTTTTAGACCCAGCACTGCTGCGACCCGGCAGATTCGATCGGCATGTTACGGTGGGACTACCCACACAAAAGGGCCGAGCAGGCATTTTCAAAGTCCATGTTCGTGAAGTACCGTTATCCGACGACGTCGACCTCGATCGATTGGCGGCGGGTACAGTCGGACTTACTGGTGCAGATATCCGTAACATGGTTAATGAAGCTGCCTTGTGGGCGGCCCGACACGATAAAACGTGCGTCGACATGACTGATTTTGATTATGCACGCGACAAAATCCTCATGGGCGCAAAACGCGAAGAAATGCTAACTGCCGAAGACAAAGAAAAGACCGCCTACCACGAGGCGGGGCATACACTTGCTTCATGGTTCCTCAAAGGTGCGGATCGGGTACATAAAGTGACGATCATTCCCCGTGGAAGATCGCTCGGCTCAACGCAAATGTTACCCGAAGAAGATCGAGTATCCATGTCACAGACGCAACTCGAAGCTCATCTCGTAGTGCTACTCGCCGGTCGGGCAGCCGAACATCTGATTTATGATGAGACAACCGTTGGCGCTGAAAACGACTTAGAACGGGCGACCTCAATGGCGCGACGGATGGTCACACGTTGGGGAATGAGCGAAAAGCTCGGGCCCGTTAACTACAAACTGTCCGATGAAGATCCCTTTTTAGGACGTGAAATTCACGCACAACGACAATTCAGTGAACACACGATGGAGTTGATTGACGAGGAAGTTTCGCGTTTTCTACACCGCGCTTCCCAACGAGCTGGTGAATTCCTGGTCGAGTATCGCCAACAACTTGAAATCGTCACCCGCGAATTACTTGAACGTGAAGAATTATCCGAAATGGACCTTATCGAAATCATCGGCCCCTCGGTGCACCCCATGCCAGAGCCTCTTTCTGACAACGCAACGACTGGTGACAGCGACAACTCGTCTAAACACGCTGACGAACAAGACCACACCAATTCAACCGATGAAATCACCGCCGCCTCGGCCCAAACGGAACTAGCCGCGTCCCAAGATTCTGTTGACACGACGCAAGTGCCCTCCGAGCAAATTGCCAACGCAATAGACTCTAATGAAACGGATAATTCAGACACCACGGGTCCGGCGACGACGTGAAAAACATCTTGACCCTTTACTGTGTTAGAGGTGTGGTCTATGGCTAAAAACAAGAAGTCCAAAAAAATCCGCACGGCCCTTAAAAAAAGACATCAAACCCGCCAACGAACTGGAAATCTTACTCGAGAATTCCAACAGCACGGCTTTGAGGACGAGTCGCCGGAAAAGAGAGAACGTGTTTCTGGCAAAGGAGACCTCACACGGCACCGAACAGTCATCGGCGTCGCGGCGGACGTTGACGACACCGGATTGCAAGTTCACCTAAACGTTAACGACGTCAATACGATAACGGGACGAGTACTGCGAGTACATGGTCTCGAAAGTGTCGTACTTGCCGACACCGGAGTTGAATATCGTTGTGCCATCCGCGGACTCTTAAAAAACATGGATACCGACCAACGCAACGTTGTTGCCGCGGGGGATCGAGTAACCATTCGACCGGAACAGGTCTCCGGTTCAGACGACACACAACAAGGACTCATCGTTCGCATCGAACCTCGCTACGGTGTAATCAGTCGCACGAGCAGAGGACAACAACACGTCATCGTCACCAACGTCGACCAAATTGTGATTGTCGCGAGTCTTTCCGAACCGGCGCTCAAACCAAATCTTATCGATCGGTTTCTTATAACCGCCGAACGCGTAGGCTGCGACAGTGTCGTCTGTCTAAACAAAACCGACTTGATTGATCCCGCTGAATTGCAACCTCTAGCTGGAGTTTACGGTCAACTTGGGTATCATACGCTGTTCAGTTCCGCGACCTCTGGACAGGGCATTGAAGAACTTCGTACGCTATTAAAGCACAAACAATCAGTGATTGTGGGGCAATCGGGCGTGGGGAAGTCGTCGCTGTTAAATGCGATCGATCCCCACCTTAAACTTGCCACCGCACATGTTAGCAAGGATAATCAAAAAGGCAAACATACTACCACAGGCGCTTCGCTGAATGCGATACGATCCGGCGGTTTCGTTGTTGATACCCCGGGAATCCGGCAATTCCAACTCTGGGACGTCATTGCTGAGGAAGTAGCTGGTTTCTATCGTGAAATTAGACCATTCATCAATAAGTGCAAATACCCGGATTGCAGCCACGTTCACGAAAGACAATGTGGTGTTAAGCATGCCGTTGCCGACGGACTAATTGACTTACGGCGTTATGATAGTTATTGTCAAATACGAGAAGCGGACGATTCCATACGATGACCGCATGTCTATAATTGCACCAAAGGACATCACCCCTATGCGACCTATGAAATACCGTTTTTTTTACGTAGCGTTTCTGTTAATAGGGTCTGCCGCACTCACTCCGCCACTAAAAGCCAACCCGCCCAATATCATCGTGATAATGGCTGACGACTTAGGGTATGGTGACTTGTCGAGCTATGGTGCGAAGGACCTGCAATCGCCACATATCGACCAACTCATAAAGCGCGGCTTAAAGTTCACAGAATTCTATGCAAATTGTCCCGTTTGTTCTCCAACACGCGCATCATTTATTAGCGGGCGTTACCCTGAGTTAGTGGGTGTGCCAGGGGTTATTCGCACACACCCTGAAAACAGCTGGGGGGAATTGAGCCTCGGCATTCCCACCGTCGCCTCACAACTCAAGAAGGCCGGATACCAGACCGCACTCATCGGCAAATGGCACCTTGGACTCACCGAACCTCATTGGCCCAACAACCGTGGCTTCGACTATTTTCACGGTTGGCTCGGCGACATGATGGACGATTACTACGCCCATCGGCGCCATGGTATTAATTATATGCGTCGCAACACGGTGACCATCGACCCGCAAGGTCATGCGACAGACCTATTTACACAATGGTCATGCGACTACCTACGACAGCGTGCGAATAGTGAAGATCCTTTTTTTTTGTCACTATGTTATAACGCCCCCCATACACCCATCCAACCGCCCCCGTCCTGGTTGAAAAAAGTGCAACAGCGCGAACCCAACATTTCTGTGACGCGCGCCAAATTGATCGCTTTGATCGAACACATGGACGATGGTGTTGGAAAAATACTCACCACTCTCAAACAGACCGGATTGTCCGACAACACCGTTATCGTCTTCACTTCAGACAACGGCGGCCAGTTAAACGTCGGCGCCAACAATGGGAATTTACGCGACGGCAAACAAAGCATGTACGAAGGGGGACTAAAGGTTCCAACATGCATCGTCTGGTCAAACATAATCCCCGCCAATACCTCCACCGATCGCCCCGCGCTGACAATGGATATTTTTCCGACATTGTGCCAAATAGCAGAGATAGATATTCCCGATACTGTCGAGGGAATATCCCTCTTGCCAACCTTGCTTGGCAAGGACCAAATTACCGACGACCGCGATTTTTTTTATCACCGTCGGGAAGGTGGTACTCGATACGGGGGGTTCACGACCAACGCCATCCGCCGGGGTGAGTGGAAACTTTTACGCAATAGTCCGTTTTCGCCTCTTGAACTCTACAATATAAAAGCAGACCCACTCGAACGGACCGATCTCGCCAAAAAGAATCCCCAGCAATTTCGGGATCTTTCAGCAGCGCTGCGAGTTCAAATTCAACGGGGCGGGGCAGTACCTTGGCAACCCACGCAGCTAAAATCTGAATAAAGGTATTTTCCAATATTGTTGGTGTATTGTCATCTATTCATTCCCCCCAACGGATGAATTGTTGACGAACCTAAACTTCACGTACAATTGTCGCGGCTACACCCCCCGCTTTCGTCGTTCACCTTTTATCCGACGTTGACAAGTCACGGCCGAGCGAATTCCTGTTGTTTTTAATATATCGAACATAACCAGAGGCATTAAACTCACCCCATTTTTCCTAGTTATCCCGAACACTCCCCCCGATACTCGCGTTGCCTAACCCAAGATTAGCCTTGACTGGAATACAGCCTCGGTCGAAAATTTGAGTAATGTCGCGTCCGCCCCAAAATACCAACCCGTAGCTACTTTGAGGCATAGTCACCCACGTTTTCACTCATAATATCTTAGGCTTTTTCATTGTGGACGAATTTAGCAAGACCGACTCGCGATCCTCTCCGGATGACAGTCCATCAGGATTACCGGCGTCCAACAAGCCTGCCGCAGGTTTAACTCAGCCTGGACAATCTAAGCCGGTCGAAATCACGGAGGATTCCGCCACTCGCGATTTACCGGAAAACGCCAACGTTGATTTTTCTGAACATCGTCAGACGGTGATTTCCCCCACCAACACTGGGAACGCCCAGCCAAAGAAACAGACATCTGCTGACGTAGGCCGTGCCCTTCAAGGCACTCAACTGGAGCATTTCCACCTTGAGGAATTTGTCGGTGGTGGCGGCATGGGTGCCGTATTCCGCGCCACGGATGAAAAGCTGGGGCGCACGGTGGCTGTAAAAGTTCTGTCTCGAAACCGTAAAGATGTGGATTCACTACGACGTTTCAGAATCGAGGCACAGAGCGCTGCTCGCTTGGATCATCCCAACATAGCTCGCGTATTTTATGTAGGCGAAGATGCAGGCTGGAATTTTATTGTTTTTGAATATATCAGTGGTATTAACATCCGCGAGTTGGTGTCCCACCGCGGACCACTGCCGCTGCAGGATTGCTGGTCATACGTCTTGCAAGTTGCGGACGCGCTGACGCATGCATCAGAACGCGATATTGTCCACCGTGACATCAAACCCTCAAACATCCTTGTGACTTCGGATGGGACCGCCAAATTGGTGGACATGGGGTTAGCTCGCTTCCACCAACTTGACTCAGATAACTCGGATGCGACTGCTTCCGGCGTAACCCTTGGTACATTTGATTACATTTCTCCCGAACAAGCTCGTGACCCGCGCAATACGGATGTGCGTGGCGACATCTATTCATTGGGCTGCACCTTGTATTACATGCTCACCGGATTCGCGCCGTATCCGGCCGGCACGGTCCTCCAAAAACTGTTAAGCCACTCTGGTGATCCCGTTCCAGATCCCCGCGTGTACCGTGAAGAACTTGATGCCGGCACTGTGCGCATCTTGCACAAGATGCTTGCTAAGCAACCGAGCAGTCGATACCAAACTCCCAGAGAGCTAATTGCCGACGTCGTCACAGTTGGACAACACCAAGGCCTTACACTTTCACATGCTGGTCACTTTTGGCCGTCGCAGCGGTCCCGCCCGAACTTCTCCATCGCCAAACACGTTCCCTGGATCGCGCCTGTGGTACTACTATTGCTAACAGTACTTGTTGTAAGCCAACTTGCGCCAAACGATCCTCCTCTCATCGTGGCTGAACCGACGTTCAGCACCGCGCCCTACATTGTGCCTACTGCCGCCGCGGAGAGCAAGCCGGCGACGACCAACACTCCCGATCAGCCCGCTGCCACTCTCCATGGCCAAGACGGTCAGACCGATAGCGATACACTTGAGGCCAGCGATGCCACTCAGTTAGTAACACTCTTTGTCGGACCATATATGTCACCACTCGCAACAAATCAACTCACTGTTGAAACTTTCACCGAGGCACTCTCGTTGGTTCAAGAAAACGCCAAGATCGCCATTGTCGAATTGATCGGTCACCATGAAATTTCGTCCATGGCATTGCAGTTATTAGATCGCCAGTCGCAACCAATTACGATTCGCGGCGGCGGAGAATCTCGTTCTTTAATAGACGTGCAACTTACTGCCAGACAACTTGAAACAAATGCCCCACAGTTTCTCCACTTTTCCCACGGTAACATTTCCTTTAAAAACCTCGGATTTCGATTTCATCTCTCCCCAGAATTTCGGCAACAGTGGTCGATTTTCCAACTCGATGACGTAGTCTCGCTACGATTTGAGAATGTGGTCATCTCAGTCATTCCTGCCGCCACCGACAATCGCTATATTCAAATAGCTGTTTTTGATTATGTAACCAGTCCATTGGCAAGCAACAATTCCGCTGAGCAACGCCCCGTGATTGCGGATGAACCGGCCGTACTGGATTTGGTCAATTGCGTCATTCGAGGTCCGGTAAACTTCTTAAGAACTACGCCAACACAACAAATTAAGGCGACTTGGCGTAATGGACTATTCGCCTCATCCGATTGGTTCCTGCAAATGCCAAGCGTGACCGAATTAACCACAGGAAATGACACGGCTACCAAACCAAATAATATTCCAATCTCCCTCACGGTCGATCTTCAACAACTCGTAGTTTCGGCGACACCCGGAATACTACGCGTGTATAACGATACGATCGCAGGAACGCGTGGCCTACCACCGATAGTTGATTTCACGATGAACCATTCTATTTTAGTTACGGCGCCGGGCAATTCCGTGGTCCTCGTCGATCAAATTACGTCGACCAACGAAGCTCGCTATCGCCCCACAATAGGCGGATCGAACAATTACTACCAAAACACAATGTTGATGCTCATTGAACACGACCGTAACGAGATCGCACAAACTACCCATCTCACAATTAATGAATTGGCCGTTGCGCCCACTCAAACCCAAGAAAACGACTGGTTTCAACAACAAAACATTTTGCCCGCTAATAGTATTACATGGCAAGCCACTCCAGTTCCCCCCATCACAACGCCCGATTATTTGCAAACCCCTAACCAATACCAACTGCTAGATTACCAAGTAGAATTGCCCGGGTTCGATTATCGACTGCTACCTGTGATTGAGTAGTCCCAAAGTCAAATTATTTATTTTTCAGGCTTGTCACAAAATGTATCGCACAACTCCAGATGTTCAGTCAACAATGCCATCGGGTGTCCCCTATATCATTGGCAACGAACTGGCTGAACGATTTAGTTTCTACGGCATGAAGGGTATCCTGACGGTATTCATGACTAAATATCTGGTCGATGCCGCCGGCCAACCCGATTATCTGAGTGATGAAAATGCCAAAGTGGTGTATCATCTTTTCACCGCCGGTGCTTATTTTTTCCCACTCATCGGGGCGATTATTGCCGATGTCCTGTGGGGTAAATACAAGACGATTCTTTGGATCAGTCTGATGTACTGCGTTGGGCATGCGTGCCTAGCGTTAATGGATCTGGGGCCAATTACCGGCGCATGGGATATGACACCATTCTTGTTTTCCGGATTAATCCTCATCGCAATTGGGGCAGGCGGCATCAAGCCTTGTGTATCAGCCCATGTGGGTGACCAATTCGGCAGCGACAACAAACACCTGTTAACACAAATTTTTAACTGGTTCTATTTTGCCATCAATCTGGGTGCGGCAGTCAGTTCCATACTAACACCAATTTTTCTGGCCACCGTGGGCCCATGGCTGGCATTTGGGTTGCCAGGGATGTTGATGGCCATCGCCACTTTCATGTTTTGGCTCGGACGCCACAGTTTCGTGCACGTGCCGCCTTCCGGCTTGAACAACTTCCTCGCAGAGACGTTCAGTTCGGACGGCCGCCGTGCTCTGCGCAACCTGTCGCCTCTCTTCCTCCTATTTGTTCCGGTATTTTGGGCTATTTTTGATCAGACAGGGTCGGCTTGGGTGTTGCAGGCGGAAAGTATGAACCGCCAATTTTTCGGAGTAACTTGGCTTGAGAGCCAAGTCCAGGCAGTCAACCCCATCCTTATTTTGCTGTTGATACCGATTTTCGCTTTTTTGGTCTACCCGGCAATGAACAGGGTTTTTAATGTTACACCTCTTCGCAAGATTGGAATCGGCTTTGTACTGACTGCGTTCGCTTTTAGTATTTCAGCCTTAATTGAAACCAGTATCAATCATCGCGAAAGCGGACCCGCAATCGAATTATGGGAAGCATTGCCAGACAATGGTCAACCAAAGTCGCTGGAACTGTGCGTCCAGACGGCTCGAGCTTGCGGTTGGACATCAGAACAAATCCGTCACTTTGAACAAACAAATATGAGCTCGTCTTTGGCATCAACCAGTGCCGAAAGGGCAACGTTTCTCAACAAACAACTCGCAGCGAAATTATGGATCGCATTGAAGTCGTCCTCGGATCATCCCGTCAAATTGCGTGATTCTGTAAAAGCAGCACATGCCATTAACTGGAACTACGATAAGATTAATCCGTTTATGGATACCATGCCGAGCATTGGTTGGCAATTCCTCGCCTACTTGGTACTCACATCCGCAGAAATTTCTGTTTCTATCGTATGTCTGGAATTTGCTTATACGCAAAGTCCGCCACGAATGAAGAGCTTTATTATGGGCGTATACTTCCTCGGTGTTTCGCTTGGCAATGCGGTGGTGGCACTGGTCAACCTGGCCCTGGCGGCGACCAAAGATGATCAGGGAAATACGGCGTTACAAGGCGCCAACTATTATTGGGCCTTTGCAGCATTAATGGCCATCACAACTGTTGGCTATGTTTACTTTGCCAAACGATACAAAGGCGAGACATTTATTCAGGGCGAAGAGAGCCTACCCATAACAGATTGACTCACCGGACGGCGTTTTTACTTATTCCGAACCACATCGACCAACTCCGCTTTCTCAGTTCGGTAGTTCAGCATCAATTGGTGCTGCAGAGACAATGCTTTCATCGAATGTGATGAGTGAATCCGTTAGGCCATGATCCGATATCCCTGAACATTTAACGTACTACTTGACTTACCACACTTGTCAAACTCTACGGCACTGAATATAATCTATGCATCGGCCGTGTTGTCGGACGGAACAACTGTTTACCGGCAAACCGTACTGCGAACACGACAACACCGGTGTTCGCTGGAAAAACGATTCATCTCGGAATCGTCCCACCTGATGCAACCCACCTATAGCTTTGTTTAACCACGAAAACCGGAGATTTAAGATGAAAAAGTGTGCCCTACTAATGGCTGTCCTGATCACAGCGAGCATTTCCGTTCCTACCGATGTTCAAGCGGTTCCCGCATTTGCTAAGGCTTTTAAAGCTCGGGTTACCGACAAATCTAAAAATGCCGATTTCGTGGCAGCGGTAACCGCAGCTAAATGTAATCTTTGCCATTTTGCGACTCCCGAGTCGAAGTCAAAGAAACAGAAAAATGACTTTGGCAAAGAGATCGGCAAACATTTGTCTAAAAAGAATTACACTTCAACACGCATCCGCGAAGAAGCCGCAGCAGTGAGCAAAGAGTTCGATGCGGCGTTCAGCAAAGTCATGGCAGCTAAGAACCCTAGCGGGGCTACATATCAGTCGAGAGTTGATGCTGGAAAACTACCAGGATCCGTCAATGAAAAATAAGCAAAATTAACTTAAAGCTTAATAATCCAAAACGGGGGTGCCACACGGCTCCCCCGTTTTACGTGGTAACCAGCATAGTGGATAAGCGCCCGCGGTAAGCTACCTCAATTTAGCCCTTCAACACAATCGACAATCGGTGCTCGAAACTCTCTCCGGGCGCAAGGACCTGCAGTCCCTCATCATCTCCCGCAAATCCAAAACCCCCTGGAACCAGTGTGCAGGGCTCGATACAAATTGCCTCGCGATGCGGCGGAATATATACAACGCACGCGTCGCAATGGTGATCCCACGTCAACGTCATTGTTTCTCCAGCGGATTGATTAACAATCGCTGCTGTGGCCTGTCCATTCACAAATACCATATCGCTAAAGACATCATCCAGTTGCAAATCGCGAATCGCTATGCCAGCGCGGAACTGTTCATGTCGGTCATTGGCACACTTCGTCGCTTCGTCGCCAACGGTTAACATATTATCCAGTTGCCAATGCGACTCGGCCGAAAATTGCAGCAAACATCTCCCATTCGCCGCTACGTCACTCGGTAAACGAAAATATGCATGTGTTCCTAATCCACATGGAAGTAATTCGCTCCCTACATTTTCAACATGATAACGCGCATCGAGCCCAGTCGTTTGCAAACTGTAGCAACAACGAATCCTGAAGTCGCTGGGCCATTGTTTTGCTAATTCCGGCGCATCAAGTGAAGCCTGAAATTCGCCAGTCACTTCAGACGACTGTCGGTCCACCACACGCCAGGCTCGGTCCAACACAAACCCATGGATTGCGTGGCCCAACCCGTCATCGTTCGGTAATGAATAAACGCGATTATTCCAGGTAAACGTGCTACCGGACAACCGACCTGGAAATGGGAACAATATTGGGATACCAGAACCCGATGGGCGCGCGATTCCCTGCTCAATATCAGAATGGGCCCAAAGCACTTCATTGCCAGCAACGGCCAGTTGGAACAGATTGAAGCCGAACTCTGGCAGGACACTTGCGCTGCAAGATCCACTAGCGTCTCGCAAGTCAATTCTTTGCATCGCACACTCCCATTTAGGCTCGCAATCGCCAACATAGCTAACTCAAAATTGAAACCGCTGTCATACAACTAAAAAGGGCGATCAAAGTAGTCACCGCCCGAGCTACCGCCCGCGAGTCAATTTTACCTGACAGTAATGCGGTCCACTGTTGTATTTGCAATAGCAACAAACACATGCCGCCACCGAACAAAGCGGTCACCATTACGTCACCACCCATGACCGATTGCGAATTCTTCATTGTCAGCAATGCCATGATTCCAAAACCAATTTGGGCGAAAAGCAAAATTAGAATATGGCGAGCGGTCCAACTTACAGTTCGTACCGCTGTCTCGCGAGCGACGCCCGATGTAACGTGTGCATACCGTAACGCTAACACGGCAACATAGGCAAATGAAATCATCAACATACTGACAACAATATGTAACCATCGCGCCAGCATACTACTGGAAAAAGCGTATTCATAAAACTGTTGACGGTTTAGCTCCATCCCAGAGGATTCCAGTGTATCGACAACCTCTCTCGGAATTTCATGCACCAGCATAAAGATAATCGGGAAATGGTAAAGCAAATTCGTCGTTGCGAGAACTATCAGCAACGACCGAAACAAAAAGGGCCTCAAACCATCGGGCCGTTTTGCCCACCATCGATGAGTAATCAACAACAACACACATGAAAACACCCACTCAATTCCTGCATACATAAAGCGACTTTTTAGAACATGACAACGCTGGTGGAAGTCATCATCCCAGACTATGCCGGCAACAATCAAGCCAAATACAGAGCCGACAATCAACGCTACATTCGCATGCCGACTAAGCGTCGTTCCCAACGTCCAATATGTGACACGTTCCAATGTGTCTTTGCGATTGAGTTGTTTCGCGTTGAGGGCAATACACAATAACGGTCCCGCTGCCGCTACTGCGATCACGAGCAAGTGCATTATCTGAGCTGATATATGAATTATCTGCAAGAAAACATGTCTCCGTAATACCACCGTGTTCTAAAGATGTATCGACATTCCCCAGCGATACCTTTTACGAGTTATTCACACAATAGTTGTTCATACAACTCAGCATTGAAACCTACGATAAAATGGTCGCCTGATAAAATCGCGGGTGCGCGTAAATTGCCAGTTGGTCCCAATACTGAATTCTGAACGTTTGCCAGCGACATTTTGTCGGCTTGGAGCTCAATCCGCACTACTTTTTTCCCCCGTATGGCATAGACGATCGTCGCGTTACCGATGACCCGCGTTAGCTCTGAAGCGCCAAAGGAGACGTTCCGCGCGTTGTCAATTCTTAAGGGTGTTAGACCAGCGTGTGCAAGAAACTCTTGCGATTTAGTGCATGTCGCTCAGCTTGGTCGGTGGAAATACCAATCAATTTGTTCCGTCATAATACGAATTTCCTTCAGCGATATTCGCCTGAGTGTGGGTAAAAAAACACGCAGACAAGCACCCCAGTCCGCGTGTTTCAGATTACTAATAATGACTGG
>JABJJO010000183.1 GCA_018660825.1 Planctomycetaceae bacterium | reverse complement strand
GGCATGCAAATCGACCTAAACCTTGAATAGAGCATACTCATGAAACGATCAGTTTTTACAGCTTCAACTACAGATTTACACGAATGAGATAAATGGAGATACAACGATACTTCTCAAGCGTTGATATTCCTTAGCCCACTGCTATTATTTGGCGGCCAGTTTAATCTTTTCGGCAACTTGTTTGATGTATTCAACCGTGATATTGAGTACTTCAGAGTTATAAAAGGTCGTTGGAAAAATTTCACTTTCTCCATTTACTTTGTCACGTAGAGCTTCGCGAGTTTCTTTTTCTGCATCACGAGCTTTCCGTTCAGCAAAGTATTTTTCTTCATTGAGTGTTATTCGCTTCTCTTTGCGTTGTTCATTATACTTCCCAATTTGTTTCTGCAGTTCCTGAAACTTTTCAGAGGCAGCAACCCGTTTGGCGGATGCTGCTGTTAACGACTCAATGAGTGCGGCATCTCGCAAACCAAGCGATTTTTTGACGGTATCATCGACTTCATCAAACGCGACTGGATAATCCAAATCGGATTCGGAGACGTCCATATGGTCGGTAATCGACGGCAAGACAACATCGGATTTGACTCCCCGCAACTGAGTGCTTTCGCCACTAGGGCGATAAAACTGTTGCATGGTGATTTTTAATGCACCTAAGTTGGGCGGATTAGCAATGCGGAACAGTTGCGAGCCAAGTTCAAGTAGGCTTTGAACAGTCCCTTTGCCATGCGTGGCGGAGTCGCCGACCACAATCCCGCGATCGTAATCCGCGATGGCTCCCGCAAAAATTTCACTGGCACTTGCACTGAACTTACTACAGACGACAACGAGTGGACCGTCCCATGCGGTGCCAGGATTACGATCGTCATATTGCTGCACCTCTCCGCTGGGGCTTTTTACTTGGACAACGGTTCCTTGGTCGATAAACAATCCGGTTAAGTCGATTGCCTCGGTTAAGCTACCACCACCGTTGGTTGATAGATCCATCACAATGGCATCGACTCCATCTTTCTTGAAGCCATCGATAATGACTCGCACGTCGCGGGTCGTACTGCGATAATCTTTGATGCCTTTGCGAGCCGCTTCCATATCCATATAAAAGGACGGCAAGTTGATGATTCCAACTTTGTATTTTTTGCCATCTGCACCAAGTTGATGTTCGATAACTTTACCTTTTGCTTCACTATCGCGCAATTGAATTTTTGCTCGCACAATGATTACTTCGACAGTTTCAGCACTGCCGTCATGGATAATACCTAAACGTACAGTGGTACCCGCTTTACCTCGGATTTTGGCAACAACGTCATTCAGTTTCATGTCGATAACGTCAACCATTTCACCATCAGCACCTTGGCCAACACTCACGATTCGATCTTTAACGGCTAGGTCACCTTGTAGATCGGCTGCTCCACCAGGAATAATCTTGGTGATGTTAGTGTAGCCATCTTCGAGAGTCAATTGTGCACCAATACCATCAAGATTTAACCGCATTTGGATTTCGAAGTTTTCCAGAGTCGTCGGTGACATGTAGGTTGTGTGTGGATCATAACTGGTGGTGACCGCAGTGAGGAACATCTCGAGCAACTCGTCGCTTTTGGTTTGCTGCATTTGTTTGAGCAAACTGTTATAGCGGCGGTGCAATCGTTGTTGCGCTTCATCGCCTTCTGTTTCATCTCCCTTGAGAACGAGCAGATTGTATTTGATCCGTTTACGCCAGCGATTATCAAGTGCTGCTCGATCGGCTGCGTATGTCAGATTGTCCCAATCTGTACTGAGGTATTCGTCGGTAGTGAAATCGTGTTTTTTATCAATGATGCGATTGGCAGCCGCGATGCTTTCCACCATTCGCTCCATCAAGCGGTCAAATACAGTGAAAGCAAAATCTAATTTTCCGTCGTTAATCATATCGTCGATATCATTTTTCTTAGCATCGAACTCATCTATGTCACTTTGTAAAAAGTAGAGCTTCATGGGATCAAGTGTTTTTAGGAACGCAACCAGTGCGCGTTGAGATATTTCGTCATCTAACTTATGTTTTGTGAGATGCTGACGGGTCATCAAAATCCGTACGGTCAAAGTGATTTGACGATCTTTAGCAGATGGTTCCCCAATGCTCTCAGCAGTAATGTTCGGGCAAATCGATGTAATCAGTAACAGAGCGACGAGGAGCTTAGAGAGAGTTCGGCAAAGTTGAAGCCTGCGCATATCTTTTTTCCAATTCAGTTGAATCGTTGAATAAATCGTTTATAAATAACTTTGGATGAGTGTGTGCTTGGTTAAAACCAATTTGCGAGTCACATACATTATAGTAAATATGCAAGTCGCCGTAGGCTGAAATGGTACTTGTTCTAGGGGCGCGTTGCAAGGTAGACAGTCACCAGCAAAATACACTTTACGTAAATTATGCATATTCAGTTCATATTGGAGCAATGCTTCCTTTGATCAAGTTAACAAAAATCCGTGATTGCATCTTTCAACCATCAATCTCCCGAACACTAGCTGTTGTGGTACTGCTGGCGAGTGGGATCGGTTTCAATTTAAGCGCCTCGGAATCAGTGGCGCTCGTTCGCAATGGACACTCCGTGGCAGTCCGCTCGACTTTGGCAGTTCAGCTAGTCGGAGATGCTTGGAAAACATCAATCATTGGCCCTGATAAAGTGTCCGTATTTCAAGCAACAGGACAAGGTGCTCGATTGGTGGCGGGCGTCAATGTCCCTACAGGTGACTTTAAAATTCAGGCTCGTTTGCGAATGGTGAATCAAGAAAAATCAGCAGCCGGTTTTTTCTTTAACGGTGGATTCTTTGGCTTTGAAGGAGCAATTGCGAACGAAGTGTTTTTAAGTGGCCCAGCGTTTGGTAATGGGCTAAAAAGTTTAGGTGCTAGCAAGCAATATTTTCAGCAAGGTAGCTGGATCGATTTTATTGTGCAACGACAAGGTAATACGCTCTCATTTGTGATTAATGGGAAGAAGTTGGTTGCTATTGAATCGAGTGGCCGTTTTGAAAATTGGGGTTTCTCACCATGGCGCAGTACGATGCAAATCACATCACTTTCGATTTCAGCGGATAAGTTGGTCAAAGCTCCTGAACCGAAGAGTCGGGGATATTCGATTCCTACTATCGATTTAGCTGGACAAACGTTTCGGCAGACGATTGTCGACCGAGAGAAAGGCCAGTATTTAGGGCACCCGACAACTGTCTTGCTAGAAGATAATAAGACCATCATTGTCGTTTACCCTAAGGGGCATGGTCGCGGTGCCATTGTCATGAAGAAGAGCGGAGATGCAGGTAAGACTTGGTCACCTCGAATAGAAGTACCTAGAAGTTGGGCAACGAGTAAAGAAGTGCCGACGATTTTTCCAACGGTAGATAAACAAGGTAAGAAGCGTTTGATATTATTTTCAGGGTTATATCCAATTCGAATGGCTTACTCAGAAGACAACGGGGTAACATGGTCTCAGCTCGAGCCGATTGGAGATTACGGTGGTATTGTTGCGATGGGATGTATGATTCGTATGAACAACGGAGACTACGTTGCCTTGTTTCATGACGATGGGCGTTTTATTAAAGGAAGTGGCAAGCCCAGTAAGTTCTTTGTTTACAGTGTTCGTTCATCTGATGGTGGCATGACTTGGTCAAATCCGACGGT
>JABJJO010000075.1 GCA_018660825.1 Planctomycetaceae bacterium | reverse complement strand
ATCTGCACTACCGCGGACAGAAAGCGGATATATGGGAAGGTGGTCACCGCGTGCCCTTCTTGGTTCATTGGCCTGCACAAGTCGCTGCGAACACAGTGAGCGACCAGACGATATGTTTGACGGATCTCATGGCCACAGCGTTAGACGTACTGGGGGAATCGTTACCCGCGGGTGCCGGTCAGGATAGTTACAGTTTCCTTGCTGCGATAACTCAAACCAAGCAGCCATCGGAGCGGATGGTTACTATTCATCACTCCGTCAACGGTACTTTCGCAATTCGTAAGGGCGACTGGAAATTGATACCAGGTAATTTAGGATCGGGCGGCTTTAGTTCCCCGAGGGTCGTGAAGCCAAAAGAAGGTGGTCCAGGCGGGCAGTTGTACAACTTACGTACGGATCCGAGCGAGAAGAATAACGTGTGGCAGGACAATCCAAAAATTATTGAAGAACTACAAACTGAATTACAACGAATGCGGCAGGGGAGCTAAATGATGACCATTAAATATCCGAGGATGTTTCAACTGTTGGTGCTGGCAGTTTTGGGGATTTTGCCGCCGAGTGTTGTGTGTTCAGCTGAAACACGCATGCAGTCGTCCAAGCCAAACGTTTTATTTTTAATTTGCGACGACTTAAATTGTGATATGAGCACTTATGGTCATGCCACAGTACAAACCCCGAACATGGATCGTTTGGCAGCCCGTGGTGTTCGATTTGAAAATGCTCACTGTCAGTTTCCGTTGTGTGGGCCTTCGCGTATTTCGTTTATGACGGGAATGTATCCAGACCAAACGTTGGTCCACAGGAATTCAATTTATGTCCGAGAACACACGCCAAATGTACTAACGATTCCACAAGTGTTTCGTTCGGCGGGCTACTTTGCGACTCGTATCGGTAAGATATATCACTACAACGTGCCGCGACATGTTGGCACGAGTGGTCATGATGATCCCTATTCGTGGAATCAAGTGTTCAATCCACGGGGACGGGATAAGGACGAAGAGCATTTGATTTTTAGTTTGCGTAAAAATAATTTTGGCGGCACGTTGAGTTGGTTGGCTGCGGACGGAACGGATGCAGAACAAACAGATGGGATCGCCGCATCGATAGCTGTTGAAAGGTTAAGGAAACATGCAGCGGAGAAGACTCCGTTCTTTATGGCGGTCGGACTGTACCGTCCTCACACGCCCTATGTGGCTCCCAAAAAGTATTTTGAAATGTATCCAGCCACGAAGATCAAGGTTCCGCAAATTCCAGAGGGTTATTACGAGACACTGCCCAAACCGGCAGTCGCTTCGATTACTCGAAAGAAGGATCAAATTAATTTGTCCAATGACCTCGCACAACAAGCCATTCAAGCTTACTACGCATCGATTACTTTTGCGGACGCGCAGCTCGGAATTATTCTGCAGGCTTTGGAGGAGACTGGTTTGACCGAAAATACGATTGTTGTTTTTACCTCCGACCATGGGTATCACATGGGCGAGCATCGTCATTATCAGAAAACGACGCTCTTCGAGAATGCAACTCGAATCCCATTAGTAATCGCGGGGCCTGGAATCTCAGAGCCTGGAAAAGTAGCAGCGGGACCTGTCGAAATGGTTGATATCTATCCAACGCTAACCGCTTTAGCGGGACTCGATACACCGGCTGCTGTCTCTGGTATAAGCCTTGCTCCAATGTTGGCAGATGTGTCTCGAAGTGTACGTCAGGCAGCGTTTACTCAATTCGGAACGGGGTATAGTATTCGAACCGAACGGTATCGTTATACGCATTGGGGACCGGATGGGAGTTTAGGAGCGGAGTTGTACGACCATCAAAACGACAGTGTGGAAATGGTCAATTTAGCGAATCGTCCCGAATCTGCGGCGGTTGTCAAAGAACTTTCGGCATTGTTAAAATCTCGTATAGCTCAAGCGAATGTACCGCCAAAGGGTGTGCGTCAAATTCGTTTTGAAAATAAACGCGCTGTTCCTCAGCCCAACCCGTAAACACCATGAATAAACAAAAGGAGTTAATACTAATGGCACAGATAGATCAATCACGACGGCGTGTACTGAAACAGACTGCATCAATCGGGTTGTTTACGATTCTACCTTCCGGACTACTGTCGGCGGCGCCTAACAGCCGCCTGCAGACGGCACACGTCGGTGTTGGCGGTATGGGTGCGGCGGATTTGCGGAGTGTGTCATCGCATGCAAGTGTCGCTGTGTTCGGATTGTGTGATGTCGATCAAGCGAGATTGAAAAGTGCTAATGAATTGCATTCCGCTGCGAAGACGTTCTCGGATTACCGTGAAATGATTGCTGAATTGGGAGATCAGATTGATGCGGTGGTGGTGTCGACACCTGATCATACTCATGCGCCTGCTGCGATGACCGCTTTGAATGCTGGAAAGCCAGTTTATTGCCAAAAGCCTTTGACACACACAGTATTTGAAGCTCGGCAATTACGGAAAATGGCGAAGAAGGCGGGCGTGCCTACGCAGATGGGAGTTCAAGGTCATTCTGGGGCAATCTACCGCAAGGCTGTGAAAATTGTTCAATCGGGCGTGTTGGGACCAGTCTCGGAAGTACACGCTTGGTCGTTCAAGAATTGGGGCGATGACCGCCCTGAATTGCCAAATTCAGAACAGGCTCCTGCAAATCTCGATTGGAACCGCTGGTTGGGGACGGCCGTTGAGCGTGATTTCGTACCGAGCATTTATCATCCAAGGGAATGGCGCAAACAGATTGATTTCGGCACGGGTACGCTGGGCGATATGGGAATACACATTTTTGACACGCCCTATACGGCTCTACAACTTGGTAGCCCGCTAACGGTAAAAACAACGTGTCGTAACCCGACGGGAATTGGACATCCGGAAAAAAACCGAGTGGAATATATTTTTCCAGGTACAAAATATACGACGAACACTTTGCGTTGGACTTGGTCCGATGGTGCTTTCGCACCGCCAACGCCAAAACGGTTGGGGTTGCCGGAAGATTTTGAGTTACCTAATCAAGGTTCATATTTTGTTGGAGAGCGCGGCAGTATGCTATTACCGCACATTGCCGAGCCCCGTTTGTTTCCCGAGGACGCATTTGTTGATTATAAGATGCCAAATGTAGAAGACGGAAACCATTATCACCAATGGGTTGATGCCTGTTTGGGAAAAGGCCAGACAAGTGCGGATTTTAGTTATGCCAGCGCGCTGACAGAATCACTATTATTGGGTGTTGTGGCAAACCGCTTTCCGGACGTTGAACTTCAATGGAATGCTCGCACTGGCAAGGTCACCAATGTACCTGCCGCTAACGAATTGTTAAGAGACAATTATCGCGACGGCTTTGCGGTTGATAATCTTTGATTCTTAACCGTTGACTTGAATCGCGTGAGAGTCACTCAATGGTTGCCATTTGTTCACAAGAGTGTTCATTAAAAAAAAGTTGTGGTTGAATTTATTAGCCCGTCATCTATATACTGATAATACGATGTTAGATCTGACCTTAAAAAACACGACCAACTCGCGGCGGGATTTCCTGCGTATTGGTGCGTTGGGCCTCGGCGGGCTGACGTTGCCGGGTTTAATACGTGCCGAAGCGGCCAAGGGTGTTGGTAACAGTCACAAGTCGGTCATTATGATTTACTTGACGGGTGGACCACCTCATCAAGATATGATTGATTTGAAGCCCAATGCGCCTGTTGATATCCGCGGTGAGTTTGCTCCCATTTCCACGAACGTTCCGGGAATCCAGCTATCCGAGTTGATGCCAAAAACGGCGGCCATGATGGATCGTTTTACGGCGATTCGCACACTCGTTGGTTCCGATGGCAGGCACTCTTCATTTCAATGCGTTACTGGGCATCGTTTTGCAAATCAACCTCAAGGTGGTTGGCCAGAACTCGGAGCGATTCTATCGAAAGTGCATGGTCCAGTGGTTCCTGAGATTCCAGCAACGTTGGACTTGTCGATGCATATGGAACATTTGCCTTACAACCTTCCTGGAGCAGGGTTTCTAGGTCAAGCACATGCACCTTTTCAGCCGTCTGGCAGTGGTAAAACGGATATGGTTTTACCGGAGGTGTTAGTCAACCGGTTTGATGATCGTCGTGAGTTGTTAAGTGGGCTCGATGCGATTAAACGAAATTTGGATCGCAGTGGTTTTCCAGATCAGGTTGATTCTTTTACTCAGCAAGCATTAGACGTATTGACGAGCAGCAAGCTGGCAGATGCTTTAGACCTCGAACAGGAAGATCCGGCAATTCGTGCTCGCTACGGTGAAGATGATCCGGAAATCTTGTCCTATAGTGCGAAGGGATATCAAGCGATCAATTCGAAGTTCTTATTGGCACGTCGTTTGGTGGAAGCCGGCGCACGTTGCGTAACGGTTTCATGGGCGGATTTCGATTGGCATGGGGAAAACTTTTCACGCGGGAAGAAAGTGATTCCTAAACTGGACGAAGGTATAACCGCTTTGGTTTCCGACTTGCATGAGCGAGGAATGCAGGATGATGTCACCGTTGTGATTTGGGGTGAATTTGGACGGACTCCGAAGATCAACGAAAAGGCAGGTCGTGATCATTGGACTAACACAGCGATGGCTTTATTGGCGTGCGGAGGCATGAACAACGGCCAGGTCATTGGCGCTACGAATAAGTATGCGGAACATCCGATCGACCGCCCGGTCGATTACAACGAAGTGTTTTCCACGATTTACCATAATCTTGGTATCTTGCCAGATCAGGTTACCTTGAAGGATCTTACGGGGCGGCCGCGATATCTACAACCGGATTATCAACCCATCGCGGAATTGAAGTCTTAAAGACACTACGTCAAGATATCGTGGACGACATCTCCATGCACATCGGTGAGGCGATAATCTCGTCCTTGAAAACGATAGGTTAAACGTTCGTGATCAATGCCCAAGCAATGTAAAATGGTGGCATGGAAGTCGTGAACATGTACAGGGTTTTCTTCGATGTTGTAACAAAAATCATCGGTCTTGCCATATTCGATTCCCGGCTTGACTCCGCCACCTGCCATCCAAATCGAAAAGCAACGTGGATGGTGATCACGACCAAAAGTTGCTGGATTTCCTTGGGCATAGACAGTACGGCCAAACTCGCCACCCCAAATGACGAGCGTGTCTTTAAGCATGTCACGCTGCTTCAGGTCCGCTATTAAGGCAGCCGAACCCTGATCCGTTTCCTTGGCGATCCCAGGCAGATGTTTTTGAACGTTGCTGTGATGATCCCAACCACGATGGAAGACTTGAATAAACCGCACGCCTCGTTCAGCCAAGCGGCGTGCCATTAAACAATTGGCAGCATGCGTACCGGGTGTTTTCGCATCTTCGCCATAGAGTTTGAACGTACTTTCGGGTTCATCAGAGACGTCGGCCAATTCAGGCACCGATGTTTGCATGCGATACGCCATTTCATACTGGGCGATGCGAGCACTGATTTCTGGGTCTCCAACTTCTTGCTGACGAAGGCGATTTAGTTTGGCAATCTCGTCGAGCAACGGTCGGATTTGACTTGGCTTGAGTCCCGCCGGATCTTTCAGGTATAAAACTGGGTTGCCTTGGCTACGAAATTTGACTCCCTGATATTTAGATGGTAGGAATCCGCCACTCCACAACCGATCATACAGTGGTTGCGCCTGCGAAAATGTATTTTGGCTCAACATCACAACAAATGATGGCAAGTTTTCTGTTTCGCTACCCAATCCGTAACTGAGCCATGATCCGAGACTAGGGCGACCCGGTTGCTGGTGTCCGGATTGGAAGAAGGTGATGGCGGGGTCGTGATTGATCGCCTCGGTATGCATGGAATGGACGAAGCACATTTCATCAACAACGCCGCTTAAATGCGGGAGGAGTTCGCTTAAATATCGCCCCGATTCTCCGTGTTGAGTAAATTTGTATGGCGATTTTACAATTGGAAAATTCTTTTGTCCCGCGGTCATGCCGGTTAACCGTTGTCCATCACGGATACTGTCGGGCAAATTCTGCAAATGTAGCTTTTCGAGCGAAGGTTTATGGGCGAGCAGATCGACTTGCGATGGAGCGCCTGATTGCAGTAAATAGATGACACGTTTTGCACGTGGGGCGAAGTGTGGGATGTCCGGTAGACCACCGATGCGGTCTGTTGATGTGGCCGCCGTCACGGTGGCTTGCCCGTTGAGCAAACTTGCCAGTGCAGCAGTGCCGATGCCAGTCGCGGCTTTGCCAAAGAACTGGCGTCGGTTCGAAATGAGTTGTGCTTCTTGTAATGGATGGGTCATGATAACGCGATTTGGTTGTGTGTCTTTAGGTTTAGGGTCGTTATTTACTGATGGTTTCGTCAAGGTTCAACAGCATTCGGCAGACCATCGTCCATGCAGCTAATGTTGGCCTGTCTAATGTGGCATCGGCATCCGAATCGCCGACTGCTAAGAGTTTATCGACGGCCTTGGTGTCTTTCGTGAAATCCGCAAGTTGCGAGCGGTATACAGATTGCAAAACAGAGATTTCGTGTTTGGTCGGAGTGCGTCCAGTGGCGAGACGGAATACATAACTCAGCTGCTGACGCGGTTCGTTTGTATCTTGTGCCATGACCCGCCCGGCTAGGTGTCTGGCGGCTTCCACAAATTGGGGAGCATTCAGTAGTAGTAGTGATTGCAGTGGGGTATTGGTGCGTGATCGTTGGATTGTGCAAAATTCACGTTCGGGCGCATCTAGTGTTTTGAGCATCGGTGACGGTACAGTTCGTTTCCAAAAAGTATATAGGCTTCGACGATACAAATCCTCACCCGCTGCTTGCGGATATTTTCGTGAATATCCGGGACGATTATTCAGCTCCATCCAAATACCTAGGGGTTGATATGGATAGACGCTCTTGCCGCCAATTCTTTTTACGAGCAAATTGCTGATCGCCAAGGCATTGTCGCGAATTTCTTCGGCGGAAAGTCGCATGCGTGGTCCCCGAGCAAGTTGACGGTTATCAGGGTCCTGTTGATAGGCTGCCGGAGGTGCTTCCGCTGACTGACGGTAGGTTGCCGATAACAGAATCGTCTTGAGTGTTCGTTTGATGTCCCAACCGTTAGCTTGGAAATCAAGTGCGAGCCAGTCGAGTAATTGCGGGTGGCTTGGTAATTCTCCCTGTGTGCCAAAATCCTCAAGAGTTTTTACTAGCCCTACGCCAAACAATCGTTGCCAATATCGATTGACAGCCACACGTGCGGTTAACGGGTGATCGGGTTGTATTAACCACTGAGCGAATCCAAGGCGATTTGGCGTGGCATCTGTAGGTAATGCTGGGAATACGTTGGGAACACCGACGCTCACTTCCGTAGTGGGTTCGTTATATTGTCCCCGGTTGAGTACGAAGGTCTTACGAGTTGGCGACATGTCACGCATTACCATCGTTGGGGGGAAGACGCTATTTTTAGCGGCGATTAGCTTAACCAATTTGTCTTGCAGCGATTTTTGAGGATTGTGATTGGCGAGGAAATACTCGGTAATAGTTTTCGTTTGAACTTCACTGCGTTTAGCCGTGTCGATCTTGGCAATGGTAATAATCTCAGCGGGAATCGACTCAAATTGTATGCTTTTCGGTTCGGCCGCGGTAACCGACAATCGCAGCCTGCCTATTCCGTGCTGCCCAAAAGTTGCTTCGTGCCGTAAGCGAAACTGTAGTTGGCTTGCAGGTTTGTTGGCAAATGCTTGCTTAGCGGCGAAGATGGCGGAAACAGGTTTTTTACGGGTGGGACCATCAACAGCCCAACCATTGTTGTCGGCAGTTGTACCATCGATTGCATTGTTGACGTGATAGTTGTTTTGATTGTACTGTGCTCTCGCACTTGAAAATTTGATCGGTTGCCACTGTGTTTCCGCTGCATCTTCCTCACTCGATTTAACCCGCAGTTCAAATTCGCTTAAAACAAAATTTGAATTAGAGTATCGGCCTGGACCGCCTCCCGGCAGTGACTCGTGTGTAAGGCATTCAAGCCGAATCGATGTTATGTTTTGCAGCATAGTGGTTGCTGTGATTTCGTAAGTATCCTTAGCAGGATTCACTTCCGAGGCGAGAACGGAATGGTCATCGAGGAGCGTGAGCGTGGACTCGCCCGAGGACTTGAAGGAATCTGGGGAGAGGACATGCCATTGAATTTTTTCATCGTGTAGCGTACGAGTCCACTTTTCAAGGTCGCTGGGGATATCGCGCGGCTTTGTTAGTTCCGCGCGTAGTATTTCCATTTCCGCTTCTAGAGTCTGATTTTGCTTTGCCGCAAGAGGAGAAGCAATGGTGGCTCGGGGGTCAAAGCCACTGTTACCTTTTTCCGGTACTTGGTTGAAGTAAGCTAACATCTGGTAAAACTCGGTTTGACTCAATGGATCGTATTTGTGATCGTGACAGCGTGCGCAGCCGACAGTCATTCCGAGCCAGACTGCACCGGTGGTAACAACTCGATCCATTACATACTCGACGCGGTATTCCTCACTAATGATTCCGCCCTCGATGGTGATGCCATGATTGCGATTAAAGCCTGTGGCCAGTTGTTGCTGGGGCGTACTGTTGGGGATGAGGTCGCCAGCGATTTGTTCGATCGTGAATTGGTCAAAGGGCATATTCGAGTTATAGGCATGAATGACCCAATCGCGCCACACCCACTGAGTGCGCTCTGTGTCGTATTGATAGCCGTTGGTGTCGGCATAGCGAGCAAGATCAAGCCAGTATCTGGCCATGTGTTCGCCGTAGGCTGAGGATTCGAGGAAGTGGTCTACCATGGTTTCATAGGTGTTGTCTTGTTTATTTGCTAGAAACGTGTCGACTTCCTCGAGTGTTGGTGGAAGACCGGTGAGGTCGAATGCGACCCGGCGAATCAATGTTTCACGATCCGCTTGAGCGTTCGGTTGCAGATTGGATTTCTCTAACCGCGCCAAAACAAAATTGTCAATCTCATTGCGAGTCCATGATTGATTGATGACGGTTGGAATTTCGACTTTGGTGGGAGTGATAAACGCCCAGTGTTGTTGATATTCCGCTCCCTGATTGATCCACAGGGTGAGTGTTTCGATTTGCTCAGCGGTCAATGCGGTGTGTCCTTCGGGCGGCATTCGCTGGGAAAGGTCTGCGGTAGTGATGCGTTTTATCAACTCGCTGGTAGTTGCCTTACCTGGCACGACTGGCAATGTCCCACTTTCAGTTTCACGTAAAACATCCGCGCGGACGTCGAGCCGAAGTTCGGCTTCACGAGCATTAGCATCTGGGCCATGACAGGTAAAACAGGCGTGCGACAGAATAGGGCGGATGTCTCGATTGTATTGAAGCTTCTCGGACGGTGCCTCAGTTGCATGAGTGCTCGCGCTGATGCCAAGCAGTAAAATAGCAATTGAAGTAGCGGAGAAGCGAATTAAATTGTTCAAAGCGTTACCTGTTGCGTGGCAAGGGAACCTACTCGAAGCCCAGTGGGTGGTGGCGGTGTAAAACCGTATACTAACATTGTAATTGTAATTGTATTGTAGGGCTAGTTGAATCACTAATGGTGATTATGGTAGTTTCAATGGGATACTGATTTGAACCCCTTTTTTGTGATCAAAAGTGTTTTTTACGAGGAAAAGTAAATTGGAACGTTCGCCAAATTACTCACAACTATCGCTGCCGCTAGTGTTTTTGGCAGTGCTGTTTTTATCGAGTCATGTCGTGATTGGACAATCCAAGGTGATTGTCCGAGAGTCGCCACCGCCTACGCTTGAGATGGATGCGGCGGGAGAATTAGTTGAATATTTGCAACGGACATTAAACGCGCGGCTTAGCCCATCACCTAGCTTGGATATTGATGGCGATTTTGGACGCAATACGCAGCGGGCCGTTGAACTTTTTCAAATTTCTCGGGATTTGGAGCCAACTGGGCGTGTCGATGCGGCGACTTGGATGGCACTCGGTAAACTCATCATCAAGGATGAACCCATTGATGATGTGCAACGTTTTAATCGGCAACGGTTACCACGAGAGCCAAATGATGCACTTATTGGCTTGCCATTTCTGACATGCAAAGCTTGGGTTATCACGGATGCTTCCACTGGCGAGGTGCTGTGGGGTGAGAACTATAACAAAGCGATTGACATCGCCAGTACGACGAAAATCATGACGGCCTATTTAGTATTGAAGTACGCAGAAACACATCCACAAGTGTTGCAAGAAGTGATTACATTTTCCAAGCGCGCAGATGGGACGCCTGGCAGTACCGCAGGGGTGCGTGCTGATGAGAAAATCAGTGTCGGTGAATTACTGTATGGTTTGATGTTGCCGTCGGGTAATGACGCATCGGTCGCTTTCGCTGAGTTCTTCGGTGGACGCTTAAGTGGCCAAGAGGGCTCTTCCGCTGATGAGAGCTATGACTTGTTTATTGGTTTGATGAATGCAATGGCTAAACAGCTTGGCATGAACGACAGCCATTATGTAAATCCACATGGCTTAACGGCTAAAGGGCATTTGTTGTCGGCCTCTGATTTGGCAAAACTTGCTGACGCCGCATTCGATATCCCCTTGTTTCGTCAGTATGTAAATACGCGTCAACACGCGACTGGGGTGACAACTGTGGATGGACCACCGCGTCGCCTCACATGGAAGAACACGAATCGACTATTAGGGATAACGGGTTATGATGGAGTCAAGACAGGCACGACAACCGCAGCCGGTGCGTGTTTGGTATCGCATGGCGTCCGCGACGGTAACGAGTTGTTTATCGTCGTGTTAGGAGCGTCGGGGTCGAGTGCTCGATATGCTGACTCACGAAATTTGTATCGCTGGGCTTGGAACCAATTGGCTCAAGCTAAGAAAAACCGACGTGGCCGTTGGTTGTTGAAATAAGAGACTTATTACTAGTTTGAGAGTTCTATTATGAATCAAGAAAACCAAGAAGTTACATCAATATTTAGTGGTTGTATTCCAGCTATTATGACGCCCTGCGTTAGCAGTGAGGATCGCACTCCCGATTACGAAGCGTTAGTTCGCAAGGCTCAGGAATTGATGGATTGTGGAATGAACGGCGTCGTTTACTGTGGATCGATGGGTGATTGGCCCCTGCTGACGGACGAACAGCGGCAGCAGGGAGTGGCGAGTCTGTGCGCAGCGGGTATTCCAGTAGTTGTTGGCACAGGGGCACAGAACCCTCGCTTGGCTGCGGAACATGCCGCCCATGCCGAGAGTGTCGGTGCCAAGGGTTTAATGGTAATTCCACGCGTTCTATCACGCGGGACATCGGCTATCGCTCAGAGACATCACTTTGCAGGAATATTGGCGGCGGCACCTAATACGCCCGCCGTGATTTATAACAGTCCCTACTATGGATTTGAGACGAAGGCTGATTTGTTTTTTGACTTGCGATCGGAGTTTTCCAATCTCGTTGGATTTAAGGAATTCGGTGGCGCTGATTCATTGAGTTACGCCGCGGAACATATTACCAGTGGTGATGCCTCCTTGGCGTTAATGATTGGAGTCGATACACAAGTCGTGCACGGATATGTTAATTGCGGTGCGGTCGGTGCGATTACTGGGATCGGTAATGCACTACCAAGAGAGGTATTGCGATTGATTGAACTGGCAAGTGCGGCCGCCGCTGGTGATGTGAAATCGCGGCGGCTAGCTCAAGAATTGGAAGACGCTTTGATGGTTCTTTCGACGTTTGACGAAGGCCCAGATTTGGTATTGTTTTACAAGCATCTATTGGTACTTAATGGCGATACTCAGTACGCCGTGCATTTCAACGAAAGCGATTGCTTGACGGCGAGTCAACGCGGGTTTGTGGAGCAGCAGTACCAGTTGTTTAAGGACTGGTGGTCTGCTTGGGACGGGGCCAGTGACTGAATCCGGCGTTCAACAGGCGACGGTTGTTATTCGGTCAACTTGATCACCACAGGAAGTTCCTTAGGGCTGGCGACGAAGACCATTGAAATGCTGTTTACGCAGTGGCGTGTGTCTTTGGCAGTGTACCCTTCGTCAAGAAAAACGTGCCCGAGGTGTCCTTGGCAATTGCTGCAGACAATTTCGATTCGGCGTCCGTCCGCATCCGTTACTCGAGTAACGGCGTCTTTGATCTCATCATCAAAACTTGGCCACCCGCAACCGCTATCGAACTTGTCGGATGATTCATAAAGTGGAGCATTGCAGCGACGGCAAACATAGGTTCCGTCTGCTTTGTTGTCGGTGTATTCACCAGTGCCGGGTCGTTCGGTTCCCTTATGAACTAAAACATATTCTTCATCAGCGTTCAGGTCGTTGTAGGACTTGGGTTGTTCGTCGGACACGGTGCTTTCCTTCGGGGATTGGGTAGGATTGGTGGGTTGAGTAGCGGGCGTCTTAGTGGTTTCACTCTGTGCGAGACACCCACCGAGCATCACAATAAAAATACTGGTCATAAGATGGGTGCGGTTTGATTTCATGTTGTAATGACAGTCAGTGAAATGATGTTTGGTGTTTTATAGGAGTATGGATTTTACGACATTTGTAGTAATAGTGCTACAATGAAAGCGATACATCAATAATGTTCAGCTAGGAGAACTTGTATGCTGAGGCGTCTGTTTTTGAAAGATGGTAGTTTGTTGTTAGTCGGGTCAGCCGTTGCGCTGCAAAATCGAACGGGTATTGCTGCAGCTGCTGACACTGATGCTAATGTTCGTTTTAGCATGATCACCGATTTGCATTATGCGGATAAACCCCCCGCTGGATCTCGTCATTACCGCGAGACGATTGCCAAGCTGGAGCAAGCGACTGCTCAATTTAAGAAAGAGAATCCCGATTTTCTTGTTTGTTTGGGCGATTTAATTGACGCGGCGACTGATGTAAAAACTGAGCTCGGCTATCTGACTCGCATCACCAAAGAGATGGCTAACATAAAAATTGACAAACATTATGTGTTGGGAAACCATTGTGTGGACACGCTGACCAAAAAGGAATTTCTCGACGGAGTAGGGCAAGAGAAGTCTTATTACTCGTTTGATAAAGGCAACGTCCATTTTGTGGTTTTAGACGCTTGTTTTCGAAGTGATGGCGTGCCGTATCAGCGCAAGAATTTTGTTTGGACGGATCCCAATGTTCCTGCTGCTGAACTTCAATGGTTGAAACAGGATTTGGCAGATACTGACAAGCCGACCATTGTTTTCGCGCACCAACGCCTTGATAATGCTGGCTCCCATGGCATAAAAAATGCGGCTGAAGTTCGTAAGGTTCTTGAGGAATCAGGGCAAGTATTAGCAGTGTTTCAGGGGCATAGTCATCAAAACGAACATAAGGTGATTGGCGAGATACATTACTGTACGCTAGTCGCTATGGTTGAGGGTTCCTTTGAAGCTAGCAATGGCTGCAGTACAGCGTCGGTGTTTGCTGACGGAACAATACGCTTGACGGGCTTTCGTAAGCAAGCGTCCTATGCGTGGGAATGAAAACACACGAAAGTAAATTTAGAATATTAACCAATTTGGAACTTAGTATTTATGAAAAGTAAATTATCGATAACGTTGTTTTGTTTGGGTTGGAGTGGCTTATGTGGTTTTGTTACGTTTGCAACGGTTGCTCATGAGGATGCGAAGAAGCCGGTTGCAGTAACACATCAACAACGATATACGGCGACAGCGATGCCGGATAGGATTTTGCTGAGTTGGCAACAGGATCCGGCAACATCGTTTTCGGTAACGTGGCGTACTGACATGACGGTTGATGTTGGATTAGGTGAAATTGCAGTTGCTACGGATGGGCCTAAGTTCACCTCAAAGAAGATGACAGTCGCAGCGACGCGCGTGACTTACAAACCTGAGTTTGGTGAAGTACATCATTATACGGCCGCCTTTGAGGGGCTCAAGCCAGAGACACAATATGTATACCGAGTGGGCGATGGAGTGAATTGGAGTGAGTGGATACAAGTGACGACCGCTGCGGACCAAGCTAAGCCGTTTCGGTTTGTATACTTTGGGGATTCCCAGAACAGTGTGTGGTCGATGTGGAGTCGCGTGGTTCGGCAATCGTATAAAGACGCTCCTCAAGCGGCTTTCTTTTTGCATGCCGGGGATTTAGTCAATAAGACCAACTCGGATGGTGAATGGGGTGAATGGTTTCAAGCGGGAGGATTTATCCATCGCAGTACACCAGTGGTTGCTTGCCCTGGAAATCACGAATACTCCTCAAAGTTATCAACTCATTGGCGTCCGACGTTTGCCTTTCCGGAGAATGGTCCGGAGGATTTGTTAGAAACGGTTTACTATATTGATTATCAAGGAATGCGACTCGTTGTGCTTGATAGTAACGTACACGTGGAGGAACAGGCTGAGTGGTTGGAATCCGTGCTACAGGACAACCCGCAGAAATGGACTGTGGTCTGTCATCACCATCCGATTTATTCGTCTAAGGCTGGGCGAGACAACCCATTGTTGCGAAATACGTGGCAGCCCATTTTTGATAAGTACAAAGTTGATTTAGTATTGCAAGGGCATGATCACACGTATGCTAGATCGGGGTTAATGACGTGGCAGAATGTGCCTAAAGGGGTCACCACGAGAACGGATATCGGTACAGTTTATGTCGTGAGCGTTAGTGGTCCGAAAATGTATGATCTTGGAAAGCGGCCTTTCATGAAACGCGGCGCGGAGGACACTCAGTTGTTCCAAGTGATCGACGTAGACGGAGACGAGATTCGCTATGAGGCGCGGACGGCCCGTGGTATGTTGTACGACGCCTTTACGCTGAAGAAGCAAGCTGTGGGCAAAGCCAACTTGTTGATTGAGCAGATTCCGGACACACCAGAACGGTTACGAGCATCGAAGTAAATGAATACGGAAAAACCAGTTCGCAAATTTACACAGATGTAATATTTTGCAAACGGAAAATAGTTTCCCTGATCCCACTGTCTATTTCAGTTCGCCACATTTGTGCAACGCCATGATGGGATAGAATGTGCCGCTATAGGTGATGAAATGGCGTGTATCTTTGTTGAGGCTACGAGTCCACCACCGTCCGGATGTTCTTTGGTTGGCCTTGATCCAAGCGATGCCTTTTTGGATTTGCGGATGGTCTGCGGGGATACCAGCATCTCGCAAAACCATGATAGCGAGGCCCGTTTGGTGTCCATCACTGGGTGGGTTCGTTACTTCCTTTTCCGCCTTTAGCTTCTCGGATCGACTTCCACCGCCCCAAGTGTCGGCTGTGGCGAAGTTCCTCATGGCCCAGCCCCCGTCTTCGTTTTGGTGTCCGAGAATCATTGTCACAATTTCTTGTTGAATCGCCTTGTCAATGAGCCCGTCCATTCTGGTGTTAGCCCACAGAAGTAGTACTTTGCCATAGTCGTGTGGCGCGGGTTGAGTTTTTAAGTATTTTTTAAGCTTGGCGACTTGAGCTTGTTGGTCAGCGTTCATTGCTTCCAGAAACCCAGGGGCGGTACCTAGTGCTAGTGCAGCGACTGTGGCGCCTTGGTAGCTACTGGATTCAAATGGCGGCCAGCAGTCGATGTTTCCCCAACTGCCGTCGGCGCTTTGGACACTAAGCATCAAGTCCAGAGCGGCGGTTGTTTCGACAGTTAGTTTGCCGTTAACGTGCAGATCCCATTCCGCCATGCCTTGCGCCATGTAGGCGATTTGCGTGGGTTTAATGCCTTGCAGTAGGGAAGTTGTGGGTGCGCGTTTGAACTTGGTGATTTCGTTGACGAGAAATTCGTGATTGGCGGCGTTGGGTTTGCCGAGGATGGGAGTGAGGGCGGGGCGTAATTGTATGTAGGTTCCGTTGGTATGGCAGGCGACACATTTTCGTTTGGCTTGCCAAGCCGTGGTGCCTTGCTCGAGGTACTCGAGTGCTTTTTTTGTGCTGAATTGATCGATGAGAGGTTCATCCGCTGTGGCTGCCGGGATCGCGATCCCTTCGCTGGCGTATTGTGGTTCCACTGCGTTGGCGGCGTTACACGAAAAGAGTGCGATAATGAACAGCAACATAGGGGTATGTTTTGTGTGGCGCATATTGGGAATTCTCCTTTGGATATATTGTACCAGTTGGCGACGGCGTTGGGGATTTGCACAAAGTCCATTTCAATCTATTGTTGTGTTTTATAGTAAACTAAATATCTATGCAATTGTTTCAGTGTTTTTACGTGAGGGATTCCATGTTATTGAAGACGAGCAAAATGTTTAAAGTGTTGGCCCTTTGTTTGGCGGGAGTGTTTGTGATGGTACCAGTAGAATCAGTTTCGGGCGAAGACCCGTTAGTGTTTATTACTTCGTTTGCCAAAGGGGAAGCGGGCGCGATTCATGCGATGCGGTTGGATACAGAGCGGGGGGTCTTGACCGAAGTGAATACGACAACAGACGTCGAGAATCCATTTTTCATTGCCTTGTCTCCTAATCGCAAGTATTTATATTCGATTCATGCGTTGGAGTTCGGCGGACCTAAGCATAGTGAAGTGGCTGCGTATTCGATTGAGGATAATGCCGGAAAATTGCGGTTGTTGAATCGTCAAACAACTTTGGGAACGACTGCCTGTTACATCGATGTTGCAGCGGGGGGCAAGTCGGTGGTGGTAGCGAATTATAGTTCGGGCAGTGTTGTTTCTTATCCAGTACAGAGTGATGGTTCGTTGCGCGAGGCTGCGACATTTGTGCAGCATGAGGGGATGAGTGTAAATGCAACTCGTCAGCAAGAGCCGCATGCGCATTGTTTTGTGGTTAGCCCAGACAATCGCTATGTGTTCTCGGCCGATTTAGGAATTGACGAAATAATTGGCTACAAGCTGAAGTCGCGGACGTCGGAACTGCAGCGGTTGGATGGTGCGGTTGAGACGGCGCCGGGAGCAGGACCTCGGCACTTGGTTTTCCATCCCAATGGCAAGTATGTGTATGTGATCAACGAGTTGCTAAATACGGTTTCGTTGTTTGATTATGATGCGGAGACGGGAAAGTTGTCCAAGCGTCAGACGATAGCGACGTTACCCAGTGATTTTGAAGGTGTGACTCATACGGCAGATTTAAAGATCACGCCGGACGGCAAATATCTATACGGTACGAACCGAGGTCATGACAGCATTGCCTGTTACCGGTTGTCAGCAGACGGTAGTTTGACGTTGTTGGAGATTGTGCCGAGTTTGGGCAAGGGACCGCAGAATTTAGCGATTGCTGGCGGCGGGAAGTTGTTGATATGTGCCAACATGCCGGGCAATAACGTGGCCGTGTTCCGCATCGACGCAGCTTCCGGGAAGATTACATCAGTGGGTGCGCCTTTAGAGGTCACGAGCCCCTCGTGCATCATGATCCGCTAGGTGCTACAAGTCGTTTCGCACCACTACGGCGTGCGGTATAAAAATGCATCGGACGTCAGCAGAGAAACTAGCAGAGCGTTCATACTGCCATCGCTATCTTTATATGCTCGGTACGCATCTTGAAGAACAGGTGCGTCATTAACCGTTTCATTACGTCCCATCCAGAACCGAAATACATATCGTACAAACACTTGTTCGGTCCGCTCGCTTGCAGCAAGTTTCTGAATTAATTCAATTGCGTTGGAGACCTTCCCGTCGAGCGATGGGTCACCGGAATCGATGATTTCACCGGATGTGTCAACGGGATTTTTCAGCTCGAATTCACGGTATAAACCTACATGGTTAAACATTTCAAACGGCAATCCGAGTGGATCCATTTTTTTGTGACAGGTCCAGCAGTAACTCTCACGCGTAACTCGCATACGTTCACGTAACGTTGTACCAGGTTCATCTGGTAACATCGCGTCCACAGTAATAGGCACATCTGGAATACCGCCACCGAGTAGACGTTCCCACACCCAACGACCTCGCAGGATAGCATGATTGTCCATAGCATCTGAATGCGAAACTAGCCAAGCCGGGTGAGTTAGAATCCCTAAACGCTGACCTGCAGACACGGTGGCCGATTGACGCTCAGGTTTCATCGAACCATTGCCGAAACTGCGGCGACTAACACGAGCGTATTCAGGCGTCCCCGTCAATTTGGCCACGGTGACAGCATGGTTAACTCTTGGAGGCTGTTTGGGTTTTTGGGGCTTAGGAGGCTCTTTATCAGGATTCGCTTTCTTCCATACTTCAAGCTCGGCTGCTGCTTTTCTGACAACTTCTTCTTGTGCTTTTTTCGCAGCTTCGACTGATGCTTGTCGTTCTTCAGGAGAGTTTTGTTTTCCGAAGTATACGTCGTCAGATCGTGTAACCACAACTTTATCGGTGGTTAGCAATTGCTTAAACACATCTTTGTCTTCGGCTAAGATAATTTCGATTAACCGGTCAGTACTGGCGGTTGCGTCGAACATGGAACGATAGTGCTGGTTCGGATTGTTTGCCAACCCGGCATCAGTCAAAGCTCTTGAATCTTTACAGATATATCCCCCGAGATCGTAATCAAAGTAATCTCGAAAAAATTGAAGGACACGCGGTTTACGGATACTGTTATCAGTAAGCATTCGTTCAACTTCGCGTTTTACATCTTCTTTGGTTCGCATTCGACCTTCGATGATGGCGGTTCGTAACTTTTCGTCTGGCTTGATATATCGCAGAGCGTGATTTACGGCCAAGCCAAGGTCCCAATCTTGGAGCATTATACGCCCATGCTTGTCCACTTCGCCCGTTTCGGCTAGCTCTGCACGAAATAGTGCATCACGGTCAAGGAAGATTGAGGACAGGCCCAAGACCGCTCCGTCTTTATTGCCAAGTGTTTCAACGCTGTTTTTTAATATTTCAAGGTAGATGTCAGATTCTTCCGGAGTGGGTATTCGAAAAGTGAGAGCTTCAAACAGGAAGTCGACAGCGGCACGCTGTTGTTCTACGCTAGGATTCTCTTCCTTAAATAGGTCCGTTACCGGAGTGAGCGGACGCATAATCTTCGTACTATAAACCAAGCTTGTCGGCAATCCTCGTAGGTCACCTACCATTTTGTCAGCAATGGAATTGGGATCGTCAGTGATTTGATATGCGTTGGCAATACTAAGTGGACCGTCTGCCATATAACGCAAGATATCGTTAGCCACCCCCATGATTTGAGTGGTCTCGGCGCTGTTTACTGAATAAAAGTACGGATAGTTTTCTAATCCATGTTTACGCGCAGAAGAAAGAATAGCTGGAACACTTTTTACAGCCGTCGCATAGGCTACAGTACCGCCTTGCCACTTGATGATGCGGTCGGTACCAAAGTATATTTTCAGTTCGCCGCCATGGTTTGTTGGCACAACATCACCATGGGTTCGCAGACCAGGACGCTCTGAGCGGTATTCCGGTTCCTTGTTAATTAGCTCGTTTAGTCGAGTAAGATGCTCTTGAGGAGTCACTCGCCAGATTCGAGTTGGTGACGAGGTAGGAGCCAATTTAATACCTTTGGGAAGTTTCCCAAACAATAATTGGTGGTCTACGAAGTTCCCTTTATTGGGATCAAGGTGATCGCGAAAGCCCCCCTTGTCCTGCATGACGCGTGTGAGTTCGCCGACGATCCAAGCGGAGAACTTCAGGCGAGCAATAACTTCCGGTTGCTCAGCATCCTTGGGAGGCATTTCTTTAAGAGTGACCTGAGCCCAGATGCTGTTCCAGATCTGCGAGTTGACTTCATCAACGGGCCCAAGATCGTGCAACGACAAATTACCTTCGGGATCTGTGTCGCCATGGCAATCTACACAGTTGTTTGTCAGAAACTGTCCCGCAAAACTCTTGAAATCTTCTTGGACTGGTTGTCCGATTGTATAAGTGTCGGCTTGTGCAATGGGTAGTAAGTACAACGAGAGCAAAGCCACCCAAACAAGTTTGACCTTTATCATGTCAACAATTCCTTGATAGGACCGTTATGACTATCGAATTTATTGGCTAGTTTCTCGTCCATATTGAAGCGATCAACATTAGCACCTGCGGCACGCAGGATAGATGTATAGAGAGCATTGATGGGTCGCTTGCCAGAAAGCTGGGTGAAGCAACCTGTTTTGAATGCGCCGTCGAAATTTCCAAGCAACATCACGGGCCAGTTCGCACCATTGGTGTGCTGTTTGTCAGCATTATTACTTGTGTAGACGATCAGCGTGTGATCCATCATCGTGCCGCTGCCCTCAGGAATACTATCAAGAGCATCCATGATTTTTACTAGCATGCGGCTGTTGTATTGACGTATCTTGATCCAGATTGGATTATCGGGCTGATTTATATGACCAAGGTCGTGACCTTGTTTTTCAACTCCGATACCTTTCCACGCCCCAAATATTTCACCACGTCCAGAACCGATGGTCAACGTGTTGGTGATTCCTGACGTTAGCGCTGAGATACTGAGTTCAAGTATTGCATCGTGCCAGTCAGTCTCGAACTGAGGTCGAGTGTACCGGTCGTCTACCGTTGGAGCAAATTTACGTAAGTGATCTGATACGGTACTTAGTTGCTCACGCAGACCATTGACATCTTGAAATCCTTGGACGAATTGACCGTATCGTTGTTGACTCGATGTAGGCAGTGATTGTCCTTTAGCAGTGGCAAGCTTCTCAACCCGTTCAAGCAGGCTTGAACGTGCTTCATGCTGCTTACGAATTTCACCTGTGGCAATGCCACCGTATAGCATCTGATAGAGATGATTTGGGTTGGAGTGCATGAAGATTGGTTGACCAGCACCGCTTGCAGATAGGTTTGCAACGGTCGGTTTAGTGGTCATGTTCTCGATCGAATCCATACCGACGCAAAGGTGCGGAAGCAGGGTTTCCGGAAGGATCTTACTTATTTCGTAGTCGATAGTAGACGCACTTGGTGGTACGCCGTCGCCACCGCGGTATCCGCCGAGTGCACCGAAGAACGCACTGTGGGATGGGCTGGTGTGAGTACCATGCAAACCGTTGATAATATGCAGACGGTCTTTATAGGATTCAAGTGGACTGATCGGTTCTGGCAGAGTGACGTTAGCTAGGGAACCGCTGGTCATGCCCTTGGGGATACAGGTAGCCGGATGAAATCCTTGGTTTTGCATGAAGAAAATGACACGTTTTGTTGTTCGGCTCGTGTCAGGAGTTGCCAGCAGTTTTTGTGGATCTAATGCGGCGCTCATCACAGCTCCAGCACCAGCAGCCATTCCGGCCATACCTTGTAGCATATTTCTTCGGTTAATCATTATCTCAGTCCTGTACGATTACGGGGTTGAAACTTGTGCGTCTATTTATATAGTCGTGTAACTTAGAGGCAATTCTGAGGCAATACTTCTTGAAAACAGGTCAAACAAACCTATTTTGCATTGCTTTGTCGATCGCCAAATTTTGATGATTACTAGGTATATTCAAGTTGATATTGGTTTCTATAGTGTAGCATCAGCCGATTGAAATCTCAATTGCATATCGATAAAGGGAAAAGGGTAAAATGCACAATCACACTCTTTTGACGTTTAACGGAGGCATAATTGAATTATGCAATTTTCGGTGTTACTGGATTTGACCAGTATTATTGTCAATTTGAGGATGATTTTGCACTACTTGGGATTCGATTCGTATTTAAGGATCGTATAACAACAACGTATGAAAACTAATTTGATTGGGAAATCACCCCTTTTAAATACTATTAAATCTACTTCCCCTGGGCCGCCCACTTTTTCATGAGCTGAATGTTAGCTTTAATCTCGATAATACGTTTGGGATCGTTGCCACGTGCTTCCAGTTTGTCCACATAGACCTTCATATCACTGTCAAATATTACTGCCGGTTCTGGGTCACGCCCTTGATCGCCGGTCTCCTCTTCCCAGTTGGCCAGTCGGTGCTGCATCTTTCTTAATATCTGTTTATAGGCCGGATCATCTGCCAGATTATGAATCTCATAGGGATCCTGATCCAAATCATAAAGCTCATGCTTGGGCCGGGTCGGTGTTAAAAGCTGTTTTTGAATCTCATTGAGTTTCCCGCTGGCTCCCGCTTCCTTGAACGCGATCACAATCGACTTATGATCCTTGTAGGCATTTGGCTGCAAGTGAGGACGCTGATCTAAATAATTTCGAATATATTTGTACTGCTGTGTTCGCACACTCCGCATATGTTCCACTGTCTCGTCACAACGATCCCGCGCTGCAAAGACCGCGTCTCGTGGTTTGTAGTTCTTTGCCAGAATATCGTGGGCCTGCATATGTGTCGGTATTTCAATGCCGGCCAGAGCTAAGGAAATTGGTGCAATATCGATATGCTCGACCAGATCGTTACGCTGTTTGCCAGCAGGAATCCCAGGGCCGGCAATCACCAGTGGTACGTGCAGGCCTTCGTCATACATAAACTGTTTACCACGAACATGGCTTAAACCATGATCCGTCATAAAAATAACGACTGTATTCTCAAGCACGTTTTCTGCTTTCAAACGGTCTAGAATATTACCAACCACGTGATCCGTTTCGCGAACACTGTCTAAGTAAGCAGCCCAGTCCTTGAGCATTACATCCGTACGCGGATAATACGGTGGCAGGACGACATTTTCCGGCTTGACACGACCACCAAATTTTTCTTCGACCCGGGTGACGAATGTTTCATTACCGGCGGTCGTTCCACCCCTCAGCTTTCCTCCGGGAAGCTGGATCTGGGCAAAAAATGGCTGGCCTTCACTACGACTTGCCCAGTCAGCGCCATCGTACATCTTCGGATCATACTGAAAATTATAATCGGTCTTACCCAATCGATTTGGACGGATTGGCCAGCCGGAGATCGTGGTATAGTACCCAGCTTCCCTAAACAGCTCCGGCAGGGGGCGAATATGTTCAGGTAAATGAATCTTCTCGGTACCGCGACCACTACGATGATGATGAGCACCAATGCTGGTCTGGTACATTCCGGTGATGAAGGCACTGCGGCAAGTTGAACACACCGGTGCAGTCACGAAGGCACGGTTAAACTGCACACCACGGCTGGCAAGCTGATCTACGTGGGGAGTTTTAATCAGCTTCTCTCCGTAGCCGGAGAAATGGGCTGACATATCATCGACGATGATCCACAGGATATTGGGGGGATCCTGTGCCTCTGCATTTCCTGCCGAAAGAATAACCAAAAGTGAGAGTATCCAAATCCCTGTTTTCTTCATGTTGTTTGCCTTATCTAAAATGTTACCCGACTTAATCGGCTTTGTATAAATGCTTACCCTGTCGTGCTGCCTGAATAGCCTTTTCCGTATCTAGCGGAATACCGGGGTCGTTCTGTTGTTGCATCCAGCGTCGTAGTTCTTCGCGCATTCGTTTCTGTCGTACTGCTTGTTTCGGTCGACCTGCCAGATTGGTCATTTCATAAGGATCTTCTGCCGTATGATACAGTTGATACTCGGGACGACTGACATAGCGTGACACCAAGCGGTAGGTTGCCGGCCGAGAATAGGAATCCCAAATCCAGGTCGCCCAATACGGATTATTAAGCTCTCCGCTGCCACGCGAGCCCATCAGGTGCTTCTCGATATAAACCGCGTCCGGTTTCAGGTTATGGATATACCGATAAGTCCCATCACTCACTGTGCGAATCGGATAGGCCGGACCTTCGGGAATATTATTGTGAATCCCGTAAACGTATTTTCGATGCTCATCTGTTTTTCCAAATAAGACACCTGAAAAATCGGTGCCGTCGTATTTGTGCTCATCAGTCTCGCCACCGGCTAGGCTCACCAACGTTGGCAGAACATCGGCATACTGCACTAGGGCATCCGTCCGCTCTCCGGCAGCAATCTTCCCCGGCCAGCGAGCGACCAGTGCGGTATGTAATCCGGTATCCCAATTGGTCCATTTACAGCCGGGAAACTGCGCTCCCTGTTCCGAAGAAAATAATACAACCGTATCATCCTCATGTCCCTGCTGTTTGAGTGCAGCAAGTAGTTCTCCGACTTGACTGTCCATATACGTGATTTCAGCCAGGTACTTTCCGTAATCTTCACGGGTTCGCGCCGTATCCGCAATATTCGGTGGCAAGCTTATCTGTTTCGGGGGATAGGCACTGGCATCGCCCATGACCCACGGTACATGCGGTTCGACCAGAGCCACCACCAGACAAAAAGGTTGATCACCATCACCACGGGAGATAAATTCATCAACCTTATTCAGCAAGTGCGGCTGTGTCGGATTACGAACGCAATTGGAATCAAACCCGGCAATTTTTTCAAATGGGAATGAGGCTGCCGGTTTCACATGCACTTTACCGGCCAACCCCACGCGGTAACCGAGTGCCGATAAATGCTGTGGCATACTGGTCACACTGGATAAACTTGCCGAGTGATTCCAGGCACAGCCATTTCCCAGCGGATACCGCCCGGAATATAATTCCGCTCGGCAGGGCTGACACATCGCCTCTGACAAATAGGCCCGGTTAAACGTCAGGCCAGCGGCAGCTAAACGATCAATATTCGGCGTTTTTGCATTTTGCCCGCCATAAAGAGGTAAGTCATTATAGGTACAGTCATCGGCCATGATGATAAGGATGTTCGGCTTATCTGCGGCCGATAGAGTACTGGCAGCGAGCCATAACAGGATCAGCAGAAAAGGTAGTTTATGTCGTTGCATGGTTAATTATTTAGCCTCCAGGTTGAGGTTGGTTCGTTTGGCCCAGGCAGTATGTAGCTTGCTTAATTCATTCAGTTTTTTGGGCATTTCACTGGCTAGATCATGTAGCTCCGTTCCATCTTCCGATAGATGGTATAGTTCCCAGGGTGCCCGATCAGCTGAAACAAGTTTCCAGTCTCCCTGCAAAACAGCCTTGCCATGGGCATGTCCCCAGAAAATCTCAGCATGTTCCGAGATACGTTTCCCTTGTAGTACTGGGGCAAAGGATCGGCCTTCGAAGGGTAAGGATTGTTGCTCGGAAAAATTCACTCCGGCAATATCCAATAAGGTCGGCATCATATCAATGACGTGGCAAACTTCCCCCGCCAACTTGCCTTTGCGTTTCTTAGCCATCCCGGCCGGCCAGCTGATAATCAATGGTGAATGCGTACCGCCTTCATGGTCATATTGTTTAAACAGACGAAATGGCGTATTGGACGCGTTCGCCCAGCCATAGCCATAGGATTGAAACGTTGCTTGCGAACCGGGCATCAGCCCCAGTACATTACCGGGCTTAATTGGTGTTTTCTTCCCATCGGTAGTAAAATCACGACTCCAGCTACCTTTGCGCATTTTTCCGTATTCAACGTGACAACCTCCGTTATCATGCTGATAAACCACCATCGTGTTATCTGTGATTCCTGCATCGAGCAGATAGTCGGTAATTCGTCCGATATTCCGATCCATACAGGTAACCTGGGCAGCATAGACTTCCATCCGCCGCTGTTGCCAAAGATTTTCTTCCGCGTCTTCCCAGGCAGGTACTTGAGGATGGCGTGGCGATAGCTCCCAGCGGGGATCCACAACTCCAAGTTCTTTCATCCGCGCATGTCGTTGCCGGCGAAGTGCATCCCAGCCAAGCTCATAGCGACCCTGATAATGGTCAATATCTTCTGGCTTAGCGTGCAACGGCCAATGCGCTGACGTGTAGGCGACATACAGAAAAAAGGGCTTTTCCTGATCACGCTGTTCGAGAAAACCGAGTGCCTGATCCGTAATTGCATCTGTGTAGTAGTAATCCTCTTTTCCATCCCACTGATGCCGCATACTTTTTCCGTTAAGCTGTAGATCAGCCGGTGCAAAAAAATCGGAAGCTCCATGAATTGTCCCGTAAAACTGGTCAAATCCCCGGTGGTGCGGGGCATTAGGTCCGTCCGGTTTTTCGGGATCTGACAAATGCCATTTTCCAGACATGAAGGTGCAATAGCCTGTTGCGGCCAGCGCCTGAGGCAATGTAATGGCACTCGGGTGCAGGCCCCCGCTGGCCGACCCTTTGTAAGGCAATGCTGTTTTCGGATAGAGACTCGTCATTAAGCTAGCGCGTGTTGGCCAGCACATATTATTGACATAGTAATTAGTGAATCGCAGACCGCTTGCAGCGATCGCGTCCAGTGCCGGGGTTTCGATTTCACCCCCGTAGCATCCCAAGTCGGAATATCCCATGTCATCGGAAATAATCAGAATAATATTAGGTCGGGAAGCCCCTAACGCCGCGCCCGCGGAAAATATTGCGACGAGCATGCAGTGGCATAAACGGCTAAATTTCATCGCACTGTATTCTTTCAAGATCGGCAACGGAGACGTTCTTGTTGCAGGTCAAAACGACTTTCGGTTAACGTAAAATCTGATATTTTTATCTTAAACTAAGTGACTTCGCAGAGGCATTTTCAATTTCAGAGTCCTGATTTGAGAGAAAGTGGCTGGGAAATGCGTTATAAAAGAACTCAGACAATCCCTTATTCAATAATATATTTGACCAGAGAAATCCTAACCATGAAATACCATACTCTCCTATTCCTACTGCTGGCGATGGCATCCCCGTTGCTGGCTCAGAGTAAAATCGTGCCTCGCGATGCAACCCTCGAAAAACTCTT
>JABJJO010000136.1 GCA_018660825.1 Planctomycetaceae bacterium | reverse complement strand
GTGGCACCCGATTTTATTCCATCCGATTGGGAAGTATCCGACGCCGCTGCTTGGACAGCACTATCTCGTGTTCTGTTGAACCTAGATGAATTTATTACTCGCGAGTAACCACTGTTATGAATGCAAATTCCCACAACCAGCAAAACCACCTAGGCGTGCGGTTGCAAACTCGTCGCCATTTTTTTGGCAACGCCGGAGTTAATCTAGGATCGCTCGGTCTAGCTTCCTTGCTGCTTGGCGACGATCTGCAGGCCCAGTCCACCCCCTCGGCATCCACTAACGAACCACACTTTGCTCCCAAAGCCAAACGTGTCATTCATTTATTTATGGCTGGCGGCCCCAGTCAACTTGAATTATTTGACTACAAACCCAAACTACAAGAGATGCATGGGCAGGTCATTCCTGAATCTTACGTCGAAGGAAAGAATTTTGCCTTCATTAAGAAGGATGCCAAACTATTGGGCACCCAGCGTAAATTTAGACGCTGCGGGCAATCTGGACTGGAAATATCCGAACTGTTGCCCCATCTTGGCAAGCATGCCGACGATATCGCCATCATACGCTCGATGAAAACCGAAGTGTTCAATCATGGGCCGGCAAAATTGTTTACTAACACGGGTTTTCAACGATTTGGCAGACCCTCAATGGGCGCTTGGGTGACATATGGAATCGGGTCCGAATCAAAAGATCTACCAGGATTTTTAGTGATGCACTCTGGTCCTCGTGGTCCTCGTGGCGGTACGCCATTGTGGGGTAGCGGATTTCTACCGACCACGTATCAAGGAGTGCCGTTGTTAAACAGCGCAGACCCCATTCTGAATCTATCCACACCCGCTGGAATTGAGTCACAGGGACAAGCCGAGTTCATCGATGCCGTCAGCGACCTAAACAACGCGCGGCTACAACAAATCGGAGATCCTGAAATTGCAACACGTATCGCCACCTATGAAATGGCCTATCGCATGCAAAGCAGTGCACCCGAACTGATGGACCTTAAGAGCGAAACGCAAGAAACACTCATGGCATACGGGATTACCGATCCCGCTCAACCCTCATTTGCGAGAAATTGCTTGCTCGCTCGGCGACTCATTGAACGGGGCACTCGCTTCGTCCAATTGTTTCACACCGACTGGGACCATCACGGAAATGCTGGGACCAATCTTGGAAAACCCCTCGAACAACGTTGTGCCGAAACAGATCAGCCCGCCGCGGCACTAATTCAAGACCTCAAAAATCGTGGGATGCTCGAGGATACGATCGTGATGTGGGGCGGGGAATTTGGCAGAACACCACAGGGTGAGCCACGTGAAAAAACCCCGGGGCGTGATCACCATATCGAAGCGTATTCGATGTGGCTTTGCGGAGGAGGAATCAAAGGCGGAACGAGCGTTGGCCAAACAGACGAACTCGGATATTACGCGGTTGAGGACGTCGTACCGGTCCATGATCTACAGGCAACCGTACTACATTGCCTCGGATTAGATCACAAAAAACTAACCTATCGATTTCAAGGCCGTGATTACCGACTCACCGATGTAGGAGGAAACGTTGTTACAAAAATCCTCGCCTGATCGGTAAAACAACTTACTTTGTAGATCAAATAATTTACTCGAACATCATGGTTAAATTCCAATCAACTACTTATGGCAACAATCAATCATTTAAAACGATGCCCAACGATGCGAATCATTTTCACTGCAATATTCCTGTGCGCGGCGTACTGTATCAATTGTCCTGCGGTCGTAGGCCAACACGCTACGAAACCCACTGCAAAAGAAATCGAGTTTTTTGAATCCAAGGTTCGGCCGTTGTTAGTGCAGCATTGTTATGAATGTCACAGTGCCAAGGCTAAGGAACTCAAAGGAGGGTTGCGGGTCGATGGACGAGCGTTCTTACTAACCGGCGGTGATACTGGACCAGCAATTGAACCGGGTAATCAAGACAGCCTTTTCCTCGATGCCATCGAGTATGGAGACATTTACCAAATGCCTCCCAAAACAAAATTGCCCCAGCAAAAGATCAATATTTTTAAACAGTGGGTCAAAATGGGAGCTCCTTGGCCAGTTGAGGAACCCATTGCGGCAACAACCACCAAAAATTTTGACATCCAACAACGAGTTTCAAGTCATTGGGTTTGGACAGGTCCTAAACAACAACACATACCAAAAGTCAAAAATAAAAGCTGGCCGCAACAGAAACTCGATCACTTTATTCTGGGAAAACTCGAAGGCCTCGATCTGCAACCCAACCTGCCGACAGATCGGGCTACGTTAATCCGCCGAGCCTATTTTGATATTACCGGATTACCACCCACTCCCGCTGCCGTTGAGAGTTTCATTGCTGTTCCGGAATCCACCGAAACCGCCTTTGCAAAAATCGTCGATCAACTACTCGCTTCCGACCATTTTGGTGAACGCTGGGCACGACACTGGATGGATCTCGTTCGTTATGGAGAATCCTACGGACATGAATTTGATTATACAATTCCCCACGCCTACAAGTATCGTGACTATCTTATTCGGGCGATCAATGAAGATGTTCCCTATGACCAGTTTATTACGGAACAAATCGCCGGAGATCTTATGCCATCTCCACGTCTTGATGCAAAACAAATCAATCAGTCTCTGCAGGGTACAGGTTTCTGGTGGATGGGCGAAGCAGTCCATGCCCCTGTCGATGTCCAGCAAGATGAAGCGGATCGAGTTGACAATCAAATTGACGTGTTTGGAAAAGCTTTTCTGGGTGTCACGATCGGCTGCGCCCGCTGTCATGATCATAAATTTGATGCTATCTCCACCAAAGACTATTACGCGTTGGCTGGATTTATGCAGAGTTCACGCCGGAATATTCGTGCACTGTATCCGGAAGGAACAATCAAACCACTCGTGCAACAGATGGCCGGTTTACAGTTGCAGCTGTCTGCTGAAGTTGCTGCCAATATCTCCGCCGACACGGTTTTAGGCGGCGAGCAATTTTCTCGGTATCTCTTAGCCGTGCGGGAAATAAACCGTCGAAAACTCCTATTCGAAAAGACGCCTGATGACACCGTCGTATTTGAAGATTTTGAAAGTCCTGATTATGAAGGCTGGATTGTGGAAGGTACCGCTTTTGGTGACCGTCCGATCACTAAAGAGACCCAGGCATCTTATCAGGGTCCGCAAAAAGCCCATGGTTTAGGTTGGGCCAATTCACACAATATTCGTAAGCCTGTTGATGCAAAAACTGGCGATTCACTCAAGGGTCGTTTGCTTAGTCCCGCATTTAAAATAGACCACCGTTATCTCCATTTTCTGATTTGTGGCGGCAATCACAAAGAAAAAACTTGCGTTAATCTGATCGTCGACGGAAAACAGATATTCTCCCAAACTGGATTCAATAAAAATGAATTCTCACCGATACGGTGGGATCTCGAACCCTATCAGGGCAAGATGGCACAAATTGTTGTTGTCGATGATCAAGAGGGAAGTTGGGGGAATATCGGCATCGATCACATTCTCTTTAGCCCCCACGAAAATCTGTCTGTAAAAAATAGCCCTGAGGCTCAGCTAAAAGTAATCGCCAAAGTCGCTGCTGAATTCAATATCGCTGCTGACAAATTACAGTTATGGTTTTCCGCAATCATCTCCAAAGAAACAGATCCCGTCCAGCATCCGCTGCACATCTGGCGACAGACAATGGACGTTCCTACCAAAAACCTCAACGACCAATTGCAGGCAGCTAAAAAACAGAGTACCGCTGGAATCCAAAAGACCGCGGACCTCTTGTCAAACAGTCCACAACTTGATGGCTTTCAGCAGTGGGCGTCTCAGTGGTATATTCAAGGAGAATCGTTTCCTATCAAACCGACACCTTCAGGCACGCTAGATCTGCGTGGAGACGTGATTCAATTATTCAAAACCGGCAGCATCCACTCGGGGCAGTTATCCAATAAGCTACAGGGCTCGTTCCGCAGTCCAACATTCGAATTAAATCATAATGCCATTCAAATGAAGCTCCGAGGTAACGGCGTGGAATCACGACTAATCATCGATGGATTCTTCATGTATCGATTCAACGGCCTGCTGTTCCGGGGATTTTCCACGACAGCAAATTCACCTGATACATCACGCTGGCACCGCCTGCAGGGTGACGTCAGTCGCTATCAGGGACATACCGGCTATGTTGAATTTCTCGACCAAGGCAATGGTAGCATCTGCATTGATGATATCCGTTTTACCAATGACGGCAGTCCACCAGAAATTCCCAGTCCGTTACTACAAAATCTAATCACACCCGATCTGGACAACCATGAGGCTTTTGCTCTGAACTACGGGCAACAGTGGGAAACCGCTCTGGAAAATTGGCGTACAGCACAACTCAATGATGAAGATGTTGACTTGATTAACTGGGCTTTTAAACACAAATTGATCGACGTACCTAAGGATCTGCTTGCCCATCTGAGCGGTCAATGGCAGCAATTCAGGAAATTAGATGGTGAGATTCCCAAACATGAACACGTTCTTGTCATGGCAGATGGCAATGGTGAGAATGAGGATATCTTCGTCCGTGGAAATCACAAAGTGCCGGGTGAAACAGCACCGCGGCAGTTACTGGCAGCCATCGTTGGAGAGAAAATAACGCAATCATCTGGCAGTGGGCGACTGGAATTAGCCGCCGATATTACGGATGCCAATAATCCATTGACGTCAAGAGTCATGGTTAACCGGATCTGGCATCATCTATTTGGGCGAGGCATTGTTGCTTCGACAAACAACTTTGGTGTTCTGGGACAACGACCTACCCATCCCAAACTGTTAGACCATCTGGCTCGTCGTTTTTCCGACGAACATCAATGGTCTGTGAAAGACATGATCAAGGAAATTATGCTCAGTAGTACCTATCAACTGAGTAGTACCCCCAATCCCAAGTATCTCGATTCGGATCCGAACAACTTCCTACTCTACCGACAAAATATCCGCCGACTTCAAGCGGAAGCGATCCGCGACAACATCATGGCAATTTCCGGGCGTCTGGACAAAAAGATGTTTGGTCCCAGTATGCCTGTTTACCTCACCCCATTTATGTCTGGTCGCGGACGACCCCAAACAGGCCCATTAGACGGAGCAGGACGGAGGAGTATTTATATCAGCGTGCGGAGAAATTTTATTTCTCCGATGATGCTCGCCTTTGACACACCTGCCCCGTTCAATTCAATTGGCAGGCGAAATGTATCCAATGTGCCTAGCCAAGCACTAATCCTGATGAATGATCCATTCGTGATTGAGCAATCTCAGGTTTGGGCCAAACGCCTGTCGGCCAATGACAAGCAAACTCCCGCAGATCGGATTGATCAAATGATACGTGAAGCTTTCGGCCGCCCCGCTACCGAAACCGAATTGACCGATGCCGACGAATTCCTTGACCGACAACGTGAGGAATATGCTATCGCCCAAGAAAATATCATGACCGACATTCGTTTGTGGGCAGATTTGGGCCATGTCCTGATCAATTCAAAATCATTTATTTACATTGACTGAGTAGGCTCCACATATGAACTTTCCTTATAGCCGATCAGGCTCCCTTTCACGAAGGCAGTGGCTCCAACGTAGCGCTTCTGGATTTGGCGCATTGGCGTTGGCCAACATGCTGGCCAACGATGGGTTTGCAGTGGATGAGGGGCGGCGCGATACAAAAACACCCTTTTTGCCTAGAACCACGCATTTCCCAAGTAAAGCAAAACACATTATCTACCTTTATATGGATGGTGCTCCCTCTCACGTCGATATCTGGGATCCAAAACCACGTCTAGCAAAAGACAATGGCAAACCGTTCTCGATGAAGATTGAACCGACTCAATTCAATAACATCGGAAACACGCTGGCAAGCCCTTGGAAATTTAAAAACTACGGCGAAAGCGGGATTCCCTGTAGCGATTTGTTTAAACATACCGCACAACATGTCGATAAATTTGCTGTGATTCGATCCATGACATCAAATTTTTCTGAACACACCAATGCCAATTACTTTCTTCATACAGGAATCGGCATTCAAGGGCGACCAAGTATGGGCGCCTGGGCCGGATACGGTATGGGCAGTGACTGCGAAAATTTGCCCGCCTATGTAGTGCTCAATGGAGGATTAACGCCACCGGGTGGATTAGATAATTTTGGTAGTGGATTTTTGCCTGCCAGTTATCAAGGTAGTGTGTTTGGTGCATCGAAAGAGCCGGTCGCCTATATCCAGCGGCGGGAAGCAACGGCTAAATTACAACAAAACAAACTCGCCTTACTCAAAAAGATGGACCAGCGTGATTCCGAGCGACTAAATCATGAGGATCAAATCGAATCTGCTATCGCAAATTATGAACTCGCATATCGCATGCAGCACTTTGTCCCTGAGTTGACAGACTTTGGTGAGGAATCCGAAGCCACTCAAAATTTATACGGTATCCATGCCAAAACGAAAGGAACGGCGATTTATGCCCGCCAGTGTTTATTGGCACGACGGCTCGTAGAACAGGGGGTACGTTTTATTGAACTCACCTGTCCCAACGTTTCCCATGATCGTTGGGATCAACATGGAAATCTGCTTGCCGGACACACCGATAATGCAATGGCGGTGGATCAACCAATCGCGGCTCTGATTACTGATCTACAGCAACGGGGACTGCTCGACGAAACACTGATCGTATGGTCCGGAGAGTTTGGACGTACTCCCTTTGCTCAGGGGTCTAATGGCCGAGATCACAATCCATTTGGATTCAGCTTGTGGATGTGTGGCGGGGGAATTAAAGGTGGAACGATTTACGGGGCGACCGACGAATATGGCTACAAAGCAGTCCAAGATAAATTGCAAATTCACGATCTACATGCCACTATGTTGCACCTCTTGGGCATGGACCACGAGCAACTAACCTTTCGCTTTAGTGGACGTGATATGCGATTGACCGATGTCCATGGCGAAGTTATTCATGATATCTTGGCCTAGGCAATCACAAATGTCGCCTCCCCTTTGCGGACCATTGGAAATGTCTGCATGACGATAATTCGCCCGGTTTGTTGAGCAACAATTTCGACGATCTCACTACCATCCATACTGCGCACGCGCCCCAAAACATCTCCTGTCGAAACTTGATCACCAAGCTGGAAACAGGAACTTAGTACTCCATCTAACGGTGCTGGGTTGCAAATTTGCATGTGCCCAGAACCCTCTGCGGCGTCTTCAATAGTAAACTTAATACGACTCGCGGGTTGCTGCCGTTCAATCATCCCCAGCATGCCCATGACATTCTTACATCCATCAACATAGGCAGTAACACCTGCTTGCGAACATTGTGCCGAACCTAGGTATTCAGTATAGATCGCCGGAATGTTATTCTCGCAGGCAATCGACATCGAACGTCCCTTTAGTCGCCAATCTGTTCCCCACACAAATGGAAGATTAAAAGCTTGTGCCATGGCTCGACTTCCAGCCAAAGCTTGCTCATTGGGATTCAGCGGATAACCTGCCAGTGGAAACACCGCTAAGCGGGTGCCGCCTGTATGCATATCAATATAATAATCTGCCGAACATATTAGTTCAGTCAACTCAGAGGCAACCCGTTCGGTCAGACTGCCCTCCGGATTTCCTGGACATGTACGTGCGAGATCAAGCCCATCGCCGCCCATTCGCTGACCCAACAGAAAGGCAGCTTCGTTGATAACGGGTACTAAGACGACCGTTCCAGACCGCAAATTCGCCGGTACCCAATCTAATAATTGATGTACACACTCAATGGATTCGAATTCGTCACCATGCACTCCCGCTGTAATGACTAAACGAGGGCCTGCTGCGCCGCTGTCACATGAAGTAACCGAGAATAAACTCATCGTATTTGTTTGCCTTTTTGAATCACTACTTCGGATGTTAATATTTTTCCGGTTCTCTGACTGCCGAGGCAATCAGTCAAAACTTGCTCGTCGTCGCCCAAACTGACAATCTGGAAATTTGCTGGGGTTCCATTGCGGAAAACCTTGTCATTATCGAACTCTAGAATTTCTATCGGACGGGTCGTGATCGCCCGCAAAACCATGTTTAACGGCATCCCAATTGCCATCATCTTACTGGCAACTAATACTAATGTGTGAGGCGGTTGCATTTCAATATGCCCACGTTGTAAATCGGTCGAAATCGTGTCCGGCATGAAACCGGATTGAATTGCAAATTCAGCAACATCAAAATTGAACGATTGGCACCCGTGGCCGACGTCGAACACAATGCCACGATGCCGCGCGTTACAAATCTCCCGCAAAACACCAGTGGCATCAACAATAGAATGAGGAGCAGGGCGAAAACAATAGGTAACTATATCTCCGGACCGTAATAGACGCAGTTGTTCATCAATCGGCCAATCTGCATTTCTTCGCATACCATATAGAATTGGCAAACCCAATTCCTCCGCTGCCCGAACCGCGAGTTTTAGAACCTTTTCAGGATCTGCGCGGGAGCAACTGTTGCGACTGACGTTCACACTCACGGCCACAATATGCTTAGTAAACTCTTGGCCCGCAGCGACACACAGGTCAATATCGACATCCTCAATCGTCGAGATCGATGGTCCACCACGACTTTCACCATATTTTGAAATATTGATTGCCAATTTAACATCGGTTTGACTGGGGGTGATAACTCGATCTACAAATTCCTCGGCGCCTAACGCACCGGCATCCCCCTGTGATACAACTTGATTGACACCGGCGTATAGTGAATATCGGTCGGGGTCGCTGCCAAATCGACTGGCGTAATGATCTGGATGTGTATGTAAGTCGGTTACCGCCGGTAATAGAATGCCATCCGACTGAATTAAACGATTCGCGTCCCAGTTCAATTCCGGGCCAGAATCCACCAGAACACCGTCAGTGATCGCCAACTGCAGCGGTGAGTTGTGTAATTGGAATCCATCAAACCACTGCCGAACGTGCAGCAACAAATCACAAGCCATCTGAGATTCCATGATGTTCACGACAACTCCACTATGGCTTAACAGTCAGCACTGTCCTCAAATGGGAACAGCGGTCGTCGACGGTGTTGATAATCAAGCTGATCCATATCAGCAGTTGTGGATCCCGCTGTATTAACACGCAATAGATGCTCACAAACAGGCTCGTAGGCGGCAATCGGAGCGTTGACTCCTTTGGCTATCAATATATGAAAATCCGTGGGATCAACATCGAACGTGGTTAGTTGCTTTAAACTAAAGGGAGGTTGCCGCCGGGAGGTTACCATGATGGTGATCCCGGATTTGTGTCGCAACACTGCCGTCGCACCTTGATCACAATACGTCGCACCGCCGTGACGAGGTTGAGGTTCATGGAACTTACCATCATATAACCCCCCTAATTTGACTTCACCACACCACGGTTCTCCATGATCATTATCCGTTTTACCACCAACGGACACGTTCAATAAATCACCAATTTCACTTGCGGACGCTTGCACCACAACCGCTGGATCATAGAGACAGACGAACATATTATGCAAACCTAGCTTGTCACATGCATGCAATAAAATGGTGCTATCTGCCGGTGAACCACCTCCGGTATTATCACCCATATCCAATAAACAGATGGGCCCCTTGAGCTGGGCAGACTGTTCAAGTGTCGTCTTCATCGGTTCTAACTCTGCCTTAAACCCGTCGCGATGTGTGTCGAGAAAATCGGCGAGTTCTGTGGCACAACGTTCTGCTAAGTCCAAGTCGTTATTAGTCACGACAATAAACGCGGACCCCATTTCAGCTACATCCGCATAAGGAAACCCGAGCATGATGCTATTTGACAAGACTCCCTCAACAGCAAGTTGCAAATCTGCTGTTTGGTAAAGTGGTAAGCATGGCGGCACAGTCGATTCTTGTTTTTGGATATTAATGGCTATTGCCGGAGTTGCGATCGCCATCGTGGGCTGGACGTCGCCGCGCAATGTATCAATCAGAAGATTCGCCGCTAAGACACCCACTTGGAACTGGTCTAAATGTGGATTGCTACGATAAGCGACCAATGCATTACAAGCTGCTGCCATTTTTTCTGATAAGTTGCCGTGCGGGTCCAACGTTGCGATTATCGGGACATCACTTCCAACAACATTACGTACCAGACTCATCCAGTGTCCATCCGCGTCGCGATAATCTTGTGAAACGGTTGCACCGTGCGGTGCTAGCAACAGCCCATCAAGCGGCAATGCAGCCCTCAATAATTCAATAATTCGACTGGTAATCTTCTCATAGGCAGAAGCACAAATCGTGCCGTAGGGCATTGCGCGAGCAAACAAGAGGGGCACAATTTCAATTTCGTCCGCAGCTGCTTCTAACCGTGAAATGAAGCCTGCTGTTTCATGATGTGTGCCTGACATCCGTTCTAGAAAGGCGTCTCCTTCAAGCAAAAGATCGCTGCGGAAATGCTCGTAGGTTGTTAGTTCGGAAATGAACGTATTCGATTCGTGAAGAAATCCAATAAGACCAATTCTTTTTTTTGACATCCTTTAGTACCCTATAAAACACCGTACTTGCGGTAGGCATCGGTGGCCAACATGCCATCGATAATAGCATCTCGAGTGATGTTTTCATCGTGAACTTTTTGCCAAGCGTTACGAATTGCTTGTTCTTCAATTTCTTGGGGCACAACAACAATGCCATCTTGATCTGCCAAGACTAAGTCGCCCGATCGAAAAGTCACTCCGTCGATTTCCACAGGTTCATCAACGGCGACAACACGTTGCCGATTGAGACTATCATAAATGCAGCGAGCAGCAGCAAACACCGCAAATCCCATTGCTTTCATCTTGGTGATGTCTCGTACAGCGCCATCGACAATCGCACCGATACAACCCCGGTTTTTGGCTGCCGTAGAAAGTAGTTCACCCCAAATGCCCGAACGTAAACTGCCGCTTGCAGCGCAAATCAACACATCATCTGGTGCGCAACTGTCGACAGCCTGTAATTCTAATTCATAGGGAGCAGGATCTTCAAAATCAATATCTTCCCAGCTTGTCGTACGACACCGTCCAACAAGTACTGTATCTACAGTCAGGGACAAAAGTTGCGTTCTGGGAGATTGATTTGTAAAACCCAGTCCATCGAGAGCGTCACAAACGACGGCTGAGTAGAGCGATTGCCGCATCATATCCAAGGTGATCGTTTCCGGTTGATCCATTTTCGAATATCCAAGCTTAAAAGTTAACAATTCTAACTGGTCTGTTGTTCTCGATTGGTTAATCTATACCGCATCCATCAAGCCACGCATATAACCATAGGCATGTAATCGCCCGAGTTGCGTGTAACCTGGTTCACCATCGTCTTCACCACAGAGCTGGGGAACATGATCTGGACGAATCGAGCCACTAAATCCAACCTCTTTATACGCTCGCATTGCCGCCGCCATATCCGTCGGTCCATTATCGTGAAACGTCTCAGTAAAATTGTCGTGCGTTCCACGAACATCACGAAAGTGTACATAGCGAATATGATCGCCAAGCAAATAGATTGTCTCAGGAATCGCTGCTCCCATTTCCACAAACGATCCTTGGCAAAAGCAAATTCCATTGCGGGGACTATCTACCAAGCCAGCCAAACGTTGAAATCCTGCGACACTATTCATGATGCGACTGCGGCCAAGAAACGACTCCAATGGTGGATCATCGGGATGCATCGCTAAATCAATCCCTAAACGCTCGGCCTGTGGAATAACTTGCTCTAAAAAATAGGCGAGATTTTCCCATAACGTGTCTGCCGTGAGAACTTCATTTTCCAGCGATCGCGAGGCATCGTCGAGTGACATCGCTTGATCAATTTCAGCAAGATTGAATTGCGTAACAACCGCACCACCGCGTTCAGGAACATCTAATCGAGTCCGCACCCAATCGGTGCCAGCCATAAAGTTGTAACACAATACCGGAATTTCAAGATCCGCCATGATTTGCAGCAACGAAATTATGCCAGCGATTTCTGTATCACGAGCGTTGCGGCCACAGATAATATTTTCCATGGCAATGGCGTCTTCCACAGCCGCTGGCTGCAATCCAAAAGACCGTATCCGCTGTAGTGTCGGCTCCCAATCAGATTTCTGAGGGCCTTGGTAGCGTATCGTAATCGTTTCCACACCGGTTTGAGCGGCTAATGTTAGATTTTCATCTGACAATGGAGTCAGGACCGATGCTAGTTTCATGTTTGTTCGCCGTTGTCAGTTTCCAAATAGAGTGAACTATTTTTCTGAGTTACAATTCGATCGCTTTTACGCAGGCCTCAGGTTCTCGACAGGAAATCAAATATGTTTTGCCATTGCGAATCTTAATTTCAACAGCTTTACCAAAATTTACAACGTATCCAATTCGTTTAGTTGCGAACCCAATTCTCCATCCCATCCCCAAAAACTCTCCGAACTTCGCTTCGTCAACTTCAACACTCTCAATGTGCTCAACGGTCGTGCTGACATTCCACCATAAGTAACCGAAACGGATCGTTCCACGATCGATCTCAATAAAATACCGACTGAACGCTATGGCCAAAAAGCCCATAAAAACTGTGACAAATCCTGTGACCGAAATACCAACAATATATCCCATCCGCTCATCACCGGAAAAATCTGCTCCACCAGAATCTGTTGCTGCGAGAAAATCACTTAGAAAAACCACCAAACCAGCAAACGTAGTAAGCACGACAACTAATAAAAGCCAAGTAAACCACGGTGTATAACGTTCGCAATACATCTATTTCACCACTCCTTTTGTGATTCCATCCCAATTGTCTGTCCGAAAGGGTGTGGCCGGTAAATGCTCTTTGTTTTGTAAATTGCAGATTGGATTTTGTGCCCAAGCATATCGCACAGAAACTGGAGCGGTAATGGTATCACTCCAAACCTCAACTTGATTCTTACCAACAATCCGCGCAGAAGCATTCACAAAATTCTTATCTTCACCAGCGATTGCGAACCCCCGAACCTCTCGTACATCAAAGGTATCAAGTCCTCCGCCCACATGGTCAAACGTAATGACAATGCGATTCCCTTTTGTTTCGGAAGATTTATAGAGAGGGCTACGGTAAACGAGTTCGATTCCATAGTCTTTTGCGAGTGCCCAGCGTGCCAGACGTTTAGCCACATCCTGTTTGTTACGCGGGTGGATGTCATGAGATTCACCCAAGTCGGTGATGATTGCCTCACCCGTATTAGGCAACTTACTCATAACCATGGTCTGAGCTTCGCGTAGTTCGGCCCAACTACTGTCTACCGGTTCAGCAACCTCATCTTGAAAATCTGCCAGCGAGACCCAATAGAAACTGAAATCACCTTGACCCCATTTTTTACGCCAAGTGTCGATCATCAGCGGAAACAGATTCTGATATTGATACGCACGCCCTGCATTATGTTCACCCTGATACCAGATGGCACCACGAATCCCATAGCCGACGATAGGATTTAAAACACCATTGAATAGATTTGCGGGGCGGTGCTGGCCGGTCAAAATATTGCGGGGCGGACGTGGCCGACGAGGCACGGGTTTCTTGTCTTGCAGCGCCTGTGCCATGGCAAGTTTCCAAGCCGCCAGTTGCCGCTCATATCGTTGAGCGGCCGCGGCGGGGTCATATGCTTTGGCCGCATCGTCCCATTTGGCAAGCAACTCCTGATATTCGCCCGCTTCCTCTAGAACCTCACGGGGCACCCAGGCTTCGCACGCCGAACCTCCCCAGGCTGTGTCGATCAGGCCGATGGGAACATTTAAAGTTTGATGCAGTTGTCGACCAAAAAAGTATCCCACTGCGGAAAAACTCTTGACCGTCTCGGGAGTAACCGTTTCCCATTTTCCCTGAAAATTATCCAAGGGCGTTTGGCTGCCAATCTGGGGAACAGAGATAATTCGGATTTGGGGGAAATTTGCCGAAAGTGATTCCAAATCTGGGTCATTTGCTGAACTAACCGCAAACGCCATGTTAGATTGTCCTGAGCAGACCCAGACTTCACCGATGAGGATATCGTTAATTTCAATTCGGTTGCTGGCTTCAATGACTAGTTTATGTGGCCCACTGCCAACGGATAAAGCCGGTAATTGAACTTGCCAGCGACCATCATTATCGGCTTTAGTTGTTTCCGTTTTTCCAGCAAGCACAATAGATACTTGCTCTGCGGCAGATGCTTTTCCCCAAACGACAACAGGTACGTCACGCTGTAAGACCATCTGATCGGTGAATAAGTTTGATACAGAGACTTCTGCCGCAACGGGGGTGGGTGCAAACGTTGCTACAATCAATATTGCAAGAGCAATAAATAAATAATTTGTGTGGCGCATAATAATATATCCTGTTGATAATTGGCGAGTATCTCACCAGTAAAGGTTTAGATTTTTTTCGGGTTGATGGCAACGTGTTTCACCGTTTGGCGGCGCCAAGTGTAGGCGACGTGGATGGTACCATCGGCAGCCTGAATGACCGCTGGATAGGAATATTCACCTTTATCGCGTTCAAGTGTTAGTACTGGGTGCCACGTTTTGCCATCTTTGGAAATGGCGACATTCAACATATTACGACCAGCGGGAAATTCTCCGCGGCGGATGGTGTGGTTATAGACAAGCAACTGCCGGCCATCGGCAAGGGTAATTGCGTCCGTTCCAGAATTTGGGTTGGGGAGATGGGTGGCGGCCGGTTGGGACCAAGTCTTTCCCCCGTCGGTCGACCAGCTCTGGGCAATCACGCCTTCTTGGGTGCGGCACATTACTTGCATTGAACCGTTTTTATAAGTGAGGATGCTAGGTTGAATCGCATTGAACTTTTTGCCGTCGTGAATAGGGCCAATGATTTCCCATGTTTTGCCTTGGTCCTTGGTTAATTCAAAATGAACACGCCAGTTGTTATGCTCGCTGCTCGATGGGCACAGAATCGAACCATCTGAAAGCTCAATTGGCTTATTCTTGACGGGACCTACGATATGACCAATCGCTGAATCTTTGCCAAGTTTAGTCGGTTTGCTCCATGATTTCCCACCGTCATTGGATGTCGCCAACATGCCCCACCAAGTACTTGGAGTAGGTCCAACTTTATAAAACAAAAGTAACGGTCCTGTTGTCGGTTGAAATAGAACGGGGTTCCAGCAGGGGTGTCTCAATTGGTCGGATTGCACGCCATTGACTACTTCACTAGGCCGTGTCCAGTGGTCATCTTCAAATCGAGAAACCCAGATACCCACATCAGGATTCTTTTCATGCTTACCGCCAAACCACGCGGCGACGAGTCCCGTGGGAGTGCTGACAATCGTCGAAGCATGACATTCCGGTGTTTGTCGACCCGCTAGAGGATAAATAAATTCACTTGAGACTAACCCATGAGTTCCTATTTTCGTCGGTGCAGCAAGCACAACAGCAGGATCAGCCGCAGAAGTTGGCGCGACAGAGGATGTCCATGTCATCATTGCTGCCAACAAGATTAGTAGTTCTTTCACGGGTTGAATTTCTAATAAAAAGAGGTTGGTTAATAAGGACATTCAGTATACCGCACTGCGAAAGCAGGATGTTGTTGACGCACAGGGCCCCTGCAACCCAACTGGGGACGGTAGTTCCAAAAATCGCTGACTAGTGCACCCACCTTGTCCTTTTAAATATTCAATTTATTCGCGATTGGTACTTTAATACCTGCCTAACAACGAGTGGCACATTCCACCGATTGCCCGACCAAGAATCGGCATTGTCGTTAAGTATGCGTCCACAGGGAACCTTTCTTACATCGTTCAGGTGTGTCAGTAAATATGTCGGGAAGACGGACCACAATTACGTCTGGTGTTGCGATTATGTTTGTTGAATCTATCATAACGTTTTTGCTAAAGGTTCACAGAAATTGACTGTCATGACCTAGTTAGATTCATGACCATCGCAAATGCGAGTCTGTTAATTTGTGATATATTAACGGCTATGAAACAAACATCTGCAACAAGCCGATTTGCACCGGCAATCTGGGGTAAAGATCGAGTGCGGCATGTGCGGCTTTTGGCATTGAGCTTAGTGGCCGTTGCCATCGTCGCCGCCCTACCTGCCGTCGGAAACTTGCTAACCTCAGTACCGGCAAGTGAATCGATTCAGCAGCACCGCTGGGTACACTTAATGCTGTTGATAACAGTAGTCCAACTAGGTTTGGCGGGGGTTTTAGTCATCTATGTAGACTGGTCGACTCTCTGGGCTGTGACTATTGCAAATATGTTGTTTGTTGGAGTGTATGCGGGGTTATTTGCTATTCGAATCTTAGCCGAGTCGACAAACGAGATCATTTCATACTTGCAGTTAGATTTAGAAGAAGCTCCGCCTGGTAAACAGGCGATGTGGTTTATGCTTGTCATCTTGATGTTTGTAACGCAAAGTTTTTTTACTGGCCGATATGCGCGTCGCTGGAAACGAGAGCGGTAGTAAATGGGAACGATGAAAATAATCATCCAAGCGATTGTACAAGGCTTAACTGAATTTTTGCCGGTGAGTTCTTCTGGGCATCTCATCGCTCTGGAAACATTTCTTATACCCGATCCAACGACGGCAGCGACAATGGCTGAAACAACAGTCGCATTGCATGCGGGCACATTACTAGCGGTCTTGTTAGTATTCTGGAAATCATTGGTCGAGCTATGTGGCCGCCGTCGAAATCTAGTCATCCCACTTGTGGTGGCTACCATTCCAGCGGTTTGTGTGGGACTGCTGATTGTGATTAGCGGATTAGATGACCTGTTGACAGATCCTCGCCTGACTGGTGCGATGTTAGTTGTCACTGGGTTTGTGTTGTGGATGGGCGAGCCGAGTGTTGAAAACGGGCACGAAACCGCTAATATTGAAACAGTGTCAAATCAACAAGCTTTCTGGATTGGGATTGCTCAAGCATTTGCGATTGTACCGGGGTTGAGTCGCAGTGGTTTGACGATTGTCGTGGCGCGGCGGATTGGATTGCCCGGCCAACAAGCAGCTCAATTTTCCTTTTTAATGTCGATTCCGGTAATAGTTGGCGCTATGGGAGTCATGCTATGTAAACAACTTCTTAAGACTACAAGCGACGAGATGGTAGCTATCGACTGGAATATTATAGGTCTTGGAATTTCTGTTTCAGCGGTAGTCGGTTACGGAGCGTTACGGGCTTTGTTAGTGGTACTAGAAAAAGGGCGATTCCACTGGTTTACTTTTTGGTGCATACCCCTGGGAGTCTTTCTACTAGTTTTTGCGTACTATTGGTAAAGTTCGGCGTTAGGTTCTGTGGTTGACTTCTTGTTACAACAACTTGGTAGTTTTTCTATTGCGCTGTACTTAACGACTACAGGTGGTATAATTCGTATACCGATACTGTATCTGGTTACATCCAGAGCAGTAACAACTTATCACTTGGGGGCGACATTGGTATCGACCGGATAGCCTGAAGTGTAAGTGGCGTACCGTGGTTGGTCAGTTGGCCACGTAAAAAGCTGACTAAACAATTTTAATTGCAGATAATAATCTAGCATTGGCTGCCTAATTAAAGGTAGCTCGGACTCTAGGGCTTAGCTGGTTAGCTCTAACAGTCCGTCACAAATCCAGATCGACTTTTGTCATGCCTGACACGCAGAAGTCTAAATTAAGTTTCAGGATCGCGAACTTTAAATCCTGTCGAGCGGAGTTATCGTTTGCTAAAACCAAAGAATCGACTATGTACGTAGAAGCTTGCATGAAAATGTCTCGGGACGCGGGTTCGAATCCCGCCGCCTCCACTAAACCGAGCTCCATATGAGAGCTATTAACCATGATCAAACTTGACCGTCGTAATTTTCTTCGTAGGCTAGGTGTTTCTATTGCGTTGCCGGCGTTTGACTCGTTGCATGCCGCCAACGAAAACAAATCGAGCGCAAACGCAAAACGCTTTGTCTGTGTGTCTCCGAACTATGGCATGAATCCAGCGGGGTTCTTTCCAACGACAACCGGCGCGGACTATGAGACGCCGACTTTATTGAAACCACTGGAGTCGCATCGAGCTGACCTGACGATCTTTACAAATCTCGATCATCCCGGTGTTGGTGGCGGGCATGGTTGCTCAACCACATTTCTCAATGGCGTCGAGATGAAAGACGTCAAAGATCAACCGCAACGATTGCACACGCTCGACCAGTTGCTAGGCGAAAGGATCGGGCAGACGACAAGATTCCCGTCATTGTTGCTCGGTAATGGTGGAGTTTCGTGGTCACGGGCGGGAATCAAATTGCCAACCGACAGCGATCCGGCGCGAGTTTTTGCGAAACTGTTCCTTAATGAAAGCCCGCAATTGATGCAGCAAACTCGACAATTTCTTGATGAAGACGCGAGTATTCTCGATGTCGTTCGGCAAGATGCAAAACGTCTCAACGAGAGGCTCGCGCAGGCCGACAAGGACAAACTCGACCAGTTCCTTACCGCAATCCGTGAAGTAGAACGGAAGTTAAAACGCCAGGCGGAATGGATCGACATTGCCAAACCGAAAGTCAGCGACAAAGTCATTCGAGGTGGCGACGACGACGACACTATCGTTGATCTCGAATATCCGTACAACACCTCTGTAATGTACGACTTGATGGTGATTGCCTTGCAAACGAAGTCAACAAACGTCATTTGTTACGGACATCCTGGTGGGAACCGCCTGTTTCCTTTCGACGGAATCTCGTTGGGTTATCACTCATTGACCCATCACGGGAAAAGGCCCGATTTGCTTAAGGAACTTACGATCATTGAAACTTTCTATGCGGCACAGTTTTCCCGATTTCTAACAAAACTAAAGGAGACTCCCGACTCGAATGGGCAGTCGTTGTTAGAATCAACCGTCGTGCTGTTTGGTAGCGGGATGGGTAACGCCAGTTCACATTCCAGCCGAAACTTACCAATCATGGTTGGCGGCGGCGGTTTACGCGGTGGTAACCATCATCGCTTCGAACGCCATGGCCGTGATGGCCGAGCACTGTCAGATCTGTTCGTCACGATTCTTCAGCAACTGGGTCTCGAACAGGATGCGTTCTCCACGAGCACTTCAAACCTGAATCATCTACTGACATGAGCCGACTGGTATTGCTACTACTGATCTGTGCCGGTGCGAACTCAGTACAAGCTGAAAGCCGTGAACGCGAAGTACTTCAATCGTTTCTGAAGTCCTACTGTGTCAAGTGCCATGGACCTGACAAACAAAAGGGGGATCGCCGTTTCGATCGGTTGTCCGCTGTCGAAAGCGGCGCTGAAGATGCAGAATTGCTTCAAGAGATTCTCGATCAATTGAACCTCGCGGCAATGCCTCCGGAAGACGAGATACAACCGTCCGTAGCGGAACTGAAAACGGTCGTCGCGCTACTGACAAGTTCTCTTGCCAAGGCGCGCGAAGAGGCGCGTGATAACGTCGGAAAAGTCGTGATACGTCGGCTCAATCGCGCCGAGTACCGCAACACGATTCGCGATCTGTTTCAATTGAAAATGGTCGATTTCGATCCCACAACCACCTTTCCCATAGACGACTCAACGGAAGGTTTCGACAACGTTGGCGAAGGACTCGTGACATCGGATTATTTGCTCCGCAACTATCTTGAAGCAGCACGCAAAGTAGCGGACAAAGCCATTCTTCCCGGTCCTCGGCCACAAATAATTCATTACGAAGCCGGAGGTCATGCCGGAGCTGATTCGCCGCAGGAGGTTCTTAGCGGTGTGACGACCAACAAGGAATGGCGCAAAGAAGCCGGACGATTATTTATCAAGTTTCGTCAACCGTTGGGACTACCGTTGCTCGATAAGAAACGAGGAGTCCCCGCCGACGGTGAGTATGTTATTCGATTCTCAGCGCAGGCTGTTCGTAGAAAGTCTCGCTACAAAGATGAAGACCTACGTTACAATTCGAATGAGCCGATGCGATTATCCATTTCCATCGATTCACGCGCGCTCGGGGCAACTGCCCACCGGATCATCGGCGAATACGAAATCCCCGACGACGAGGTGATCGAAATCGAGCATCGCGTCTGGCTTGAAAAGGGCTTTACTTTTCATGTGCACTGGGCCAATGGACCGAATGGTTCGTTCAAACGCATCCTGCGGAAAGTTTTGCCTAAGTACAACAAGGACGCTCTTTATCCCATCCGCAATCCGCCGGAGATGTACGTAGGTTCGGGACCTGAACTCCACGTTCATACCTTAGGGATCGAAGGGCCCTTCTACGATCAATGGCCACCCGCAGGATTCGCACAGTTCTTTCCCGATCCGCCGACGAAACCTGACGCCAGCTACCTGGATGAGTCGTTGTTGCGTGTCGCTTCAGCAGCCTTCCGACGGCCTGTCAGTAGCGAAGAATTGGCGCCTTACCTCAGTTTGGCACGGGCGTACCACGCGAAATCCGATGATTTCTGGTCGGCCGCAAAGTATGGCGTTCGAGCGATTCTGACTTCGCCTAATTTCCTGTATCTTGCGGAGACCACACCCTCCGATTCAAAGGATCGGCATGTGAGCGAACACGAACTGGCGACGCGACTCTCCTATTTCCTCTGGAGTTCGATGCCCGACGACGAACTGCGCGGTGCCGCCGACGGGGGGACCTTAAGTGATCCAACGGTCTTGAGACGACAAGTCGAGCGAATGCTCTCGGATCCAAAATCCTATGCGTTCACGGAGAATTTTACAGGCCAATGGCTCGACCTTCGAAAACTGGGCAAAATGCCACCGGATCCGGAAAAGAATCAAGCCTTCTACAAAGACAACCTCGAAGACGCGATGCGCGATGAGACACGACTGTTCTTCTCCCATGTACTTAGCGAGAATCGCAGTATACTGGATTTTATTGATTCGGATTACACGTTCCTCAATGCCGCGCTGGCGCGGCATTACGGCATTCCCAATATTGACCATGAAGAATTTAAGAGAGTAGTTCTCAAGTCGGATTCTCATCGAGGTGGTTTACTTGGACACGGCAGCATCCTCACAGCGACTTCGAACGGAGTCGAAACGCAGCCCGTTGTCCGCGGAATCTGGGTACTCAACAATCTATTGGGTACGCCGCCCAACCCACCGCCGCCGGACGTCGACCCGATCGAACCTGACACACGTGGCAGCGCGACAATCCGGCAATTGATGGAGAAACACCGTAACAATCCAACCTGCTACGAATGTCACCGTAAAATAGACCCCATCGGGCTATCATTGGAAAACTACGACTACGTCGGTGCTTGGCGAGATCGTTACAGCAAGCAACTGTCAATTGATTCGTCAGGCGAACTGCCCGACGGAACCACAATCCCCGGACCCGGTGGCATCAAGACTTTCCTTCTCGAACGGCCCGAACAGTTCACACAATGCCTGACCAAAAAGTTATTCGTCTACGCGCTCGGCCGACGCCTGAGCTTTGCTGATCGCGACGACATCGACCAGATCGTATCTACCATGCCAACGCACAATTACGGCTTTCGAGATCTCATTCAGAAAATCGTCGCCAGTGAGGCATTCCACATAAAATGAAATCGACTCTCATAACTTTGTTACTTTGTTTAATTTCGGCGTCCGCAAGAACAGATGATCGACCGAACATCATTCTCATCATGGTCGACGATATGGGCCGCGATTGGGTGAGCTGTTACGGTGCGCAACATCAGACTCCAAATGTAGACCGACTCGCAAAGCAGGGTGTGCGCTACGAAACAGCGTGGTGTACTCCAATCTGTACGCCAACACGAGTCACATTGCTCACGGGACAGTATCCGTTTCGGCATGGATGGACTCAGCACTACGACGTTCCACGCTGGGGTGGCGCTGGCTTAAGCTGGACGAAGTTCACGACCTTTGCCCGCGTCCTGCGCGATTCCGGCTACGCGACGGCAATCGGCGGTAAGTGGCAAATCAATCATCTGGGAAAACAGCCCGCTGCTCTGAAGCAACACGGATTCGATGAACACTGTGTTTGGACTGGCGTTGAAGCCGAGCGGGCGGAAACGGAGCGACGCTATTGGGACGGTCACATCATGACCAACGGTCGTCGTGCAACTGCGTCATATGGCCCGGACACAATCAACTCCTTCCTAATCGATTTTATCCGCCGCAAACGAGAGAATCCATTTCTCGTCTACTATCCGATGCTGCTCACTCATGGTCCACATACGGCAACACCGCAGAACAAGGATAATGCCCCAGTAGGCAAAGATGCTCTCTACGCTGGTAACGTCGCTTACATGGATCAGCTCGTCGGCAAACTAATTGACGCAGTCGACAAGGCGGGACTCATGGACAACACGCTGATTGTTTTCACGGGCGACAATGGCTCAGCAGCTGCAGGGAATCTGAACGGGAAACCATTTGAAAAAGGGAAAGGCCGCGCAGCGGATCGAGGAGTCCATGTTCCGTTCATAGTTCGTGCTCCCTTTCTCACTCCGGGAGATCGTGTGTCACGAGATCTGATTGACTTTACTGACCTCTACCCGACATTCCTCAAACTGGCGAATACCGCTCCACCTAAAGGCATGACGCTGGATGGACGTTCGTTTGTGCCCAGCCTGCGAGGCAGCGAAGATCCCTTCGAGAAGCGGAGCTGGATTTTCTCGCAGATCGGCGACTTCCGTATGCTTCGCGACTGGCAACACATTGTTGACAGCAAAGGAAGCTTTCATGACCTTACTAAAGACCCACTCCAACAGGCCGAAGTCAGTCCGCTCGACAAGATTGCTCCCGGCCGTCGAGAACGACTTGAGATGATACTGAAGCGATTTCCCAAAAACGCTCCGGGGCCATTTTCCGAATTCGAAGAGAAATATCGACGGCCACAATGACGATCCGCCATCCCAAACCATGAGTGGAAAGGGGAGGGGCAGGTATGAAATCGCCACGTCTAGTACCATCGTGAAGTGATTTTACAGATCAACCTGCAACGTTCAGGTCCACGTTTTTCCAAAACGAATCTGGGCTGTTCTCGTTCCGGTTGAGATGGCGGCGGCCCAAACGCAGTCAGCAAATCCCACCACCTCCAACAACGCCAAGGTTTCGTCAGCCAAACTTCGCAGCGTGTAGAAGGGTCTACTGTTTGTTCGTAGGTTTTTGGTTGCCGGATAACTTTTACGGTGTGAATGCCGGCGGTTGCTTGCCGTACTTGGCTTCGTATAAGTTCGCAAATTTATCTGCGCGGCTAGCATCACACTTGAAGCACTGAGACTCCGCACGGTTGTGCTCTTCGCACCAGTCGCCATTCGCTTTGAATTCCTTCGCCGCTTTGGCACTACACATGCTGCATTGGTCTTCCGGAATCCCATGGGCAGTGCACCACCAACCAGAATGATCATCCACAACAGTATTAGTTACCGGTTCCACGGGTTCACTAGTCAATTCCACCTCAGCACCACATCCACTCAGTAGCACGGCAGCCCCTATAAACCCAAGCACCAATTTCGAAAAACCAAACTTGCAGGCAAACTTCATGGCATCACTCCTAATAAAAAATACTTACTTGTTCGTTTTAACTTTTACTTGACCTGGCCACAACATATAAAGGACTCGCAATACTAACAAAGACGCAGCACAGGAGCTAATGACACCTCCAATTACTACTGTAGCTAACGGCTGTTGTACTTCCGCACCCATGCCCGTATTAAACGCCATCGGTACAAAACCTAAACTGGCAACCAAGGCAGTCATTAAGACTGGTCGCAGCCGTGTCATCGCAGCAGTCTCCACTGCATCTTCCAACGCCATTCCCCGTTGACGTAGCTGGCGAATATACGAAACCAATAACATGTCCGCCAAAACAGCGACTCCTGACAAAGCCACAAACCCGATCGCAGCCGAAATCGAAAATGGCATGTCACGAATCCATAAGGCAATAATACCCCCCGTCCAGGCAAACGGAACACCCGTTGCCACCCGTAAAGTATCAATAACATTACCGTAAGTCATATATAGCAATATCAAAATCAGACCTAGTGCCACTGGAACCACGAGCAGCAACCGCTGTTGAGCACTAATCATGTGTTCAAACTGCCCCCCCCATTCAATATGGTAACGACCGCTTGGTAATTGAACACGCTCAGCAATTTTCTCTTGGGCCTCAGCAATAAAGCTACCCATATCTCGTCCACGAATATTCGATGAAATATTAATGCGGCGATAACCCCATTCCCGAGTTATTGTTGCCGGCCCCTCCACAACATCAAGAGTTGCTAATCGCCCCAACGGAATCCGTTGTCCTGTGGGCGTATTAATCTCAATTGCCGCAATCGTCTCGGGATTCTTTCTCAAATTCTCTGGTAAACGAATCACCAACGGAAACCGCAACTGATCCTCAAACACTTCACCCAAATCAAAACTGCCCAAGGACTCAACAATATTCAGAACTTCTGTTGCCGAAATCCCATACCGCGCCAACTCATCCTGTTTCACCGCGATCTGTAACACGGGTTGCCCCGTAATCTGTTCAACCGCAACATCTGCATTACCGCCAATTGTTCTCAAGACAGCTGCAATTTCATCCGCTTTATCTACCAACACTTCAAAATCATCACCAAATAGCTTCACCGCCACATCCGATCGGACTCCACTAATCATCTCATTCAACCGCATCTCAATGGGCTGAGTCATCGCAGCCTTTTGCCCAGGAAATTGTCTCAGCGTCTGTTGAATCAAATTGGTCAACTCAGCTTGCGTCGCAGCTTTTGTCCACTGTTTCCGCGGATGCAATGTAATGAACATATCCGTTAATTCAACGCCCATCGGATCCGTCGCCACCTCAGCACTACCAATGCGGCTCCACACATGATGCACTTCATCCGGAAATTTAGCCAATACCGCTCGTTCCATCTCCGTATTAATGCGAATGGATTCTTCCAAATCCGTTCCCGCCAAACGCACCACATTAATCGCCAATGCACCTTCGGAGAGCTGCGGAGTGAACTCAGTACCGAGGTTAGGGGCAATAAATCCAAATGCAATAATGAGCACGAGTAGAGCTGCTCCTATTACCGCCGTCCGCTGGCGCATTGTAAAATGTAGAATCGGTTTATAAATAGCCTTAGCAAACTGCACGATCAACGGGTCACGCTCAGTAATCTTCTTCGGTAGCAAATAACTTGCCAAAACCGGCATCAACGTTAGGGACATTAGCATCGAGCCAGCCAATGCAAATACGACGGTTAATGCCATCGGCCTAAACAACTTGCCTTCGACTCCTTCGAGCGTCAAAATTGGTAGATAGACAACCATGATAATCAACTCACCAAACATGGTTGGTTTCCGCACTTCCACCGCAGCGTCTCGGATAACATCCAATTTTGTTTGGCCTGACGGGATACCATCTGAAAGCCGCCGCACACAGTTCTCTACCATCACCACGGAACTGTCGACGACTAACCCAAAATCAATCGCTCCCAAACTCAACAAACTCGCTGCAATACCGACTTGCAACATCCCTGAAAATGCGAACAACATGGAAAGCGGAATTGCAGCGGCAACGATTAAGCCAGCTCGCAGATTCCCTAGAAACAAAAACAATATCGCAATCACTAACAATCCACCTTCAAACAGATTTCGCTGTACTGTTTCAAGCACATGGTCGACTAATTCCGTTCGGTCGTATACGGTCACCACTTCCACGCCCGCGGGAAGTGTGGATGCGATTTCGGCCATCTTGTCTTTGAGTGCGTAGGTTACTTTGTGGCTGTTCTCTCCCATCAGCATAAAGCCGAGTCCATAAACGACTTCGCCTTGCCCATCCGCCGTAACCGCACCTCGTCGAATTTCATGGCCGATTTCGACACTCGCAACGTCACCCACTCGGATAGGCGATCCATCAATCGCCTTGATTACAATGTTTTCTATCTGCTGAATATTCACGGTTCTAGCAATACCATGCACTAACAGCATTTCCGTATTACGTATAATATTGCCCCCACCAACATTTCGATTATTAGAGCGCACAGCATTCACGACTTCGTCAAAGGTGAGCCCATGCTTAGAAAGTAAATCCGGCGTAATACGAATCTGATACTGTTTCTCAAACCCGCCCCAACTGTTAACTTCAGCAGTTCCCTGAACGGTACGCAGTTGGGGCTTGACGACCCAATCATGAACAGTCCGCAATTGCGTCAACTCTTCAATCTGTCGAGCCCGAGGCAAACTAGAAATGTCAACGTCTTGCAGCCTCACAATGTAATGAAAAACCTCTCCTAATCCCGTTGATACCGGCCCCATTTTCGGGCGTTCGATTCCAGCGGGTAACTCGACCGTGGCAAGTCTTTCACTGATCAATTGTCGAGCGAAATATATTTCAGTTTCCTCGGCGAAAGTCACGACCACTTGCGACAAGCCAAATTTCGAAATCGAACGTAGCTTTTCTAATCCCGGCAAGCCGCTGATGACCTGTTCAATCGGAAAAGTAACTTGCCGTTCAACCTCTTCAGGTGCCAACGACGGTGTGGTCGTATTGATTTGGACCATTACAGGCGTCGTATCAGGAAATGCATCCACGTCGAGCCGCTGTAGTGAAAACGCACCGAACCCTATGACGACTACAACTGAGAATAAAACCAGCCGGCGATTGTGGAGCGAAAAATTGATTAACCAATTGAGCATGATGCGATTTGTTTAATGTTTTATAATTTGAAACACGGACACATTGAAGAGCTTGTGGGATGGGCTTTTGGTTCGACCGAACCAATTAATGCTCACACAGTCATCCCGCACCCAGATTACCCTTGAGCAATTCGGCACGCAAAATCCCGCTACCAGCCGTTACGATCACTTCACCAGGAAGTAATCCAGCAATCACCTCAGTGTTTTTTCCCATCTTTACACCTGGCCTGACGCTGCGGGTGTGAAATACTTTGTAAGACCCTTCCTTGAAATAATCTTTGCCACGCACAAAAGCAACATGACAACAACCTTCCCAATGAATCGCTTCACTGGGAACAATAATCGCATCGTCTTCTTCACGTAAAACAATTTCACCAGCGCCAAAAGTCTCATTTCGCAATCGACCACTGGGATTAGCCAATTCTCCGCGGACTCGTACAGTACGGGTCTCGCTGTCCACTTCAGTACTAATCCAAGTCACACTACCCGTTGCCTCACGCTGCGATCCATCCAAATGAAAAACTATTTTCTGCCCAAGCGTTACCCGTTCGGCTTCTTCGAGTCGAACATTTAGCAACAGCCACATTTGCTTTGTGTTGGCGACCGTAAACAGCGACTTGCCTGTTTCGACAACTTCCCCAGCGACCGCATTCCGCATCACAACGATTCCATCACGTGGTGAAACGACGGGGATCAAGTTAGTCGATGTACGTGAAGCATCCAGTGATTCAACAATAGCTGCCGGGATTCCCAACAACCTGAGATTAGCTCGGACTTCAACAATGGGTTGATCGACGATAGTATCGAAATCAATTAACAAACCAAGATTAGCAAGAGCCTGTACAGTACTCTCCAATTGAAATTCAGAATCCGATTTAGCAGCTTTCGCTTCTTGTATCTTTTGCTCTGGAATAATATCGCCACCTAATTTCGAAAACCGCTGAAAAGTCTTCGTATCTAAATCGAACTGCGTTTTCGCTTTGAGCAATTGTGATTTTAGGTGGCCGACTTCTGCCGCATCAACCAACGCTAGAACATCTCCCTGTTTGACTTGATCACCAACATCCTTATTCACAGACCAGATTGTGCCTTTCGCTCGTGAAGACAGATGGGCAACGCGTGTAGGATCATAAACGATTTCACCTGTCGTCTTGATGGTTTCAATCACGGGGCCTCGATCGACTAAATTAATATCAATCCCAGCCAGATCAACTGCTGCAATAGAAGTAAATTGAATCCGCCGTAAATGCATATTGCAGGCCGAGTCATTTTTGGTGCGTTCCCGAACAGCCAGCGCTCGTGCCGCGCGCTCGAAGTCCGTTGGATCAAAAACCGAATCCTCTGACAACTGTGCTACGTGAGGATGATGTAAGACACATTCCTGCACACCATGCTCAGCACACCAACCGTGCAATTCTGCTTTGGGCATAAGCTCAGCGTTACAGGAAATACATTCTGCTTCTGGGACGCCGTGGTCATCACACCATAGCACGCCTTGGATTTCCTGATTACCGATAAGTTCAGAAAACTTTGGTGCCTGCCAATCATGATTGTGCCCCCACAATGCCAGACTTGTTAATAAACCAAGAATGACTAAAGTTGGAATCCCGCGCAGCAGCGATCCTAACAATCTGCTGGCACCAACCAGAGATTTCTCGTCGTTGGCGGAGTCCTGTTTCGCTGTTATTTGTTCGTCAACGCCTTGCTGCGACGCATCCAATTCAGAGGGGTGGTTTGTTGCTTTGTTCATTTTTTCGACCTAACTATAGGCATGCTCAGTGATGAGGAAATGCTTGACCGCTGCGGCGGAATACATAATGCAAACGGCAGGCAAAGGTGACACGTTAAAGATCGTGCAAGATTCTGTTGAATTACAGAATTAGATAATCCAGCAGGAAAGAACAGCGCATACATCGGGCGCTTTTGCGTTGGTAACTGCAAAGATAGAAATAAATGCGACTTGAGCGCGAGGCAAGGTCACAGGCAACGCGACAGTTGAGTAATGCCACTGATCCATGCTAAGTTCAATTGCAACAATAGTACGATTGTCATCGGCGATAGTGATCGGTAACGCACCTTGGCAAAAACAATCACCGCACGAACAGTCATTGGGTGGAGCGGCGGGTGCATTTTGAAAATCAACCGGTAGCAACGCATCGCAACCGCAGCTACTCGAGCAAATCTCAGCTGCAATATCTGTCCCGACAGGCAAGCAACTGCCGACCACACATTGGTAGGGGCACAGCACCACCAACGCCAGTAGCAATTTCGAGATAGTGAGTGACTTGTTCAACACAACTTCTTCTTTAATAGAGAAAGCATTCATATTGCATTGCAGTATAATCACAAATATCGCTTCTAAGAAAGAAAATAGTTAAAATGTGATCAGAACTATTTTCAAACTCCTGGGACTTGATGGCATAGCTGACTTGTGCCGAGCACCCAATTCAAGCCAGTCCAGCAAGTGATCATTATTAGACACATACACCATAATCACCTACTATAGACAGCATGAAAAAAACAAACACCATCACCGCTCTATTACTGTTTGTGTTGCTCTCGTTTCCTCTGGCGGCTCAAGAAACCGATCTACCTCCGGGCGAACGCCTACTTGAACGACTCGATCGTATCTTTCAAGAAACCTCTCCACCACTTGAAGCAAAACTTCCTAACATCACACTTTACGACGCCACAGGAAACAAATTTCGGCTACGCAGCCTTAAAGGCCAATACACCGTCTTGCTATTTGGTTGCTTAACGTGACCACCCTTTCTAAACAAAGTCCCCAGTTTGGAGGCGATCGCTCATGACTACAGCCCGCAGGGCGTCAAGTTTTACTACATCTATAAAGCGTTAGCTCACCCCGAGTTAAATCACTATGTGCAGCCCGTTACTCTCCAAGAACGTTTGCTACACATCAAAGACGCCGAAAAACGCATTGGCGGTAAAATACCTTGGCTCTGTGACACCATGAACAATGATGTAATGACTGCACTGGGAAATGCACCAACATCGGAATTCGTCATCGACCCGACCGGCCGCATTGTCCGTAAACGAACATGGGGAAATCCACAGCAATTAAGGCAAGACCTCGCCGCACTCGTCGGACCAATCAAAAACCCAACATCCGCTCAAGACATTAATATCTCAATTACAAAACCGGAACCGGCTGCCGAACAGGGAGTGGTCAAACGCATCAAAGTTCCCAACAGCATGATTCCTTTAATTAGCAAGCCTGCCAGCAAACCCAATAACCCTCCACTTTATACCAAACTACGAGCGGACACTGATCAAGCTCTTTTCAACACTGGCAACGGCAAGATGTACATTGGTTTCCATCTCGACCCAATCCACAACGTCCATTGGAACAATCTAACCAAACCACTTCACGTCGAACTGGAATTACCGCCCGGTGTCACCATGCCTGAAACTCTTGATGGTCCGCAGGTTTCCACAGAAGCAGACATTGACCCGCGCGAATTCCTCGTCGACGTGCAAGGCTGGACATCTGACAAACCGATCCACTTAACCGTCAACTACTTTGCCTGTTCTGATGACCCAGCGTTTTGTATCCCCATCACCCAACACTATACGATCTACCGAGAACTCAATCGCCGAGCTGGCTGGATCAACGGTCGTGTCGAACCCACCGGACCGTTTCAAGCGACTAAACCAATAACTATTTCCGGCAAGATTGAATCCATCGATCTGCGCAACAACACGATCAACCTTGTCGACTCCACTGGAAAACAACATTTGTTCCACGTCAGCGAGTACACACAATTCAGTGCTAACTCCCAACAGCAACCGCTGATAAATCTGACCGTGGGTGCTAAGGTCAAAATCGACTATTTCAACCGACAGTCCGGGCCCTATGCCCGCGACATTCAAAGCGAATAGTTTTGGGGCTCGATAAGCAGGTAACAGGCGTCCAAGAACTCGCAAAACCAATCGACGCCATCATCTCGTAAATATTGACTCGACCTACGGTTTTCCCGGAAACGAATTCACATATTTAATCTTGAAGTCTGGGAATGAATTCACTAGCTGAATTTTGTAGTCGGGGAACGAATTCACCATCTTCCATTTCCCCGGCTTGTCGGGAAATGAGTTCACGACTTGCACTTTCAGGTCAGGGAATGAATTCACCACCTGCACCTTGTAGTCCGGAAATGACGTCACTATCTGTATCTTGCCATAAATCTTCAATACATCGACGTTTGCTGCAGTTATCGCTGAGGCTGGTTCATCACCGGCAATCTGCGATGGCTGTGATAATACTAAGCTAATACCCACCAGCATCAACAAATACACAATACGGTTGTTCATGATAATCACTCTCCAAACCTACAATGGATCATTGAATTCTTACTTGTATTATAGCAAGCGTCTCCGCAGGGAAAAGTAAAAACTATTAAACCCTCGGGGCACCCAGCGGGTAATCCCTGATAAGACCAATACGATCAGATTTCGGAGGTGTAACC
>JABJJO010000064.1 GCA_018660825.1 Planctomycetaceae bacterium | reverse complement strand
TGAGCAAGGAACTGAGCAAGGAACTGAGCAAGGAACTGAGCAAGGAACTGAGCAAGGAACTGAGCAAGGAACCGAGCAAGGAACTGAGCAAGGAGCCGAGCAAGGAACTGAGCAAGGAGCCGAGCAAGGAGCCGAGCAAGGAACTGAGCAAGGAACCGGGCAAGGAACTGAGCAAGGAACTGAGCAAGGAACTGAGCAAGGAACTGAGCAAGGAGCCGAGCAAGGAGAAGGGGAACAAGCGGGTAACAATGCCGCCGCCGGCGAGCAAGGAGAAGGAGAACAAGCAGGGGAAGTCGATGACAGTCAACCGGAGCAGAATTCGGCACAGAACTCCCCACCCCAAACTACTTCCAACTCGCAAATCCTTGAAAACATGGGCCAGTTTCTGACATTGTTGATCTGGATTGTTACTGGCGGAGCGTTGCTTTATTTCTTATATAAGAATCGTACGTCGCTACTGAAAGCGGCGAGTGAAATGTGGCACGGATTTTGGGAATGGCTGAGCAACCTGTTTTCCGGTACTTCCATTGAAACAGTTACTGAGGCAACTGACACTTTCGAGACAATAGTTCAACGCCCGCAACCATTCGCAACTTTCAACAATCCATTTCAAGGCCCTTTGCAGATGTCACCACGGGAAGTGATCCACTATAGTTTCCAAGCGCTCGAAGCATGGGCTTATGAGAAGGGAATTGAACGCCGTGAAGACCAAACGCCGAACGAATTCACGCGTGAGGTTGCGCGCAATACGCAAACTATTGGAAGCAACATTGAACAACTTGGCAAGCTATATTCCCAAGAAGCGTACGCCCCAAACAGCGTCGCGAGCTCGCATCTCCAGGACCTACAAACGTTCTGGTCCGTTTTACTAACGACACCACGCACGCATAACTAAAGCAAAAGAATTATCATTCCCTAGCCTAATTTTCAACTGTCTTCCCTTACCGGATCAACAGGCTAGCAATAGTCTGATCTTCGGCGGCTCGGCGATTGTCCGAGGCCACAACGTCGTACGACTTGTCAGCAGTGGAAACCTGCACTCGATTTTCAGCGCCATCTGCAACGCGACCGTATCGACAAACTAAACCAACAGCATATTCGACGGCTTCGCTTGTAGCTGGCCCAGTGATCAATGCACTTGGCCCCGTAAAACTTGCTGGCTCTAAAATAGCGGTGCTCGTTGCCTCAGGCATCGTGTGAATATACTCAAGCCGATCGTTTTCCTTTTCGTCGCGACCCAAAATGACTTTGGTTGCTTCGTCCCAGCGGAAATGTCGTCCTAAGTTTAGAATCTCATAGTCCCAGCGGGTATCGTCGACTTGTATTTGGATCAAGTCATGCACTTTGCTGCCAAAACCTGGTTCAGTCAACGAACAACCAGTGGACGGCGTTGGAATCATGTCTTCGGAAAATCCAAATTCTCGCGCCAGTGCTATCAAGCCTTTGCGACTACGACCTTGAAAGTCATATAACTTTTCACGGTCAACCAGTCCATCACGTTCCGGTTTGGTTGGCTCTAACACCTTAGCCGACAAAGGTCGCAGCAACAGATCTTCCAACCCAGAGTAGTTAGCAATCACTTTCAAATCCGACCGTTTTTGGCTCATTGGTCGCTGGCCAACCACTTCTCCGCTGACAATAAATTGAGCATCAACGGTTTCCATAAACTTATAGGCACGTTGAAACATATAGATCCGACAGTCCACACAAGGATTAGCGCCTTTGCCATATCCAAACTGGGGCTCACGGATCAGATCCAAATAGTCCTCTTCCTGACCGACAACAGTGATTGGCACATTTAAAGCCCGCGCAGCTTGGGCTGAAGTGTCTTGACAACAAGTAAACATCGTTTTGAAATTCAGGGCCTCAACTTCAATTCCCTGCTCTTGCATGATGCGTATCGCTAGCATGCTATCCAAACCACCCGACAGTAATACGACACAACGTGTCATAATTCTTTTTCTCCCGTCTCTCTACATATGTTCTCTTTTCGCCCACCTGTGGCGCATTACGTTCACAGTCCTATCATCCTCTTGAATCACGAAATCAACAACCACCGTTTTACTCAGGCACACTGGATTCTTCAATTTCCTTTAGGGCAACGAGGGCCAGATAGGCCGCCATCTGTTCCGCTTCTTTTTTGCTTTTCCCCCAACCGGGGTCAAACACTTGATCGTCAACGACTGCAGAAACGTGAAACTCTTTTTGATGATCTGGGCCTCGTTCATCCAACAGTTCATATATCGGAGTTGTTTTGAATTCCCGTTGAGCAACCTGTTGAAATTGCGACTTGAAGTTCGTAGGGACACCTTCCGAGACGACGAGCGTAACCAACGGCGTAAAGTGATTACTAATGAACTCTCGCGCTGCGACGCCACCTCCGTCTAAATATAGAGCGGCTAGCAACGACTCAATCGCATTTGACAAGATAGATTCGGGGATCATACCCTGAGAACCAATCCCTTTACCGACGATAATTATTTCTTCTACGCCAAGTTTATAGGCAATATCGGCACAAGTTTTCCGGCTCACGATTACCGATTTAATCCGCGTTAATTCCCCCTCGAGGTAGTTAGGGTATTCGCAAAACAACCATTCACTAACGATTTGTCCCAATATTGCATCACCAAAAAACTCTAACCTTTCATTGGAAACAAGCTTATGGGCCGCACCAGAAGTATGCGTCAGAGCGGTCTTCAACAGTTGTTGGTCTTGAAATCGATACCCCAATCTTTTCTCGCAAAGTTTCATTTTGCGCACATCTTCTGGGGAAATGATCATATCTGCATCTTGATTTGAGATGGGATTTGGGTCTTTGCCAAACCATCCACGAAACCGATGCCATATTGTTTTACTGGAATTCACACGCTGCTCCGCGGCAGACGAACAGACTCAGATAGTAACTGCCCGCTAACACTATGAAACCAACTGGATTACTATAATGGGCTCCTTAGGAGTTATATAGAAATTCAGCCGGTGGTAATTGAGAATTACTTAAAGCGACTCACGCAAGTTTGCAAAACAATGCCAACGAATGAACCGGTTTAAATAATTCTAGACCAGCCTTTAGCGTCCAGTATTTGCGCGCTATGGTCAATTACTAATCCCCTCCTAGCACCCAAAACGAAGACTTAATCCTAGCAAAAAGCCAACCAACCATTACAACCCACACAAACTATCGTTCTGTACAGGCAGGCGAAAACCAATTGATACAAATGCTTCGCAACGCTAGTTGACGGTTTTATAGTTCCTACAGACAATCAAAATAGGCGAATGGGGGGGGCATTATAAGATTACTGTGCTACCATATCCTGACGAAGCGCCGGACAACTTTGAGTGACATATCCCATGATAAATACGCTATATTTGCCGGAACTACGAGAGATGCTACTCGAGCATCGCGCCGCTGAATTAGCGGAATTTTGTATTGCTGTGCATGCCGGTGTAACGGCCGATTTCATGGAAGGATTAGAACCCTCCGAGGTCTGGCAAGTTCTCAAGCACGCCGAACCAACTAGACGTTGTGAAATTTTCCGTTTTCTAGATCCGGAAACCCAAAACTCTATTCTGAAAGACGAAGACCGCACTGAAATCGCCGAGCTCATCGACACGATGGTGCCCGATGATCGAGTCGACATGTTAGCGGAACTCGATGAGGACGTTACCAACGAAATCCTAGCACTCGTTTCCCAAGAAGAAAGACGCAACATTCTCCGCTTGCGTGAATACCCCGAAGATACCGCCGGGTCGGTGATGACAACCGATGTCGCCAAGCTAGATGAAGCACTAACGGTTTCAGAGGCTCTCACAGAACTTGGGCGGCAAGCTTCCGAACTGGAAACCATCTATTACCTCTACGTTGTCGACGAAACCGACCACCTCCGTGGTGTCGTTTCAGCCAAACAACTCGTCAAATCAATCGTCCAACCAAATCGAACTCTCGGCGAGTTGATGGAAGAGGATATCGTCAAGGTCGATGCCTTAGATGACCAAGAAAAAGTAGCCCAGATCGTCGCTAAGTATGACTTATTGGCAATTCCGGTCGTCAACACTCAAAACCGAATGCTTGGCATCATCACGCATGATGATATTATTGACGTGTTTATCGAAGAAGCGACCGAAGATGTACAACGCATCGGTGCGGTCAATCCGCTTGATGAGTCCTATCTCAAGACATCCTTACTGACGCTGAGTTGGAAACGTGGGATGTGGCTAACGATCCTCTTCATTGCTGCCCTGCTCACTGCATTTGCCCTCGAGCATTACGAAGATTGGATTGGTAAATACACTTGGCTAGTGATGTTTATCCCGCTTGTTATTTCCGCTGGAGGAAATTCTGGGGGGCAATCATCGACATTGATTATATCCTCAATGGCTCGAGGTGAAATTGTACTGTCAGACTGGTTTAAAATCATCAAACGAGAAATCGCAATGGGTCTAATTCTCGGATCACTGCTTGGTGGACTGGGCTATGTCGCCGGTTATTTTACCGCTCCCTCACCAACGCTGGCACTGATTATTCCAATCACTGTCCTGCTCGTCATCATGTGTGGCACACTTGCCGGTTCCATGCTTCCACTCTTCTTTCGTCGTCTCGGCTTAGACCCTGCCATGATGAGCAATTCGTTCGTGGCGGGAATCGTCGATATTCTCGGTATCCTTATCTACATGAACGTTGCTCAAATTGCCTACGGGATTTTAGAGTCCAGTAACTAGTAAATCATCACTCCGCCAACGCGTAGCGCAGCGCCAAACGATAAACCTGCAATATACTGTCGTGAAACTCACGAATTGAAAACAAACGGCCAATTCGCTCTTTGGCAAGGACAGCCCGTTCGCTCGCAGCTTCAGGATCAAGCAAAGTGTCCCGCAATGCGGTTGCTAGGCCATCGACGTCACTAGCACCCACCAACAAAGCAGCATGATCACCAAATATTTCAGTTGTACCACCTACATTGGTAGCAACGACCGGTGTTTGACTCGCGGCAGCTTCGAGTAACACTCGCCCTAGCGGCTCCTGCAACGCCGGATGTGCCAGGACATTAATTTGTCGCAGGAACTCAGGCATCGCAGCGACATAGCCCACCCAATGCAAACGTCCGGCCAATGGTCCGCTGATCGCGCGACCAGCCAACGATTTCTCGTAATCGCTACTCTCTTGTTTTTGCGAGTAACGCTCGCCAGCTATGACTAGGTGCAACTCGGGAAAATCCTCAATGATTTTCTCAACCGCGTCACACAACACGGGCCAACCTTTTCGCAATCCAATTTGACCAACGCCACCGATGAGCACTGCGTCACTAGACAAACCCATTTTTTGGCGCCACGTTTTGTTCGAATCTCCATTACCACAATCATTCGTAGTTTTACAAAAGACATGTGCGTTAATACCATTGAATACCTTGGTGACCCGCTCGGCCTGCACACCCTGTTCGATAAGAGCCAGCCTTGTAGCTGCGGATACCGCTATTAACATATCCACTTTATTCAAATCGCTAATGACTTTCGCAGAAACCTTCATAATGTCGCGTACATGACCAACCGTCGCGCAATTCAAATCCTCGGCCGCGCCAAGAATCCGTGACATCGACAAGCTGTTGCCATGCACGATATCAACATCAAGCCGCTCAACTAATGCGCACAATTCCGCAACAATTTGCTCTAACGATTTTCGCTGACCACTGCGATCACGGACGTCAAACGGGACACATTGAATACCTTGCGTCCTTAACTTCTCTACCAACGAGCCTTCACTAGGGCACAACACGATTGTTTGGATGGACTCGGCAGCGGTGGCCAAGAACGTCAGCAAAGAGTTCTCGCCGCCATTTACAGTCGTGTATTCACAAAGATAGGCGACACGCAACATGAACTATTAAATCCCGTCGGTTTTACAGTAGCCCATAATTTTCCAGAGTTTTACGCAATTGTGCGACTTCTAATTCGCTTAGTGGCGTCATTGGTAATCGCAACTCCCCGCTGTCCATGCCTAACATAGCCATCGCAGCTTTGATTGGAATCGGGTTGGTAGATAAACCCAACATGTCTCGACATAAAGGAAACAATTTGTGATGCCACTGCTGAGCGGCTGCTATATCGCCACTGTCAAAGGCACTAATTAACGCCATCATATCCTGAGGTATAATATTGCCGACGACTGAAATAACTCCACTGCCGCCAATAGACATCAAGGGCAGCGTTAAGCTATCGTCCCCACTGAGTAACGTGAGGTTGGAATTATTTAAGATTTCTGAGGCTTGATCCAACGAACCAGTCGCTTCTTTGACCAACGTAATGTTTTCCAACTCACCGAGCCGGCAAATCGAATCGGGTTCAATATTTTTTCCTGTGCGACCGGGAATATTGTAAACACAAATTGGCAAATCAACCGTTTCCGCAATAACCTTGAAGTGTTCGACAAACCCTTGTTGTGTGGGCTTATTGTAGTATGGCGCAACAACCAATGCGGCATCCGCTCCATCCGCAGCTGCCCGTTTCGTCAACCTTAATGCCTCGGCTGTACTGTTGGACCCAGTACCCGCCATCACCTTTATTCGCCCGGCGGCGGCTTGCACAACTTCCGCAATCACTTGTTCGTTTTCATCATGGGTCAACGTTGGTGATTCTCCGGTCGTGCCAACTGGGCACAAGCAATTCGTACCGGCGTTTACGTGGAATTCCACTTGACGTTTTAACGCTGCAATATCAACCTCACCATCGCGAAACGGAGTGGTAATGGCTACTGCGAGTCCAGAAAATTCGGCGCCCTTGCGAGTCATGCGTAGAGGTCCTACAAAATACAACGATATAATCCAAGTATGAGAGTGTTGAAAACAACTAGCTCTCTTGTACTTCTATGATACGCTCGATTTCCGGTTCTTTAAAGGCGTCAAACCAATGCACAAACTCATCAAAACCTGAAGAACTCAAGTTTACTCGGATGCGAATTCATAATCGTCGGTAATATAGCCTTCAAACAGCTCTATCGGTTCTGGGCCCATTTCCCAAAACTCGCGGGCTCTCTCCACATCGAAATCACGCAACGTTTTCTGCGTAATCACAAACGCAGCCTTCAGCGTTGACTTGTATTTAGATTCTTCGAAATTGGTGTTGGCTATACCGATTGCCAAACCTGACGAAAGTTGGTTGCGCAAATATGTTTTAACAGTGCCGGCTACGCGGATTGTTACATCCTGGGGCGTCGTCTCGACAACCACTATGGTATTACTTTCACTAAGTTTGATCTCAGATCCGCCCTTATAACCATCAATCGCCTCGTTGGACAACCGTAAAAATTGCTCCAGAAATTGGTGCATCGTTTTAAGACGAATAAATGCTTTGCGCGGTTCACCACTCCGCGCTAAGGGCGCAGCGATGGCCAATTGCTCGGCTGTGATTTCCAGATTGCGCTCGCTCAAGGCTGTACGGCCCAACTTTAGTGCCGCGGTTAACTTTACAAGCTCCGCGGGCTCGATTGGCTTGGGAGCGGGCTTTGGTTCCATAGGTTTTGGTTCCATAGGCTTTGGCTCCGCCGGCGGTGTACCTTCTCCCGCGTCTGTAGGGGGATTCGGTTTGGGGTTTTGCGGGCCCCAATCTGGTCGCATAGAATCAATCGGTTTTGGTTTTGCTGGCGGTCGCAATTTGGGCTGTTCGGCGGTGGGTGCTGCGGGATTCGCTGGTGCCTCCGCAGCAACAGTTTTAGTCGTTTTTAGCGCCACCTGCTGTTCGTTACCCCAATCCCAAAAAGCAAAGGCTGCCCCACCCGTGATCAAAAACAAGCTGATGCCTGCGTATAGCAATAGTGGTGAACTCGTTTTTCTCGACGAACGTCGCCGTTTACCCTTGATTTGAGTACCGCCGAATTCGTTGACGGATTGCGGTTGTTCAAATGCCTCGGTCGTATCCGGCAAGGTTCCAGTCGGCTGGGCAATCGGAGTCGCAACTTCCACGTGTGCGGCAACCGGAACAGCGACTGCGGTTGGAATAATAGGATGCACCGCCGCAACTCGCGCGCCGACTGCGGCACCCGACTGCAAATGCGATGGCGCCATCGAATCCACTGGACTGGCAGCTGCAGCAGAGGCTGCCGGACTGGCATCAATGCGTTCGATCGGCCCTAAGCGTTGCACGAGGTCAAGTGCGGTTGGGACTTCGTCAGTTGTAAGTTGGTTGTCATACGTAGCTTTCAAATCCGCATCGAGTAGCGTAGTACTAGCTAAGGCAACTTCATCAAGCAATGCGGCCCACACGGCAGCATTGCCACCTGGTTTGAATGCTCGCATTTTGGCTAACGCTGTAATTCGACCATTCTCGACTAGGTCATGCGTACACTCGTTCCTGTCGCTAATGCCCAGCAGTTCATAGTAGGTAGGGCACTTGGGCGCCGTATCTAAGTCTAAGAACTCTTTATATGGATTAAACAAATCAGACATTGAAATAACGGAGATCCTCGAGAGTAACTCTGCGAACGGCACTACATATTTATGTTATTTTTGGCACCTAAAAATGGTATCATGTCATTTGCGCGCTGTCCACAAACAACTACTATTAAAACGTATCGTGTAGTTAACTGTACTCACTAACTTTTATTTCAATATTCTATACAATTCATGGGAACTAATCTTACGTTGTTAGCATCAATAACAATAGATCGATCCTTGTTCTCCCTTTTGAACAGTCGTAAATCAAAACGTTTTAAACCCTAACTTTGCTGAATAGCTTAATCCTATGAATCACATACCACGCCGCCAAACATTTGCTGCTTTAGTCCTGCTTACACTGATTTGCTCGGTCAGTTGGGGGGTTTTTTCTGATCTCAGCAACAGCGATTTGCGTAGTCAAAGTCGCAAACAATTCACCGAAAACAACATCAAAGAAGCATATGATGGTTTTTCTGAACTGGCAACACGATCCGATACAGGTGGAAAAGAACTGGTCCAAGACATGAACATGCTCTTTCAGTGCATGCAACGTCTCCGCAAATATACAGAATTCGATCAACTCATTGAAAAAATCATCGCCGCGCATCCGAAAGATTGGCGAGTTTTAAGCCAAGCGATCCAGCAATATCAATCAGTCCCAAAGCACGGCGTTTTAGTTGACAACCAATGGCAGCGTGCCCCCCAAAGAATTACCGGACAAGTGCTTAATAGCACTGACCGAGATCGCGTTAGAGCCTTGCAACTATTTGAACAAGCTGTGCCGTTTGCGATGCAAGAACCTAACAAATCGGAAGCGGGACAATTGTTTGTGCAATTAGCCCACGCGTTGCAATTCAACGGCGGTGCTTGGCGGTTACAAACCATGACAGATCTGACAACCCTGCCGGATTACGACAAGGGGTATGGGCGCGGATATGGCGGTCAAGGAGCACCTGTCGATGTCGAAGGCAAACCGATATACCACAGTTTAGTCCGTTCCTGGAAAGACGCTAAAACGGATGGCCAGCGGTGGCGGTGGGCGCTCACCACCGCAGCCGAAGTAAATCCGGCTATCCGTTTTCAGATGCAACTTCAACTTGCTCAATTTTTACACGGGCAATTTGGCGTGCAAACGATGTCTTATTATGGGGTGCCTAACAACTGGGGACGCAATGCCAATGACGACCAAAATGATGCTCGCAAGGGTCGCTATAGTGTTGATTCACTAAATGATTCAGAAACTATTGCCCAACTGGCTATCGGTGTCACCCGATTTGACATGCCCGCTGAATTCAACCATATCAAACTATTCCGTGACATCACCACGGCTGCGTCCTCGCAGGAAATCAACACCCGTATCCAAGCAGGTCAAAATCTCGCTAGCATCTACCTAAACCGCCGACAATTCACCCAAGGCGCCACAGTCCTGCGTGACCTCATCAAGCGATTCCCGACTCACCCTTCTGTCCGCAACATTAAGACACAACTGCAATCCGTCGTCGGCAATTGGGGCAGTTTCGATCCAATCAGCGGACAAACCACCAACGAACAAAAAAGTTTTACTTACAAATTTCGCAATGCCAGCAAAGTAACCTTTCAAGCTCAGCGTATTGATGTCAAGAAACTTATCAGCGACATCAAGGCACACATCAACAGCAATCAACAATTTAATACGCTGCACACCATCAATAATCTTGGTAGCCTAATTTTCCATAAAGACGAATCGAAGTACATTACGGAGCAAGTCGCCAATTGGACGGTTGAACTGGAACCTCGAGACGGGCATTTTGACCGCCGCATCACCGTCGACGTACCGCTCGATGCAACCGGCGCTTATAAAATCACTGCCAACGTCGAAGGTGGTAATACAACTTCAATCGTTTATTGGCTCAACGATACTACACTCGTCAAACTTCCTACCGATGGTGGGCAGATGTATTACATGGCCGACTCTGTTTCGGGAAAACCGATCCCCAACGGCATCGTCGACTTCTTTGGGTTCCGCCAAACTCGCACGAAAGAAGGTAAACTCCAGTATCTCGTCAAACAATTTGTCAAGACAACTGATGCAAAGGGAATTGTCCAAATAGACAAAACGGTCGCTCCGCAGAACTACCAATGGTTAACTTCCGCTCGAACTCCAGGCAAACGCTTTGCCTTCCTCGGTTTCCACGGTATCTGGTTCGGACAAATCCATGACCAAATCTACAACCAGACCAAGGTATTCCTTATTACGGATCGCCCAGTCTACCGACCAGACCACACCGTAAAACTTAAGGGGTGGATGCGAAAAGCCCAGTATGACAAAACCGACGTTTCTCAGTTTGCCGGTGCTACCGGTTCGCTAGAACTTTACAACCCGCGTGGCGAAAAAGTGCTTAGCAAAGCCATCAAAGCCGACGAATTTGGCGGATTCGAATTCCAGTGGAAAGCTCCCGAGGATGCAATGCTCGGTACGTATCGTTTGCATTTGCGGGGAGTCGGCAATAATCAAATCAATGGCGGCAGCACTTTCCAAATTGAAGAATACAAGAAACCTGAATATGAAGTATCCATTGAATCGCCAGAGAAACCCGTCGCACTCGGCGAAGTGATCAAGGCGAAAGTCCAAGCGAAATACTATTTCGGCTCACCGGTGACTCAAGGCACCGTCAAGATCACCGTCCGTAGATATTCCCATACGGAAAACTGGTATCCTACCGCACGCTGGGACTGGTGTTTCAGCCCCGGTTATTGGTGGTTCTGTTATGACTATTCTTGGTATCCTGGCTGGAACAACTGGGTCGGCTGTATTCGTCCCGCGCCATGGTGGTTTGGTAGTCGTCATACTCCGCCCGAGTTAGTGATGCAGCGCGAAGTAGAACTCAATGCAGACGGTACAGTCGACGTGGAGATTGACACCGCAATTGCCAAAGAAGTCCATGGTGATATGGATCACCGGTATGAGATCGTTGCCGAAGTTCGTGACCAATCACGAAGAACGATTGTTGGCACGGGTTCGGTACTTGCCACACGTAAGCCATTCAAAGTATTTACGTGGGTAGATCGTGGATATTATCACGCCGGTGACTCCATCAATGCAAACTTTCATGCTCAAACACTCGACAAACGAGCCGTCCAAGGTAAAGGCAAACTCGAATTATTGAAACTCACTTACGATCGCAAGGGTGAACCCGTTGAGTCTGTTGTCCAAAAATGGAAACTCGATACTGACGACGAAGGCCGCGCAAGAATTCAAATCAAAGCAGCTAACAAAGGTCAATATCGACTGTCCTACACTGTTGACGATGGCGAAGGTCACGAGATCGAAGGTGGCTATATATTCACCGTTATTGGCGATGGTTATGACGGGTCGCAATTTAGATATAGTGATATCGAACTCGTTCCCGATAAGCGTGAATATGCACCTGGTGATACGGTGAAATTACAAATCAATACGGAACTACGAGGCAGTACAGTTTTACTTTTCGTACGGCCGACCAATGGCGTCTATCTACCACCTAAGTTGGTTCGGCTTAATGGTAAAAGTACCGTCGTTGAAATCACCGTCATCAAGAAAGATATGCCCAACTTCTTTGTCGAAGCGGTAACAATTGCCAATGGTCGGGTATTCCAAGAAACAAAGGAAATTGTCGTTCCACCTGAGAAACGAGTTATTAACGTCGCGGTAACCCCTTCCTCTGAGACGTATAAACCGGGCGAAGATGCCACCGTTAAGGTCCAATTGACCGACCACACTGGTGAACCTTTCGTTGGCACAACCGTAGTCTCCATCTACGACAAGTCGGTTGAATACATTTCTGGCGGTAGCAATGTTCCTGAAATCCGTGATTTCTTCTGGAAATGGCGCCGTCGACATAACCCCAGTCACCAAAGTAACCTGCAAAAGTTTTCCCGTGAACGCTACATGCCTCACACTAATTACATGAATCCATTGGGAGTCTTTGGAGCCAGCGTGGCCGATGACGAGATGTCCAACCTAACCCGCACTCAGACTACTAGCCGCGATTTCTCTATAAATCGGGTCCGACAATTCGCTGGTGGCAGGGGCGCACCTCTAGCAGAAATGGCAATGGACAGTGCCAGTGCCGAGGGAGCAGCAATGCCCGGCGGTTTGGGAGGTGCAATGAAATCCATGAGGAGCGCCGCCAATGACAGCGGACAACTGGCAGAATCAGTTGGTGCCGGATCTGGCAATGCGCCTAAACTCGAGCCCAATGTTCGGTCCAATTTCGCCGACACTGCTTTGTGGGTTGGGACTTTGAATACAGATCAAGAGGGGTTTGCTGAAGTCAAGGTAAGCATGCCCGAAAGTTTAACGACTTGGAAAGTCAACGTATGGGCGATGGGTCACGGTACGAACGTCGGCTCAGGGCATACCGAAGTGATCACTCGAAAAAATGTGATCGTCCGCATGCAAGCACCTCGCTTCTTTGTAGAAAAAGACGAAATCGTGCTATCTGCCAACGTCCACAACTATCTTGAAACCGCTAAGGATGTTGAAGTTAAATTGACCTTGGATAACAAATACTTGGTTAATCTCGGGGAAGCCAACCAAGTTATCACTGTCGATGCCCATGGAGAAGCTCGCGTTGATTGGCGAGTGAAGGTTTCAGGCGAAGGCGAGACCTCCATTACAATGGCGGCCCTGACAGACGAAGAATCAGATGCGATGGAAATGAAGTTCCCCGTCCACGTACACGGCATCTTAAAGACAGAAGCATGGGCTGGTACGATTCGACCTGAGGACAACCAATCGCAAGTCACGATTACTGTGCCTAGCGAACGTCGCCAGGAACAGTCCGTGTTAGAAATTCGATATTCACCGACGCTTGCTGGTGCTATGGTCGACGCGTTGCCGTACATGCTCGATTATCCATATGGCTGTACCGAGCAAACGCTGAATCGGTTCCTGCCGGCAGCAATTACGCAACACACACTCATTAGCATGCAACTCGATCTAGATCAAATTCGCGAAAAGCGAACCAATCTCAACGCCCAAGAGATTGGCGATGATCAAGAGCGAGCTAAACAGTGGAAACGCTACAACTCCAACCCTGTGTTTAGCCATGCGGAAGTCAACAAAATTGTATCCGCCGGTGTCACTCGTTTGACTAACATGCAAAATCCTGATGGTGGCTGGGGCTGGTTCTCCGGCGGCAAAGGGTACAGTTATCCGCACACTACAGCGGTCGTCGTACATGGACTGCAAGTGGCTGTCGCTAATGATGTGAAGGTCGATCCGAATATCATTAAACGCGGCGTACAATGGCTACAACGCCACGAATCCGCTGAGGTTGACAAAATCAAACGACACGGAACAAACAAGACGCCGTCGAAGCCATTCGCAGACAATCGTGATGCATTGATCTACATGATCTTGGCTGAAGCAGGCGAGGAAAACGTCGAGATGCAACAGTTTTTGTATCGCGATCGATCACACCTCAGCGTTTACGGCATGGTTGTTTATGCACTTGGTTTAGAAACTCGTAAGCACCAAGAAAAGCTAACTATGCTTGTTCGCAATATCGAACAGTACTTGGAGCAAGACGAAGAGAATGAAACCGCGTACCTAGAAATGCCCGCAGGTGGATATTGGTGGTATTGGTACGGTGATGAAATTGAAACCAATGCTTATTACTTGAAACTGCTCGCGCGGGTTAAACCCAATAGTGTTCAATCTTCTCGACTTGTGAAGTACTTATTGAACAACCGTAAACATGCCACCTACTGGAAATCGACTCGCGACACTTCATTGTGTGTCGAGGCGTTTTCTGAGTACATCAAAGCGACCGGTGAAGCCAAACCCGATATGGATGTTGAAATTTGGGTGGACGGCAAAAAGCGCAAGGAAGTTCATATTGATGCAGACAATCTGTTCTCCTTCGACAACAAGTTCCTGCTAACCGGCGATGAAGTGCTCGATGGAACACATAAAATTGAAGTTCGCCGAAAAGGTGTGGGACCCGTTTACTTCAACGTATACCTCACTAACTTCACGCTCGAAGATTTCATCACTAAAGCAGGATTAGAAATCAAAGTGGAACGTCGTTTCTATAAGTTAGTTCCCGATAACCGCACCACAGATGCAGCAGGATCGCGGGGACAAGTCGTGCAACAAAAAGAAGAACGCTTCAAACGCATTCCTCTTGCCTCCGGCGATGACGTCCTCAGCGGTGACTTACTCGAAATCGAATTACTGATCGACAGTAAAAATGACTACGAGTATTTGATGTTTGAAGACCACAAAGCAGCAGGATTTGAAGCGGTCGATCTACGTAGTGGGTACATCTACACAGGACTGTCGGCCTATCGTGAAATGAGAGATGCCAGTGTCAATTATTTCATTCGCCGCATTTCACGTGGCAAGCACAGCTTGACCTACCGCGTGCGAGCTGAGATTCCAGGTAAATTCTCCGCCTTGCCGACCATCGGCTACGCGATGTATGCGCCTGAACTCAAAGCAAATTCCGACGAACACAAAATCGAAATCATCGACGTACCTATTGGCAAGTAGTGCCCGCTGTGTTTGATATTTTCAACATCGCTGTATCACATCGTAATCCGCATTTCGGTGGCTGCTCGAATGATACGTACCACCTCATCGATGTGCTCTTTCGTCGGACTACCCCAACCTTCGCGGTATCCAAATATGTCGGCAACACTATGTGAGGCATAGTTGTCGTCGACGATCGAGAATTGTCTCGGGGTGATCTGAGCTGGATGCTCGTAACCGCAGGCGTGGGTCAATTGAATGATTTCTTTTCGCAACGCGATGATGTAATTAGCTAGTCGGTTGGACTTTAACGTGGGATCCAGTCCCCACATTAGCCGTTTACTTTGCGTTGCTATCCCAGCGGGACAATTACCGGAATGGCATCGCTGGGCCTGAATACAGCCAATTGCCAGCATCGGCTCTCGAGCTACATTGATCATGTCACACCCCAATGCTATCGCGAGAAGAGATGTTTCTGGAAATCCAAGTTTACCCGATCCCGCAAAAACAATGTTGTGGGCGATACCGGCAAGTTCAAATTTTTTGAATACCGAGGCAAAGGCCTGTTTAAACGGAAGGGCAACATGGTCTGAGAATGCTAGTGGTGCGGCGCCTGTTCCGCCTTCTGAACCATCAATGGTTATGAAATCAACGCACCGATCTGTATTTTGTACTTGATTTATTAAGTCGTCCCAGAATTCAGTCTCCCCAACAGCACTCTTAATCCCAACAGGAAGCCCTGATACGTCCGCAAGTTGTTCTACGAAATCCAACATCTCATCCACGTTTGCAAATGCTGAGTGACTTGCTGGACTGGCGCAATCCTTGCCAACGGGAATGTCTCGGATCTTGGCGATCTCTGGCGACACCTTGGCCGCTGGCAACATACCTCCTAATCCAGGCTTTGCTCCTTGGCTCAGCTTGATTTCAATGGCCTTTACTTTGCCTCGAGCTTGCTCAATCGCGTCAAGGAAATGTTGTTGAGAAAATGTTCCATCCGCATTCCGCGCTCCGAAATAACCGGTACCGAGTTGCCAAATTAGATTCCCTCCTTTTAAGTGATATGGACTGATTCCTCCTTCACCGGTGTTGTGTAAGCAACCAGTCGCTTGGCACCCTCGGTTGAGTGATTCCACGGCCGTCGCGCTTAGCGAACCGAAACTCATCGCGGAAACACTGATGACTGATTTTGGCCTAAACTTGTGCTTGCGGTCGCGGTACCCGCCAAGGATTTTAGCAACGTCAATCATGTGCAGCGGGTCGTAGGCCGGATCTTCAGGACGAAGAGATGAAATTGGAAAGGCGGCGTGTTTAATCACAAGGTGATTGGGGGATAGCTCGAGATCTTTATCCGTCCCAAAGCCAAAATAATTGTTTTCTTGTTTAGCCGACGCATAGACCCAACGGCGTTGATCACGAGAAAACGGTCGCTCCTCGTTGTTGTTCGTCACAATGTATTGTCGAAGCTCCGGTCCAAAACGTTCGAGCCAATATCGAAAATGACCAACGATAGGGTAGTTGCGCAAAATAGTATGTTTACGCTGACACAAATCGTATATTACTGTGAGCACAATTAATGCGCCTATTACGATCACGATCCACATCCACCAAGAGATATTCATCTAAGACAACAGCTCCTTTAATACATTCGACTAAGATGCAGAGACTTTAACATTGTCGCTACCAGTTTGGCAACGCAATTACACCATAAACTTGGCGCCAATACGTCCTGCACAACGGTCTAGCCAAATCCACAAGACGGCGACACAATAGATAGTTTGAGATTCAACTAACAACCACAGGGATGACATGACTAAGCAATCGATAACACAAATAGATGTCGCCGGAAAACGAGTCTTGCTGCGAGTTGATTTCAACGTGCCATTAACCGCCTCAGGTGAAATTACCGATGACCGTCGTATTGAAATGGCGTTACCTTCGATTCATTCGGTGCTGCAACGTGGCGGTAGCCTAGTATTGATGAGTCATCTCGGTCGTCCACAAGGTAATGACGATGACGGGCGGTTCAGTTTAACTCCAGTTGCTAAGCGATTAGGAGAACTTCTCGGTCAGAATGTTGCGATGGCCAGCGACACAGTTGGCGACGATGCAAACGCCAAAGTATCACAACTTGTTAATGGTGGAGTTGTCGTTCTCGAAAATTTGCGATTTGACCCAGCGGAAAAATCGGGCGATAGGGAGTTTGCGGAAAAACTCGCCAATTTTGGCGACGTGTACTGCAATGATGCTTTTGGCACGTGTCATCGTGAACACGCTTCCATGGTCGCCGTGCCACAAGCAATGGCGGATAAGCCCCGCGTTGTTGGGTTGCTTGTCGAAAAAGAAATCAGATATTTATCCGCCGCGATTGAGTCGCCCAAACGTCCGTTTATCGCAATATTAGGCGGCGCTAAAGTCTCCGATAAGATCATGGTGATTAATAAGTTGCTAGATGTTTGTGACCACATTTTGATTGGCGGGGCAATGGCATATACGTTCGCTTTGGCTCGCGGCGGAGAAGTTGGCAAGAGTTTAGTTGAACCGGACAAAGTCGATTTAGCAGCTGATCTTTTGGAACGTGGCGGAGACGTATTGGTATTACCAGTGGATACGCATTGCGGTGATGACTTTTCAGCGGATTGCAATAAAGAAGTTGTATTGTTTGGCGCGATCTCCGACGAATTTGAAGGATTGGATATCGGTCCTGAAACTGCCGATAAGTATGCGGGATTGTTAGCCAACGCGGGTACCGTTGTCTGGAACGGTCCGATGGGCGTGTGTGAAATGCCGCCCTTTGACGCGGGGACGCGCCGCGTCGCCGAAGCGATTGCGGCCAGCGATGCCATTAGCATTATCGGGGGTGGTGACAGTGCAGCGGCCATCGAACAACTTGGGTTCGCCGACCAAGTATCCCATGTCAGTACTGGAGGCGGCGCGAGTCTCGCCATGCTAGAGGGCAAGACGTTTGCCGCGGTGGAACTGCTTGACGACGAGTAAGCGTCGAATTGCCGGCCTGCATATCGGATCCCTATGAAGCTGAAAGTATATTTTTTCGACGACCAGATTGATTAACTGTTTTCTATTGATTACTCAGTAGCAAATCGACCGAGTGTACGTCGATCACTTGCTGACCTTTTATGTCGCCCGCCTCTAGCCTGAGAATTCCTTTGCCTTTTTTCAACTGGAGCGTTCCCAGACTTAGCGGTTTGAAGTCTTTCACAAAGTAGTGTGATTTCAGGACGCGTTCCTTGGATTTGTCGTACAGCGGCGGATCAAATACCTCGTTAACGATCGCTTTTGTCGCAGCACCATCCGTGATTGATAACTGCAGCGTCGCGCCTTCGTTTTCAGAGGCACAGGTGTAATACACAATAACTTCGTACTGACCTGTTTTGCCGATGTCGACATTCCAGGTGATAAAATCATCGGATTGGGTCCAGTTGGTGAAGAACGAGTTGTTTGGCGCCTTCGAACTGCGCTGGATCGTGCCATGACCGACACCGTCACGCGCAGTCAATGTGGTGGACACGCCATAGCCGACTGTAAATGGACGATTTACATTTGCTTTGAAATGCCTCTGCATCGCAGCGTTATGTTTCTTCGCCAGTAGATCTAATTCTGCCGTCAATTCAGCATGTTGAGCGGCAATATCAATCCGCTGTCCGGGATCAGATTCGATGTCAAACAGTTTTCCGGTTGCGTCAAGTCGGAATTTTTGAGTCCGTACGCTGACTTGGTTTTCCTTGATAGAGAACAACGACCGCGGTTCCCACTCGCCTGAATCGCCAAGCAATAAGGGACTGAGACTCCGACCATCCAGAGGCTTCCGCTTGTTAATACGCAGTGGGACACCCGTGAGATCCAACAGGGTAGGCAACAGATCGATCGCTCCGCTTATCTGTGGAATGGTCCTCTCAGGTTGGATTTACTGGGGCCAGCGAATGAAGAAGGGAGAACGCAATCCTCCTTCGTCGATGGAACCTTTACGTCCTTTCATTCCGCCATTCCAGCGGAATGAATTGGGGCCGTTGTCGGAAAAGTAGATCACGATAGTGTTTTCGCGAAGATCAAGCTGGTCGAGCTTCTGCAGGATTCGCCCCACGTTCCAATCAATATTCTCGCACATTGCAAGCGCTGCACGAGTCATCATCACATCTTCGCGTTGCACATCACGATGACGCATTACCGGATCCTTACCGTCGAACTTCGCATAAAACCGATCGGGTACCATCATCGGTGAGTGCGGCGTATTGTAAGGTATATAGCAAAAGAACGGTCGCCGCTGATTTGCTTCGATAAAGGCCAGAGCATGGTCGGTGAAGTCGTCGACAACAAATCCGTTGCCACGAACATGTTCTCCGTTGTGATCCAGCGGCGGGCTGAAGTAATGACCCCAGTGACCGGATGTAAAACCATAAAATTCGTCGAAGCCTCGGTTATTCGGGTGATAGGGAGGCTGTGTCCCATTGTGCACTTACCAAAACAGCCGGTGACGTAACCAGCCCGCTTCAATAAATCTGCGACCGTAGTCTCATCATAATTCAACCGCCCTTCACCACTACTAACACCGCTGACTCCCGTCCGCGGATAATATCGCCCCGTCAGGAACTCGGCCCGCGTAGGAGCACAAACTCGGCACACATAGAAATTTTCCAAAGAGGCACCGTCACGAGCCAGTGAATCGATATTCGGCGTTACCAAATTCTTATTGCCGCTAGCACTAAGATCCCCCCAGCCCTGATCATCTGCGAGGAACACGACAACGTTGGGTTGCGTGGAGTAAATAAGTTCTGTTGGCAGGCTAGCAAGAAACCAGATCAGCAGGAGTGCCGTTTTTTTCATGGAATGGTTACTCGATGTAAATATGAAAAGCATCCAAAACGATACGAGCGCCACTAACGGTTAGGTTCCCCCCTTGGTAACGGGCCAGCGAACCCGGAAACTCACCTCGTATTCTGCCCGTTTCTCGCAGCGGCGGCTTCGGATTCTTCAACTGGTTGATAAAGAACGCGTCCGTCGTTTCGATCATCTCATCAAACCAAATTTGTTTCCTCAGAAACGGATGCGGCGCATCCTTAATCACCGTTAATTCCGACACGATATTAAACTTCTCCATTTGTCGGCGAAATGCTATAGCATGCGTACTGGGATCATCATTTTCCCCTGAAAGAAACGAGCAAGGCGGGTCATCCTTATCGAGGTGATACAGCGGCGAAGCCAGACGATACGTTGCCGGTTTGTCCTCCTGCGCACCGCTGAGAAACTGTCTCCAGATTTTACCGCGATCCTCGATTGCAGAAATCTCCTTCGTCCTCGCGGAAAGCAAGTCTGTCTGCGCGCCCATCGGCACTGCCGCCTGTATCGCACTGCTGAAAGCTGCATTTCCACCTTCACCTTCAAGTTCCTTGACACCAGCCGACGTCGCGAGCAACGCCGTCAGGTGCCCGCCCGCGGATAACCCGATGGCTCCAATATGTTTAGCGTCGATCCCGTACTTTTTCGAATTTGCCCGCAGGAATCTGACTGCCGCTTTGCAATCGTGGATCGCTGCCGGAAAGGGCGCCTCACCACTCAGACGGTACGAAATTGTCGCGGCGACGTACCCCCGCGCTGCGAGCGCCTGTGCGATTATTTCATGATTGTTTCGATTCCCATTGGCCCAACCACCACCATGAATACAAACTACCGCGGGCAACTCCCCCCAAACACCCCGCGGACGATAAATATCCATTTCAAGCGTGCGATCCCCATAGCGTGCGTAAGTCACATTCCGTTTCACATCCAGACTTTCCAACGTCCCTTGGGAAATCTCAGTGCGTCCATCGGCCCTAGGTTGCGCTGGAGCCTTACCTGCCGGTCTTGCATCGAGTCGCATTTCCTCCTGAAACAGGACCGCCATGCCACGCAGTTTGCGGCTAATTTCCTGATTGCGCACCAGTTTGGATTCCGCAGGATCCTCCGCAAGATCGTACAACTGGAGGCTGGGATTCAAATAAAGTTTCCAGTTACGCCAGCGTACAGCGGCCAATGCGCCGTGACTGCCGTGGTAAAAGAAAGCGTCGTTGTATTCGTTGCGATGAATTAAGGGAGCCCACTCGCCCGGCGGATTCCAGCTACGCCGAAGCGGTACCGACGCGTTGAGTGATTTTTTCATCCCAGGCGGCGGCACAATCTTGGTCTCTCCCTTAAGAAGTGGGCTAATATCGCGGCCGTCAATCACGCGGCCTGTGGGAACCTGGATTCCAGCGAACGTGGCGAGCGTTGGATACCAATCCATCGCACGCACGACTGCCGACGACTCCCCGCCGGCCTGCACGCCCAGTCCGGGACCCCAGGCGATTGCCGGGACGCGAATGCCGCCTTCGTAGGTCGATAGCTTGCGTCCCCTAATCTTCTGTTGGGGTGTTCGCCCCGGCCCGCGACCATTATCCGAAGCATAGATGACTATCGTGTCGTCGTCTATTTTCAGCTTTTTCAGTGAATCAAAAATTCGGCCGACGTTGTGGTCGAGTTCCTGAATGGCATCACCATATTCGCCCCAGTCTGAGCTGCCCGCAAATTCCTCGCTCACCCCCAGCGGATGGTGAAGCATGGTATGCGGCAAATAAAGAAAAAACGGTCCTTCCCGGTTCTTCTCGATAAACTGAATTGCCTCGTCGGTGTAAACCTTAGTTAGTTCGGTCGGATCGGCCGGTCGCTTGACAACATCATCATTGCGCATCAGGGGGACACCTCCCTGTTTCTCAAAATAAACGATCTCGACGGGGTCAAGGTTGTGCAGTAGTCCAAAATAGTAATCGAAACCCTGATTGCGGGGCAGAAACGGCTCGTGAAAACCAAGATGCCATTTCCCGATGCAGGCGGTCGCATAGCCGTTGTCCTTCAGCAACTCGGCAATCGTGAGTTCGTTAGGATGTATACCGGATGGCGAATCTGCCCGATGCACCCAGATCTCGTTACCCACACGACGCGGGTAACACCCCGTCAATAAACCCGCGCGAGACGGACTGCAGATCGGCGCTGCGGCGTAATAATCCGTGAATCGAACGCCGCCAGCGGTCATGGCATCGATGTTCGGCGTCTCAACTTCCGTCGCACCGTAACAACCAAGGTCATAATAACCCTGATCATCAACGAAAATAAAGACAATGTTGGGTTTGCGTACTGTAATAGCATCGGCGGCGGTGACCGGCGAGACGAGCAGGGATATCAGACAGGCCAATAATCTTACGTTGGTTTTCATTGACTTCCCACGGAAACGATGTATTAGATGAAAATTTGGGGTTCAACAGTCACAGTATAACCACAATAAAGTAAAAACAAAGAACCCTCGCATCAAGCAAAGTTAACCCAACTTATCATTGTTGTGTGGACGACTAATCGGTACACCGCTTTTGATACGTCTCTCTATCAGATTGAATCTATTCGTGAAATTGCTGTGTATGTACTTAATGCTTGCCTTTGATCCACCGATCTAACCAACGTCCGGCGTGCCCCGTCCATGTTGAGATTTCCGAATTCTTCTGCGGTCGCACCCCGTAACCGTGACCGCCATTACCATAGACATGAAGTTCCGCCGAGATCCCACGTTTCTTCAGTCCGGCATAGATCAGAACCGAACCAAGCGACGATGACCTGTCATCGTCAGTATGAACCACAAATGTAGGCGGATAGGTTTTCGAAACAGAGACACCGTCGATTAATCCATCGCTATCCTCATCGTAGACTCCCCAGGGATAGATCAAAAGCGAAAAATCCGGGCGATGTTTTGTGGTGTCGATATCATCGACAGGTTTGTAGGCTAACTTACCATTGGAGCTTAACAACCGAGCGGCGACCTGCCCCCCCGCGGAATATCCGAGCAAACCGATTTTGTCCTTGTCGAGATCCCATTGTGCTGCACGGTTTCGAATGAGAGCCATCGTACGCTGGGCATCCTGCAGGGGTTTTTTCCAACCGGATTCCTCGGGGCTGTTTTTGGTTCTATAACTTAGGACAAACACCGTTACTCCGATTTGATTTAGAAAGTCCACTGTTTCTGTCCCTTCCAGGTCAGGCACCACCCGGTGAAAACCGCCACCAGGCAGTATCACCACCCCGGTCCCATTGGGCACGGCGGCTGGATGAACGGTAAAGGTGGGTTGCGTGACTTTCGCCATCAACGTAATCGGTGGATCGTAATGCGACGGAGAAGGTAATTGTAGTCCCGTTGAGTTAACCGATTCGCCTGGTGCAAGATCCGGCCAAACACGATGCGGAGGTTCAGCCGCTGAGAGAAAACCGAGCCCCGAAATCAAATAAACCAACAAAACAAATTTCAACGAAATAAAGTTTTTCAAATTAAGCTTCTGCCTTTTCAAGTGCATCTACTAATCCTTTCATTTAACCAATGGCATGAGTAACTAAAAAGTGAAACGTCAACGCACGTGTCCGAATGCGTATCACAAAAAGAAGGGGCAAGGTTAATCCAAAGGCTGCATGATAACATCAAAAACCATAAGATGGCGAGTATTTGTCCCCCGCACCTGCAAGCAACCAACTGCCCGCATTAAACTCGAATAACATTTCACTACCACGAATACTTGACAAACAAAATCAGATATGTGTTAATCACATTCACCGATTCTGATAATCAACGAAGTGCCTGATAATCAATGGAAACAAAACCAAAATAGCGACCAGGCAATACTTGGGCTCGTCCGATCTTGATAGATTAACCATATTTTCAGGACATGGGGGACAAAATGAGTACGGCAAACGAAACAACTGAAACACTCGAAACCAACATTGTCCGTCGATTGGGAGATCTGATTGTCACCAACAATTTGTCCGCTGGTGACCGGTTACCTCCGATTCGGGAACTGGCGGTACAGTTTGGCGTCAAGGCAAGTGCTGTGCGGGATGCGCTGCTGACGGTTCAGGCAAAGGGGCTGATAAAGGTGCTTCCACGTGTTGGTGCGATCGTGCAGCCGAACGCCGATCCCCATGAATGGCAGTCGATTGGGGAACGCCTCGGTGACAACCTAGAAAACGTCCTCAGACAGGGCGACCAGAATCTATTTCACATCCTAGAAACCCGAGAAACGCTGGAAATGACGATGGTTGCGAAAGCGGCTCAGCGGCGGGATTTATCGGAACTATTTCGGCTCCGGGGAATTCTTGCCGACATGTCTGACATTCCGTTGGAAATCGAATCTCCTGAATACGCAAAATTGGACGTCGAGTTTCATCTGGAGATTGGACGGCTTTCCGGAAACTCCGTGATGACCTCATTGCTCAGGAGCCTACTGCACGAAGTCCGTCCTTACCTAGATCGTATACGTTGGCTCAAAAACCAACGTGCGGCAGCGAACAGATCACATTCGCGGATCTACTCGGCCCTAGTAGCGGGGGATGCCGCACAGGCACAGGCTGAAATGCAAGACCATATCCAGGTGGCCTACAACAGCCTGCTGAATGAGTTGCGAGAGCCGCCGACAATGAACGGTGTTCGGACCGCAGGGAGCGCCTCATGATTTGCAAACCAACAACTTCCTCGATATTCCTAATCGTATTTTTTCTATGCGCATTCAACGATGCACAGGACAAACCGGTTGTCGAGAGTATAGAACAGGCAGCCAGCGCCAGAGAAATCAAGTTCTTTGAAAAGCAAATCGCACCGATCCTCAAACGCAGTTGTTATCCATGCCACAGCCATGAGACCGGTAAGGCGAAAGGCGGGTTGGTACTTGACTCCCGCCACGGTTGGACAAAAGGCGGAAACGAAGGAACCGCGATCATTCCCGGCAAGCCTAGGGAAAGCCTCTTAATAGAAGCCGTTCGCTACGAAAACTACGAAATGCCGCCCCAGGAGAAACTACCGGCCAACCAAATCGCACTACTGGAAAAATGGATCGCGATGGGGGCGCCTGATCCCCGCGATTCGAAAACACCTGAAATCGATCCTGCAAAACTCTGGGCCCTGCAGCCGATTTCGAAACCAGATACCCCCACCGTGAAAGACAAAAAATGGCCGCGGGATGACCTCGATGCCTTTATTCTGGCGAAACTCGAAAAAAAGGGGCTCAATCCGGCCGGCGCTGCCGAACGTTATACGTTACTGCGGCGGGTGACGTTCGACCTCACGGGGTTGCCACCAACGCCAGCGGAAATCGAATCATTTATTAGCGACCCTTCCGAACAAGCATACGAAAATGTCGTCGACCGCCTGCTTAAATCGCCCGGATTTGGAGATCACTGGGCTCGTCACTGGTTTGATCTGTCCTGCTATGCCGACCTAGCCGACATTTCGGGCAACGTCCTGGTCCGTGATGCCTGGCGTTATCGGGACTACGTTATCCGAGCGTTTAATTCCGACAAACCGCTGGATAGATTCATTCACGAACAAATCGCTGGCGATCTTCTGCCATACGATAACGTCAGACAGCAACGTGAACAGATCATTGCCACGGGCTACCTAGCGATCGGCCCCTGGACGCTGCAGAATTATATTAAGGGGCAATTGGCCGCGGACGTTGTTGATCATCAGATCGACCAGATAGGTCGCACCTTCCTTGGGCAGACAATATCGTGTGCCCGCTGCCATGATCATAAGTTCGATCCGATCCCCACTCGCGACTATTACGCCTTGGCAGGCATCTTTCACAGCACACTCACCACCAGCTACGACGGGCCAGGTGTCTGGAGTCAGATCACGCACGTGAATCTGCCAGAACTGCCAGGAGCGGACGAAGAGTTCGAGCAACTCGTGACAGTTATTAGCAAACAACAACAGCAACTTCGTGGCGAACTTGCTGACCTGCGACGAGGTGACGAGGAACTCAGATTTACAAAAATGCCTGTCAACACTCAGGCAAATGCAGTGACTCTAGAAACAGGAATCAGCGCCAATCGGGAAGGCCGCGAGTATCGCGTCTCGTTCTCCGCAGCCCCTTCGGTCTGGGCGGATGCAACCCAGGCGACCGCCAACGGCGAGGGCCTGTTGTTGCAGATATTACGCCAAGACGGAACGGTGCTTGCCTGGCATGTTCATCGACCGGATGCCTGGTCAGGGGAAAAAGATGCTCAAAAGCTTAAAGCAGTATCGTTCGTTTATACCGGAGATGGTACAGGCGACGTGAAGTTACACATCACCTCAAGCGCTTACACCGGTCGGTTCGGCGGTGCGATCGATAACTTGACGGTCGAAGAATCTGGTACTTCAATAATTGTCTTCGTGGAAGATTTTGATAAATGCCAAGTCGGCAGTATCCAGGGCAAGCAAGCCGGCACCGGATTGTCTGTTTATGCCAAATGTTCAATTCCGAGATGGGCGGGGACAGGCACAAACCATTCGCACGTAGTCGATATGGACGAGGGCGGCAAACCGAACCTTGCGCTGCAAATATACAGCGGTCCAGCTGTCGCTTCTGACAACCCCCGCATCGCCGGCATCAACCGCAAACTGTCAAGTCTCACTCAACGCCTGGAATCGGCACGTCCGGGTGCCGCACAGGCACTTGCCGTCAGGGACATTGAAACGCCGCATGACGGTCCGATCTACCAGCGAGGCGACTTTCAATCACTCGGCGAAATCGTTCCCCGTGGTTTTCTCAGCGCCGTTTCCGTCTCAAAGTTCAACGACATCCCAGAACAAACCAGCGGTCGTCTGCAACTCGCGCACTGGCTCACGGATCCCAGCAATCCACTCACGTCGCGAATCCTTGTCAACCGCATCTGGCACCATCTGTTTGGCAAGGGGTTGGTCCGCAGCGTGGATTACTTTGGTGTCCACGGTGAAATACCCAGTCATCCCGATTTGCTCGATTTCCTTGCAGTTCGCCTGCGTGAGGATGACAAATGGTCTTTGAGAAATACCGTACGGCGGATGGTGTTGTCGCGCACTTACCAGATGGCGTCCACACATAACGTCAAATCAGCGAAACTTGATCCTGATAATCGCCTGCTCTGGCAGATGCCGCGTCGCCGATTGACGGCCGAATCGATTCGAGACGCGATGCTAGCGACGAGTGGGCAACTGGATCCCAGTCGCGGAGGATCATCACTTGGGCTGGAATTAAAGGGAAATATTAAGGGTCTCGGAGGAAAAGTAAATCCGCCAACCTGGGCTGGAAATATTCCGGAATACATCAAGAACCGTCGTTCCGTCTACCTGCCGTTCAAGCGAGAACGCCCATTGGGTGAACTTGAAATTCTCAGCGCTTTTGATTTCCCGCACCCCAATGATATCACCGGTGCGCGATCCAATACCACCGTAGCAACCCAGGCGCTGTTCTTGCTGAACGCTCCCTTCGTGAAACAGCAGGCCGCCAAGTTAGCTGAACGTTTACAGCAGCACCAACCTGCTGACGACCGGGCTCGCATTAACCACCTTTACCTTCTGACCGTAAACTGCCCGCCGGAGGATTATGAAATCGAGATCGCGCTGACTTTTCTTGAACAATGCACTCAGGATCTCATCGCCGCATCCGATGCTACTAAAGCCCGGTCGGCAGCGTGGACGCAACTATGTCATGCTGTGCTCGCTTCCAATCGTTTTCTTTTTCGTGAATAGGACTACCATGCTGGAACCCACTGAATCCATCGTCCCGTCACGGCGAGATTTCCTGCGCGCTACGAGTTGCGGGTTCGGCACGCTCGCACTGAACTCGATTCTACAACGACAAGCCTCTGCGGATTCGATAAAAAATGATATCACAAATCCACTAGCCACTAGGCAACCCCATTTTCCTGCCCGCGCCAAACGCGTTATTTTCCTGTTTATGTCAGGCGGACCATCCCAGATGGACCTCTTTGATTATAAGTCCCACCTTGCCCAACGGGCTGGAGAACCTATACCGTATAAACTGCCTAAAACGGAAGCGACTGTTGGTCTTGATAACACACGACTGTTGGGTCCGGTTACGGGTTTTATGCATCAGGGAGAATGCGGTCTCTATATGAGCGACCTGTTGCCACACCTTGGCCAGCACGCCGATGATCTCTGTGTTCTACGAGCGGTACAGGCAGACAGCCCCAACCACCCTGTGGCGATTCGACAGCTTCACACAGGCAATCTCTTTGACACCGTCCCCTCCATGGGTTCGTGGCTATCCTACGGACTGGGGACGGAGAACCAGCAACTGCCGTCCTACATCACGATTCTGCCCCAGGAAGGGGAACGTAATTTCAGCAGTGCATTTTTGCCCGCCATCCACCAGGGCACTGCCATCGAACAGGTGGGAACATCACCGGACAAGGCTCCCATCCGTCACTTAACCGACTCCCAAATCCCTGTGAAAGTACAGCGTCGCCGCATCGATCTGATTCAATCCATGAACCAACGACAACTCGATCATCTCAAAGTGGATCAGCAGATGGAAGGCGTCATCGAGTCGTTTGAACTCGCATTCCGCATGCAAACAGAAACTCCACGGTTAGTAGATTTCGCTGAGGAATCAAAAGAGACTCTGGCCCTTTATGGTATCAATGGCTCGCCGACGGACGGGTTTGGTCGCCAGTGTTTATTAGCCCGCCGTTTTGCCGAGGCCGGCGTGCGGTTCATTCAGGTCTCGCTCGGTGGTTGGGATCACCATAACAAGATTGCCACAGGACTGCCTGATCGCTGTGCGGTTTCCGACAAGCCGGTTGCCGGATTGCTCACTGATCTAAAAACGAGGGGCTTGCTTGATGACACGTTGGTACTATGGGGGGGTGAGTTTGGCCGCACTCCGCACGCTCAAAACGGTGATGGTCGCGAACACAATCACCACGGCTTCACCATGTGGATGGCCGGGGGCGGTGTCAAAGGTGGCATCACGCACGGCGTTACTGATGACTTCGGCTACTACGGCGTGGAAGGTCAGGTCCACATCAACGATCTGCACGCCACCATGCTGCACTTATTGGGTCTGGATCATGAGCGGTTGACCTTCGACCATCACGGTCGGCCGTTTCGGTTGACGGATGTTGCCGGCAAAGTCGTACAGGAGATCATCGCGTGAACCGATCAGCGAGTCTGATGACAGATCTTACCACCGCTGCGGCCTCCGTTGGCGGACAACCCATCGCGTCCATTGGCGAGTTGGACGTGATACGTGTAAATAAACCCCGCTTATCAATCTTTTACTTCCATTTCATTCTATCCCATCTAAGGACTCTCATACCATGAACATCTCACCCCTATCGCGTCTGCTGCCTGAAGTCACCCAGTTCCTCAATAACAATTCATTTCCCGGATTCGTCGGAGGTAAGGACTATCCCGCTGCAACCGGCGAACTGATCGCGACAATCGATCCCGGTTCTGGTAACAAAATTGCGGATATTCATGATCTGGCGGCGGCAGAGGTTGATCACGCAGTGGACATTGCCAACCTGGCGTTTCCTGCTTGGTCGACACTTTCTCAAGCTGATCGTGGTGCCGTACTTCTGCGTTTAGCGGATGCCGTCGAGCAGCGCAAACCTATCATTGCTCAGATTGAAGCATTGGAAGCAGGAAAAATCGAAGCACAAGCAGAGGGTGATGTTCAGAATTTCGTCGACACACTACGATACTTTGTCCAACTTGCGGAAGGTGTCGAGACGCGTACAAAACTCGATGTCGCCGATCATGATGCCTGGACTTATAAGCAACCGTGGGGTGCCTGTGCGTTTATATTTCCCTGGAATTTTCCGTTTTTATTAATCGGGTGGGGAATATCTCCGGCCTTGGCGGCAGGCAACACGGTCGTCATCAAACCGGCGGAAGACACTTCACTGTCGGCCATCTATCTGGCTCAACTGGCGACTGAAATCGGTGTGCCAGACGGCGTAATCAACGTTGTGACAGGCCGTGGTGAGACCGCTGGGGCAGCATTGACAAACAATACCGAGATTAAGCGGATGTCGTTCACCGGTTCACCCGAAGTCGGTCAATTAGTAGCCGCAGCCTGCGGGCGTAATCTGGTACCCGTCAAATTGGAATTAGGAGGCAAAGGTGCTGCCGTTGTCTTCGACGATGTGGATGTGGCAGACACTGCCGAGAAACTTGTCGGGGCAATCACGTTCCATACAGGACAAGTTTGTTGCGATGCAACGCGTTGGATGATCCACAGCGATATTTACGATGAATTCCTAGAACATTGCAAGGATCGCCTGGAACAGGTCAGGATCGGGCATCCGCTCGATCCGTCCAGCGAGATGGGGCCGGTCGTCAACGCCAAACAATGCGATCGCGTGCTGGGTTATCAAGAGAAGGGTCAGGCCGCGGGAGCCGAATGTCTGTTCGGTGGCGGGCGTGCCACTGTCGAAGGCTTCGAGGGGCACTACGTCAAACCCGCACTGCTGGCCGGATCGCTGGACAATGTGGCGGCCCGCGAAGAAATCTTCGGTCCCGTTGCATATCTAGCCAAATTCGAGACTGAAGAAGAAGCAATCGAAATGGCCAACGACACCAACTATGGCCTTGCCAATAGTGTTTGGACGGACGATGCGGATCGAGCGGCTAGAGTCGCCGAAGCCATGGTGGCAGGAAACAGTTGGATCAACGCCCACAACGTGTTCGCACACGGAGTCCCCTACGGCGGTGTCAACAAGAGTGGACTGGGCGGTGGCGTGTTATCCATTGAAACATTATTGGACTACTACCGCAGCACTTCGGTCGTTCGCCCTCTCACATAATACGTTTACAATTAATCCATAGTAAAAACCACTCATAGACCTTAGGGACTTTTTGCATTGAAAACCGACGCACTGAAACGCTTTCGAAATAAACTCGCCAATAGCGAACCTATCTACGGATTGTGGGTCACGCTGGAATCTGCCAGCATCACCGAGATGGCGGTCGCCTTGGATATGGATTGGGTAGTCATCGATGCCGAACATGGGCACCTTGATTGGAAGGAGATCAATGAGCATATCCGCGCTGCCTTACGCAGCGAAACCGTGGTGCTCGTCAGATTGGCTGAACGCAGTACGTCACTCACGAAACGCGCACTCGATATTGGTGCCGACGGAGTCGTTATTCCTTGGATCGAAACCGTTGAAGAACTTAATGAAGCTATCAGCGATTGCCGCTATCCGCCCGAAGGTCGACGTGGAATCGGAGGTGAGCGAGCCACAGCCTGGGGCCAGTGTCTTGTCGAACATGCGTCCGCGGCAAATGAACAAGTACTGGTCGTCCCGTTAATCGAAAGCGTCTCCGCCATTCCCAACGTACCTGCCATGTGCGAACTTGACGGTACGGACGTGTTCTTTTTCGGTCCCGCAGATTTCTCGGCAACGGCCGGTTACCGTGGCCAATGGGAAGGCCCCGGCGTTGCCGAACAAATCCTCCAATTGAAAGATTCGATCAACGCAACCGGTAAGCACTGCGGTCTGCTGACCACTAGTATTGACAATCTCGTCCAACGGCGGGAACAGGGGTTTCACATGCTAGGACTGGGCGCTGACAACGGCCTGCTATTGCGATCAATCCATCAGGCGTTGCAAGTCGTTGGGCGTGACCGCATGCCAGCGGCTAGCCTTGACCCTGCCGGGGGCCGAGATGTCCTACTGCCAGTTTCCCAGCCACCCGTAGGGACGACCCCCGATCGGGATGAAGTTATTACCAATTACGGCGCTGGGAAAACCGCGGAACTAGAGGCCGGCGTTACCTTGGAAGCACTGGTTGGCGATTTCAACACGGCGCGGGGCCTGACGACAGGTATCGTGACCATACAGCCTGAGTCCGTGCTGCCTTATCACAGGCACCCCTGTGGCGAATCCGTCACCGTACTCGAAGGGGAAGCCGAGGTATCCGTCGAAGGACGGACTTATCGACTAGGCCCGTTGGACAACATTACGATCCCTCGCTGGTTGCCACATCAGACTCGCAACCCCGATTTGGGCAAAGCCACGCGTCTGCACGTCGCGCTGGCAATGAGCACGCCTGAGCGCGAGCCGGTCGATCAGTCGTTTGAGCAAACAGACATGCCAGCAAGCGCCACCGGAACGCCTGGGTTTGAACAAGTGACACGATTCGCCACCGCAAACCGTCTACAGGGTGTCGACCCGGGAACGGAGGTCATTGATTACTTCAACGCCTCGTTGGTTCCTGGCATCGAAATGAGTGGTGGTTTCGCACGCTTGAATTCTGGAGTCCGCCTACTAGACCACCTGCACGATGTCGACCAATCGGTCTGCATCATCCGCGGTGATGCGGACTGTCTGGTCGAGGGTCGAAAATACTCGTTGAGCAACTGTGCTACAGCCATGATACCGCGGGGGCGCGTGCACCATTTCATTAATCAATCGGAAAACGAAATCGACATGATCTGGGTCTGCGCCGACCCCATGCCCGAGCGTATCGTCATCGATCCCGGATTTGTGCGTGGATGACAGAGTTGACCATCTTTACGAGAACATCTCAATTCGCGACCGTCCCTGTTACTCTCACGACCGACTATTACGACAAGGTGGCGCACGCCGTTAGCGGATTTAGGACTCGAAACCTACCCCGGACATAACGGCGTTATGAATCCTGAACTGTTCGACGAAGCGGCGTTTAACGAGAAGTGGAATCGTCTCAAAACTGCCACATTATCGGAGCAAACGAACAAAAACGCGCCGTAGCAAGCGCGCCGCGGACGAATTAAATATTTTGCATAACCCTGAGGAAGGGCATGTTAGCAAAGATCAATCGGGGCGAATGACGTTGATGCTAAGTTCACGTAGTTGTTTATCATCGACAGGACTCGGGGCCCCAGTCATCATATCCGCAGCTTTCTGCGTTTTTGGGAACGCAATGCAATCCCGAATATTATCCAAATCTCCGAATAGCATGACGACTCGGTCGATTCCAAGTGCTATCCCACCATGTGGTGGTGCGCCGTATTTCAATGCATCGAGCAAAAATCCAAAGCGATCTTGGGCTGTCTCTTCATCAATCCCTAGCAACTCAAACACCTGCCGTTGATCATCTTGGTCGTGGATTCGAATCGTACCGCCACCTGCCTCAAAACCATTAATCACTAGGTCATAGGCAATCGCTCTCGCTTTTGCCGCATCGGTTTCAAGCAAGGCTACATCTTGAGGTCGCGGTGCAGTAAAGGGATGATGAGTAGACACCCAGCGTTTTTCCGCCGCGTCGTAATCGAACATGGGGAATTCGACGACCCATGAGAAATGCATCTCCTGCGGGTCGTATAATTTCAACTCAGCACCAAGAGATTTCCTCAGAGCCGACAATGCTCGACAACTGACTTCCCAAGTATCGGCGATAAAAAACATAATATCACCCGGCTTAGCTTCCATGCGCTGGCCAATCTCCACCAAGAGTTCATCGCTAAAGTTTTTAGCTATCGGCGACCATAACGTTCCATCTTCCTCGACACGGAACCACGCCAGGCCCTTCGCACCGAAATCTTGTTTCACCCAATCTGTAAGTTGATCGATTCGTTTACGGGAGAAGTTCTCCGCCGCACCATCCGCTTTGATCCCCCTCACCACACCACCAGACTCGACTGCCCCGGAGAACACTCGAAACTCAGCCTTGGCAGCCAAGTCAGAGCAATCGATCAATTCCATTCCAAATCTCAGGTCAGGTGCATCGCTACCAAATCGACTCATCGCTTCGTCGTAGGTCATTCGTGGCAGCGGTAACTGCAATTCCAACCCCTTGATATCCAACGCCATCTTTTGCATCAAACCGTCGATCAATCCCATCACATCATCAGCATCCACGAACGACATTTCAACGTCGAGCTGAGTGAATTCTGGTTGTCTATCTGCTCGTAGATCTTCATCTCGAAAACAACGTGCGACTTGAATATAACGATCGTATCCGGCCACCATCAAAATTTGTTTGTAAAGTTGAGGCGATTGCGGTAACGCATAGAATTCTCCCTCGTGCACGCGACTCGGCACAAGATAATCGCGAGCGCCCTCTGGAGTACTGCGCCCCAGAATTGGAGTTTCTATATCAATAAAATCGTGTTGCTCAAAATAGTCTCGCATCATCTTGATAATACGACTACGTAGTTGCAACACATCTTGCATTGGCTTGCGTCGCAGATCCAAATAGCGATACTGCAATCGCAAGTCTTCGCCAGGTAACTCTTGTTGACTGGGCGTAAATGGTGGAGTTTCACTTTTGTTAAGAATTTGAAGCTGCGTGACTCGAACTTCTAATTCGCCCGTGGGCAACTTAGCGTTGACGGTGCCATCCGGCCGAGGGGAAACTTTGCCCACTACCAGAATCACGTCCTCGTTACGCAGTGTACTGCCTTCATCCACTAAACCGCTTTCGGGGCCAAACACGACTTGCGTTTTGCCATAACGATCGCGCAAGTCAATAAATACAGCTCCGCCATGATCACGTGAACTATCAATCCAGCCACACAAAGTAACTTCTGAATCAATCTGCTCTGTCCGCAATTCACCACAAGTATGGGTTCGCAACACTGTCTAATATCCTTCGTTATAACTTCAATATTTCAAATTTTACGTTTTAGCTCTACAGGCTATGTTTCGCCACTAGTTCATTAATAGCACTAGCAGCCAAACATACCATCTTACTAGCGGAAGTGACTTTGGAAAAGGCACGAAGCCTTGGCAGATACTTTCCGACCTTCGATGCGTATAAGAGCAATTCCTACTCGGATTGCTCTAAGATTTGGTCAACTGTATCGCCTATTTCCACAGGCACTACCTGCGGTATCCAAATACATTCCTCGAAACCGCGAAACCATGTCTCCTGACGCCGGGCAAATCTGCGCGTGCGAATTTTCACTTGTTCAATCGCATCATCCAGTGAGCACTTTTTGTTTAGCAGTGCCAATACCTCTTGATATCCTACGGCCTGCGCTGCCGTACGTCCGAGCGAACCGTATTTTTCAACTAACGCCTCAACCTCTGCCACAAAACCACTTTCAAACATCTGCTCAACACGCTGCTCGATCCGCTGATGAAGCCGTGGGCGTGGCCAAGATAATACAAATACATTCTGCCTGCCTGAAGCACCTTGGTCTTCAAATTGTTGTTGTTGGTGACTAATCGGTACACCCGTTAGATGAAACACTTCGAGGGCTCTAATGACCCTCCTAATATCGTTGGGATGTAGTTTATGAGCCGACAAGGGATCTACACGTTCAAGCTGTTGATGAATCAATTCGTTTCCATGTAAATCAATCTGCTCTTGAACCTGTCCGCGAAATTCCCAATCCGCCGGTGGTCCGACAAACATACCTCGCAACAGCACCTTGAGGTACATCGGAGTACCCCCAACGAACAAAGGGACTTTGCCGCGTGCTAAAATTTCAGCGACACAACTATGGGCAGCCTCGAGGTACTGAGCAACACTAAATTCTTCAGTACAAACGCGAATGTCCAATAAGTGATGCGCAACGACACGCTCACTAACCGCAGGCTTGGCTGTGCCGATATCCATTTCGCGGTAGATCGCCATGGAATCTAACGAAATAATTTCAGCGTCGATCTTTTCCGCAAGCGCCATAGCCGTCGCGGATTTCCCACTAGCTGTGGGTCCTGTCAAAAACCAACAGGCAGCATTTACCGCTGGGATAGGCTCCGACGGAACTGGGAGTACCGAAGACTCTGGCGTCGCAGCGTCCGATTGTCTGTCTTGTTCCGTCATAATCGCTATAACTCACCGTCGAGTACGTTGATTTACTTAACATTGCTCGCTAGTCATTAACCAGCAATTGCCAGTTTTGACTACTCTGTTTAGGATAAAACCTGTATCGGCAATCGTGCCATCATCGTTGTATGAATTCCAACTCCTGTAAAGGGAAACTCACAATTGAACTCCGTGCCCAATATTTTGCATCAGTTGATGGATGTTATCGAGGATCGCCGCCAAACGCTCCCCGAAAACTCCTACACAACGCAATTGTTTGCCGGGGGTGTCCCGCATATTAATGAAAAAATCATTGAGGAAGCCCAAGAAGTAGTAGAAGCGGCCATGGAAGACGGCTCAAGTGGGCGCGATCACCTAATCCATGAAGCCGCCGATCTATTGTTCCACCTAATGGTACTACTGGGCCACCAAACAATACACATACAGGAAATAGAAGCCGAATTAGGACGTCGCTTTGGAGTTTCGGGACTCGACGAAAAATCAGCCCGCACCAACGACTAACAAACCAGTCTCTCAAATTACAACAAATCCATGACTACTCCTGACCATAACATACGCATTGGACTACCTAGCAAAGGTCGTCTATCGGACCTCGCAATCGAACTGCTCAAAGAAGCGGGCATTCGCTTTCGACGTCAGAATCGATCCTTGTTTGCTAAGGTTCGAGGCCTGCCTATCGATATCATATTTTTACGCACCGATGACATCCCTGTATTGTGCGCCGAGGGTGCTATCGACATGGGGATTACTGGCTCTGACTTGGTTGCCGAAGCGAATGTAGATGTCGATACACGCTTGTCATTAAACGTTGGCAAATGTCGACTTGCTATATGCGTACCCGATGACCTTGAGTTCAACGATCCGAATCAACTTGATGGCCAACGCATTGCTACAAGTTTCACCAACGTAACCACGAACTTTTTGGCAGAGCATAACGCAGTCGCTCATCTCGTTCCGTTAAGTGGTAGCGTAGAAATCATGATCGCCTTGGGCATCGCCGACGTCATCGTTGACCTTGTCGAAACCGGAAGTACACTGGCGGCCAATCGCTTAAAAATCGCCCATGAAATCGGTCAATATGAGACCGTCCTCATTCAGAACAAACAACAGCGTCACAGTGAAATGGCACAGCGGGTCATTCGTCGTCTCGAAGGCGTCGTTATTGCCCGAGGCTATTCACTATTGGAATACAACATCCCGCAAGAAAATCTTGAGGCAGCGTTAAAAATCACCCCTGGATTCAAATCCCCCACAATTACTCCACTGGATGACCAACAATGGAGTGCGGTTCGGGTAATGGTAAAGAGTAGTGAAATCACTACCGTAATGGATCAACTGGAAGAAATCCAAGCATCGGCAATCCTCGAAACTCCGATCAATAACTGTCGACTCTAAATTACGGACAGCCTCAAACCACTCAAAGGCTTACATTTGATCGCATCGCAAATGGGAAAACTCATTTAGGTTTTCAAGCACTTGTTGATAAACGTTGTCCAGCGTAGCATCGCCACAGGGCACGGTTAACAATCGCGAACTAGCACCCACAGCAATGGCTCCAACAAGTTGTTCCAGTCCCAATGCATAAGCACCAGCGTAGGTCGCTGAAACCAACAGTTGTTCTGCTGAAACGTTTGGGAATTCCTCGGCAACAAAACCTAGTTCTGTGATCATTGATAGATCGGGATTCGATGCGCGCGAATCCGTCCCTAAGGCAACTCGCACATTAGCAGCTAGCATCTTTTCAAGTGGATACTCTGAGTGCCCAAAATAGGAGTGTGTTCGTGGACAAAACACTACAGACATCACATCCCGATGTTGCCCAATGAAGCTTTGATGGTCTGCCACTAGGTAGTTCCCATGGATGATCGCGGCACGCCAGCATTTACTCAATTCCTCTAAGTAGGCCTGTATCGAACCGGGCGATTGGATCCCAACAACGTCCCAAACATCTAACCGTTGCAACAATTCACGCAACGGGCCTGTCCCCATTTCTAGCAGTTCAATCTCTTCCAAGGTCTCCGCCAAGTGCATCGCTAGCGGAACCTGGTGTGCGGCACTCAGAGAACACAAACCGGAGAGCAAATCTCCGTGAACGGTGTAAGGTGCATGCGGGCTTAAACCTGCGTGCCATTTTTTTGACTGAGCCGCATTGATGTGCGTTTCGGCTTGTTCCAACAATTCGGCCACACGAATTTTAGAAAGCCCAATCGATTCACGATACACTACCAATTCCTCGACACTTTCTTGGTATTCGCTCGCCAATTCATTAGACGCATCGAACGTCGAGATTTCGCCAATCGCCCCAACACCGGACGCGCTGGATTGTGCCAATCCTGAGGCGATCACACCTGTACCAATCTCTGAACTGGCGCGATAGTCCAGCACCGCCTGAATCCAGTCTGCGAAACGCCCAGCGCCCGCGTCTAAAGGTGAACCAAGATTGCTAAATTCAAGATGCGTATGTGCATTAATTAGGCCTGGAATAATCGCAACATTCCCCAGGTCAATTATCTCCTCAGCAACGCTGCCCTGCCCGAGGGATGTAATCATTCCCTGATGACAACTAACCCAGCCGTTTTCCATAGGAGGCGCAGATATCGGCAGCACCCAGCGAGCGCGATAGACTGACATTTATGCGGTATCCGTTAATGAAGGTTGAACTACCGTTAAGCGGTGAAGCGCGAACAGCAACGCCAAGGTAACTATTGTGGCGACAACGGTCACAAGCGGGCTGTAAATAGCCCCAATCTCGGCATATTCAACCTGAAGTGTTTGCAGCCATTCTTGGCTGGCGGAGAATTTACTAAGAACAACCACCAAACCATTGTGCAAAAAGTGAATGATGATTGTCGGAATAATACTATTCGTACGGACTGCCACATACCCTAGTAAAACTCCAATCATTCCGGCATTTAAAGATTGTTGAAGAATCCCATGAGTAATGCCGAAAAAGGCAGCGGTAATAAAAATCGCTGTCCAGTCTTTGGTTTCCGATCTGAGTCCTGAAAGCATAAACCCTCGAAATGCCAATTCTTCAAACACTGCTGGCACTGCCGCCATCGCCAATAGCATCCACCACCAGGGAGCGGCGTCGAACATTTTTTCCAAGCCTTCCAAGCCAGCCAACATACTTGGACTAATGGGATATATTTCTGCTATCACCACACCAAACCAACTGATAATCGGTTGTAATGAAAAGGGCAACAACAATGCAATCACCAACACTGGCAACGACACGCTGCGGATATTGAGCGTGTCCCATAGATTAGTTGTCAGAAATACAGCGGCCAATATAGCTGGGACACCGACCGTAAGTATTAAAGCGACACTATTATTCAAGAGAAACCCTGACCAATTTGTCGCATCGGGCGCGACGAAATTTGCAAAGAATCGCAAGATCAACACAAATAACGCAAAGCAAATTGCCATGCCGGCAGTGGGGGCAACACGGGGAGTTTTCAGCAACTGTAACAGCCACAATTTAACATCCCATTTTTCACTTTCCCGAAACAACACGCTTTCACTGTTAAACTGTGCAGTTGCCCAGCGGAGCGCTAAGTAACAACAGAACAGACTGCTAGCCACCACAGGCAATGCAAATCTAATAGCCACACTAAATTGAGATTCAATCAAATTCCGCAATAGTAAAGCCGCTCCTGCGACGGGGATTAAGCTGGTGCCCAAATCTAATTCGACACTGGGAATCATGCTTATCATCATCAACGGCATACACAAAATCAAAAGCGGCATCATGTAATACTGCCCTTCTTTGCTACTGCGAGCAAACGTAGCGGCTGAGAGCGCCAATGCACTGAACATCGCAACTAGCGGTACGAGTACTACTAAGCTCCAAAGAATACTCCAACCAGGAACGGTGCCTAATCGTTCTTGTAGCGGGCTACCTTCAGGCATCATTCTGCCAATCAGAAAGACACCGGTAAAGGCGATACTGATTAGGTTAAATAGCGATGTAAAGAAGCTGAAAGTCATAATAGTCAGGAGTTTGCCCGCCACAATTTCGAGACGTTTTGCCGGACCACACAGTAGCGTTTCCAACGTTCCACGTTCCTTTTCACCGGCGCAGAGATCTACAGCGGGATAGAATGCCCCGGACAAAGTCCACATCAATAACATCATGGGAATAATGCTTGCCCAAATTGCTGCGTTACGGCTTTCGACCGGAGCGGTATCACGATCGACAATTGTAATCGGGTCAGCGATCTTCAGCGGAATATTACCCGCTTGAAAAAGTGTTTGTTTGATACTTGATTGCCAACTTTCAAGCACATTAGTAATCCGTTTGTAAGCAATTTTTGATTTATCATCCACTGAATTGAATACAATTCGTGGCCCCTGTAACAAAACAGCGTCATTCGACTTGCGTCCGCCGCCAACTTGTTCCACATCCTCAACCGCTGCTGCATCATTTTCTCTTGCCGTCATCACTTCCTGCCGCAGCGCTAAGATATAGGCCTGCATATCTGCGGGAAATACAATGACTGCGTCGAACTCATCGGCATCCACTAAGTCTTTTGCATGCTCATAAACCAGTTCCGCTGTGGAATGTTCGTTACCATGAGAAAATTCTAAATCTAGTAGTTTGGCCTCTGCCGAAGCATGCGTGCTAGTAAATTTTCCATCAACGAACAACTCTGGCAGTTCGGCTATCGAATCCCTGCCAATAACCTGCACTTTACTTGACGTCTCGCTTACAAACTGGGCGACCTGCAGCATTAGCAGGCCTAAGATGGGGTACATCATCAGCGGCAAAATCAACGTCGTAAATAGTGTACGACGGTCACGCAATTGATCACGTATTTCGCGATTGAATATTCGTTTTACGTTCGTCCAATTCATGGTTGCTGCTCCGTAGCTAATACGTCTTCAGCAACTAACCCCGTGCTATTTTCTTGGCCATCACGTTGATCAATCAAAGCAAAAAAAAGTTCTTCGAGGCTATGCTGACCGTGTTGCTCACACAACTCACGCTGGCCCCCCTCAGCCAAAATGTCCCCTTGGTACATAATCGCCACATGATTGCAAACTCTTTCCGCTTCATTCATATGATGCGTCGAATAGATAATACATTTACCTTGATCTCTAAACTGCAGGACAGTGTTTTGCAGAGAACGACCTACCAACACATCGAGTCCAACGGTTGCTTCGTCAAAAATCAATACCGGAGGATCATGAATGATCGCCCTAGCAATCGAGACTTTTTGTTTCATGCCGGTCGACATTTTCCCGCAAGTCGTATCGCGAAAATCATTCATTTGTAATTGTTCGAACACAACTTCACTACGCTCGGCTAATTCGTCTTTCGATAGGCCATGTAACTGGCCAAAGAACTCCACCATTTCAAAAGCGGACATGCGATCGTAATTAGCAGTGTTGGCTGACACAAAACCAATGTGACGGCGAACGTCTTCGGCTTGTGTTTCTACATCAAAGCCCGCGACTGTCGCTTTTCCCCCTGTTGGCTTAAGCATCGTAGATAGCATCCGTAACACCGTCGTTTTGCCTGCTCCATTGGGGCCCAGCAATCCAAACACCTGCCCGGGAGAGGCCACAAAACTGATCCCCCGGACAGCGCATACTGCGCCCCGCTGTAGATCCGGATATGTTTTTTCTAGTTTTTCAACGACAATCACAGTTAACACCTTTGGTTTCACAAATCCGTTTTGAAGCTCGAACACAGGGCGGAGCAACGGAAATACTCTCTACGTTTGCGTTTTAGTTTAGCTGGTAAACAGCTTGTTCGGATTGCTGTCGCTTGTCCACCCAAGCTCGATTGGCCGCAACCGCCATTTGTTCATGTTCATCGTCAAACAGTTCATACCGCACGTTACGTTGCCGCGGCGCAAAACCAAGTTCTGCGATCGCTTCACGAATCTGATCTAACGTTAGGTAATGAACGGTGCCCGCCTCAGACACGACGTTTTCCTCGATCATCAAGCTTCCCATATCATTAGCGCCATAGAGCATTGCTAATTGGCCTATTTTCAAACCCTGGGTAACCCAACTCGATTGGATATTCGGAATATTGTCCAAGAACAATCGCGAGATCGCTTGGACCTTTAGATAGGCAAAAGCTCCCACGGGAGAAATGTGATCTAAGGGCGTGTTATCTGGCTGAAACGTCCAAGATATAAAGGCTGTGAATCCATTGGTTTCATCCTGCAGTTGCCTTACTCGTTCCATGTGCTCGACACGTTCCTCAAGTGTCTCGACATGACCGTACATCATCGTCGCTGTGCTAACGCCATCCATCTTGTGCCATTGCCGCATCACATCAAGCCAATCATCTGAGTTAACTTTACCGCGCGTCATTTCATCTCGCACGCGATCTACCAAAATCTCGGCGCCACCACCAGGAATGCTCCCCAATCCAGCAGTCCGCAGTCTAGTCAACACTTCATTAAGAGACAGATTATTAAGTTTCGCAAAGTGATGTAATTCAGGGGGGCTGAAGCCATGAACGTTGATACTGGGACAACGCTGGTGAATATCTCTCAACAGTTGTTCATACCAATCGAGTTTATATTCATGATGCAGTCCGCCTTGAAGCAGAATTTGGTCACCGCCAAGTTGAACCGTTTCTTCGACTTTAGCTAACAACTCTTCCCGCTCGAGCACCCAGCCTTCAGCGCTACCGGGACTTCGATAAAACGCACAAAAATCGCAGACCGCCGTGCAAATATTCGAGTAGTTGATATTTCGATCAATGTTATAGGTTCGGTAGGATTCAGGGTGCATGCGCAGCGTCACGCTGTTGGCAGCTCGTCCAATCGCATCGAGGTCATGCGAGCGCATTAGCGAGATGCCCTCTTGCAATGAAATGCGTTGTCCCGCAACGGCCTTGTCTAAAATCGGCTGAATGTCACTCATAATAGTTCTCTATATCGACTTGATCGGGTTGGCGGCGGGAAACAGTTCACCAACATAGCCACGAAACAACTCCATTGACTGTCGTTCCGCATCGCCTAAGTAAAAATGCAAATGGTCTCTCAGATATGTCAGGCATTGTTCGACCGACAGTCCAAGGTCATCAGCATGCGCGGCAGCAATGTTTTCTAAATTAGCAAGACCATCATCACGGGCTGCGGAAAGCGCCCGTTCAACCTCAGACAGATCCTGTTCAATCCCGGCACGTGCTGTCCACATCGCAAACACAAATGGCAATCCCGTCCAATCGACCCAATGTTCACCAAGATCCCAAATTTCTTCGTACTCATCCGTTGGTACGTGCATAGCGCGGTCACCGATAATCAAGACGGCATCTGCTTCGACTTTTTGTAATGACTGCCCAATAGGAAAGCCCTGTAACTCAGGTCTAATGCCAAGTCGTTTTTTAAGCAGAACTTGCACTAAGGCCACGCTAGTACGCGAGCCTTCATCAAGCGCTAGAGTACGAATTTCACCAGAAGCACAACGACTCACAAGCGAAACACTATGGACCGGTCCGCGACACGCGATGCAAGCATCCGACAAAATTTGATGTCCTGGGGAATCAAACGTTTCGACGGTTGGAATCAACGCAATATCGAGTTCACCGCGCGCCAAATCGTCCGCTAGCCGACCTGGCAAGTCAAATGTGATCTTTGCTTCAGGTAACCGTTGCTGTAAACCATATACAAGTGGTTTGGTGTTCAGATATGAAACTGCACCTATTCTTAGACTCTGAGTCATCAATTTTTTTGTCCGAAAGAAGCGATTGAACGCACTACATATTATCTTCAAAATGCAGCGCGTATTATATTGTGAATGTACTGTTATGAGAACCGTTGCAAAGGGCGCCGAATCAACCTATTTTTTGACCAAAATCATTCACTCGGCCAAAGAAATCCGAGCCGCCTCCCAACTCGAGGGTAATTCCGCTGTCTGTTCTATGAACTTATCTACCATTGGATGCCGCAAATGCAAATGGCGAGCATGTAAAGCAATGCATCTTCGCCTTTCATCTTCGTGATATTCGCCAAATTTTTGATCTGAGCCATACAACAAGTCACCGACAATCGGTACTTCACGAGAGCCACACTGTAGTCGTATTTGATGGGTACGTCCCGTTTCGAGCCCGATTTCAAGCCAACTTTTATCCGCTCGCTGTTGTAACACTCGGTAATGCAGCACTGCCCGTTTTGCGCCGTCAGCCACCTCGTCACATATTTCGCTGCGAGCTTCACCTGGTACCTTGCGCATAAAGTCGACCCACGTGCCCTGTTCCGGTAACTCCACTCCCTGAACGCAGGCCCAGTACGTCTTCTTAACGTCCCGACGTTGGAATTGGTCCGAAATGCGTTTGGCTGCGCGTTGATGCAGAGCCAAAACCATTACCCCCGAGACAGGACGATCCAAGCGATGAGGCACACCCAAATAGACTTTGCCTGATTTATTGTCCCGCTCTCGTATAAACCGCTTCATTTTCAACTCTAAGCTCTCAATGTGCGGTGGCGCTTGGGTCAATAAACCCCCTGGCTTGTACACCAACATACATGGGCCTTCTTCATACAATATTTTTATGTCCCCCAACAATTCAAGCGGCAAGGCAATCTCTTTCTTCGATGAAGTAATGTTTTAGGCACAACGTGACAGACAACAAAAACGCCGACTACCCGCTGTGCGAATAATCGGCGTTTGAAACGCTTAGGTAATAGTCAAGTTTGGCGATTGTTTTTACAAGCCATACTCTAGACCTGCCCTGCAGCAGGTACTGCAAAGGGCTCACGATATTCTCTTGAGAGTTGATAGCTAGCAGTTTCATTACCAACAATCGACTCATCTTCAGGATTGATTTCCAACAACGACCCGAATTGAAAGGGAGTCGTTTCAAAATCGGAGTTATTGGATTTAGCATGAGCCAAGGTCCGATCAAACGTATCCTGCACATCATCTTGCGAACGATGCGCCTTGAGGCTTTTCGCGGCTTTTTCAATGTTCAGAGGCCCACCGGTACGAAGAGAAATATTACCCAGGTGACATAGTGCACTGGACAAGTGGCCTTCTTCGATATCCGCATTGAGCACTTTATGATCTCGGGCTCGTACTGCTTGGATAAAGTTATCAAAGTGATTTCCAGTTCCGGAGAACGTCTTAAGCAGATTTCCATCTTTATCGAAAGCAGAACCCGAATTGTATGACGGACAAACGGCGTAACCTTCGGTGCCTTCAAAGATAACGCCAATTTTAGCACCTTTGTAGGCTGATGTTTCCAGTCCACGCACTTCGAAAATCAAAGACTTCTTGCCGTAGCCATGAGAGACGACTTGCGTGTTAGCAGTGTCACCGGCATCGACATAACTAAAGCGACCACCGTAACTCAGCGTAGAGACAGCAAAGCGATCGACACCTAATCCCCACCGCGCAATGTCCATCTGATGGATGCCTTGGTTACCAAGGTCGCCATTCCCGTAATCCCATTGCCAGTGCCAATCGTAATGAAACTGGGGTCGTGAGACATGATCTTTGTTAGGCGCAGGTCCCAACCAAAGATCATAGTTAACACTACCGGGAGCGGCATACTTACCTCGGGTACCAATTGAATTACGACGTTTATAGCAAAGTCCACGAGCGACAGTGACTTCGCCAATTTTGCCGCTTTGGACGAACTTCACCAGTTCGATCATGCCGGGGTTGCTGCGAGATTGCGTACCAGTTTGACAGATACGATTATATTTGCGAGCGGTTTCGACGATACGACGACCTTCGCTTACGTTATGGCTGACAGGCTTTTCAACATAAACATCTTTGCCAGCCTGCATAGACCAAATAGCAGCCAATGCATGCCAGTGGTTAGGTGTCGCGATACTGACAATATCGACACGATTATCTTCAAGTACTTTTCGAATATCTTCTTCGAATTTAGGGACATTACCACCTTGGCGTTTGCCAACTTCAGCGGCTCGACGAGCCCCCACATCTCGATCCGCGTCACAGATGTAAAGAATCTCAGTATCTTTACGACCAGCGAACGCACCGATATGACTACCACCACGACCGCGAACGCCAACAACAGCAACGCCTAGTTTTTCATTGGGGCTACTACTTTGATCTTCAAAGCCATATGAAATAGCCGGCGAACCTACAGCGGCAGCAGCGGCTGCAGCAAGCATCGATTCTTCTAGAAATTGGCGACGATTACGAAAGCCCATCACAAGCCCCTTTTCTGATTAACAAACAACTGTATTTCTGATGTGTCCATGATAACACAAATCAACAACGTTAGTCGGCATTCGCCGCTTGCCGCACGGATTCCCAATATTTCTGCGCACCTACGTAGTACTGCATTACTTCATCTCGCTCAGCCCCTGGGGCCAGTTTGATCTTACCTTGCCGCTCCTTGAGCCAATCAATAAAGAACTGGCTCGACATCTCGCTGATGCGGCGTTTTCCATCAATCTCCACATAATACGGCCCCGTACTAGCTAAACGATAAGATTTTGGATAATTGGTGACGGCACGAATCATAATCCAGCCACTCTCGGTGAATTCTATATCCGGTAGCCGCCCGCCCATCTTCGCGTAAGCGTCCAAACGCACATTTTCTACCACAATTCCATCTCGAATAATCTCCAAATACTCGACCTTTTCTTGAAATGCCAAACTCAGCGTTGGCGACAAAGTAACCGTTTCTCCAGCCGCAGCCTTAAAGACATGACCAGGCAACTCGCCATTGACTCGCGGACGCAACATCGGCCCATTGGTTACTACCACTTTTCCAGCCCGCAGGTTCGCCCACCACGTGTCCCAACTAAATTCCTCACCGCAATATACGTAGACGCGGTTATATCCAACTGGGCTATGTAGCACACCGGAGGCGCTACCAGCAGATGGTGGAATTCGATGACCCGAATTAAGTATCTGATAGTAAATATGCTGTGACCATTTTCCGTTAGCCAGCTTGCCATTAAACAACTGTTTATCGCGAGGTTTGCCCCAAGCTTCAGTATTGTCCATTTTGCCTCGCTGCATGTGATTGTTGTTAATACCAATGGAATCCACCATCCCGCTAGCAATCCATACGGGCACATCCCACCAAAACGGTTTCTCGATATCCACATGCACGCCGGCATGTTGATGAATTTCCTGCAAGAACTTCATCGATGACGGCACCTCTCTTTCGCCGCTAACAATATTATGGGGGCTGCGCAAGTGATGATAAATCAAAGCGCCCCCGTCGCGTTCGTCCTCGCCACTGAGCACGTGATAAAACCGGTCGCCGTCAAATTGATGTAACAGTTCCTCCGGTAATGGACTTTCCGCCCACAGGTTGTTCTTATTCCACCAAGTGATCACTGGAGCAATATGCAAATCCTCTGCTTGCATAAGAAGCTCTATATCCTCAAGCTTGCGATGAATATGCAGGTCGCCCGACCACCAACCTTCCTTTTTCATGTCGACAAACCGCTTTAATGGAATGATCTTCTGCTCTCTTGCACCAGGCAACATCGTAAAATTTCCACGGTGAATGCGATATTCCGGACCGCGTTCAATTTCAAATTGATACCGATCTGCTTTAAGCCGCAGACGCACTTTGCCTGCGGATACGAAATGGTCATGAAAAAATGGCATCCCGAATGCTCGCACCGCCACACCTTTGCTATTCCACAGGTGGATGCGGGCCGGAATCTGCTCTTTGCTTTCCGCATCCACAATTTGAAAATCAATCACTCCGCCCTGCCCGTAAACCGGCACACCAAGAAATCCGATTAGACCCAACAAAACAATCGTAGACCAAAACGCTACGCGGGAACGAGCAACTACATCAAAAGTATAAATTCGACTCATCTCAATACTCAACGTTAAAATCTTTGGGGCGACATACGAAAACAGTTACGGCTTGTCAGTTTACTAGGCGCACCTCTACAATCCCAATAGAGAATACGAGAATAACCAATTATTTATTAGACGCAACCAACCGCAGTACGACGACAACTCATGAGCAACGACTACTACAAAACATTGGGGCTATCTCGAGGCGCCGATAAAAAAGAAATTCAAAAAGCATATCGAGAACTTGCCCGCAAGTATCATCCGGATATGAATCCAGATGATGCTAGCGCTAAATCGAAATTTCAAGAAGTACAACACGCCTATGATGTCCTCTCCGATGAGACCAAACGCTCACAATATGATCAGTTTGGCGAAGGATTTGAAAACATGGCGCAGGGCGGCGGCGGGAACCCTTTCGCCGGTGCTGATCTTGAGTCACTATTTGGTGGTGGAGGTGGTGGTTTTGAACAGTTCTTCAATACAGGCAGACGACCTCAGAGTCCACGCCCAACGAAAGGCCAAAGCCTCGAAGACAAATTAGAAATCCCCTTCGCTACCGCTGTGATTGGAGGTAAAGCGTCAGTGGATACAGTCGGGGCCAATGGAAATACGAGCGCCGTGCAAGTCACCATTCCTGCTGGTATCGAAAGCGGGCAAAAAATTCGCCTCAAAGGGAAAGGATACCCCGGAAACAATGGCGGACCCAACGGCGACATCTTGCTGACAATCAAAGTTGCACCCCATCCAGACTATCGGCGTAATGGTAACGACCTCGAATTAACAATGCCGTTGACGCTAGCCGAAGCACTACAAGGTACGGAACTCGATATCCCGACGCCGTATAGTGCAATCACACTTAAAATTCCCGCCGGTACACCTAGCGGGAAACGGTTCCGGGTAAAACAACATGGAGTGACTCACAAAACAGGTAAAGGCAATTTGTTTGTGATTACGCAAATCTACCTTCCTGACGAACCGCCCGCCGAACTTGTTGAACAAATCGCCGCATTACAGCAAGCAAACCCACGCACTCAAATCAACTGGTAAATTCCATGGAGAACATTGATCGCAGGGAAAACGACGACAACATCAATAGGAACCTATCATTTCCCAAATCTAGGCGACTGTTAGTCCCAGCAGAATTTAAGCGAGTATACCACAGTGGGGTTCATTGCAATAATCGCACTCTTGTCTTAAACGTCTGCACCAACGACTTAGGTCACAACCGACTCGGATTGTCAATCTCCAAACAAGTTGGCAACGCTGTTGTGCGAAACCGCTGGAAACGGCGTATTCGCGAAGCGTTCCGCTGCAGGCAACAACACCATCTTGGCGGATTTGATATCGTCGTTCGCTCACGGAAAGGTGCTGCTTGCGATTCTCACGCAATTGATACATCACTCAATCAATTAATTCCCCAAGCAATTCAACAGTTGTCTAGCCACCGCAACAATTCATGAACGCATTACAGCAGTTCGTTAAATGGTGCTTTCATGTTCTAGGTAAAATCCTCATCACCGGTGTACGACTCTATCAAATTCTGTTGAGTCCCCTACTTGGGAAAAACTGCCGTTTTCATCCATCATGCAGCAGTTATTTTATTCTTGCCGTAGAAAAATACGGTCCCATACGCGGCAGCCTCAAAGGTGTCTGGCGTATCTTTCGCTGTCATCCTTGGTGCGAAGGCGGGCACGACCCGCCTTAGCAGCTCGCCTTTTAATTTCCAAGCCTGCAAATTCCGCCTCCGGAAGCACTAGGCGCTCCTAGGTCAACACCACGTGCTAGCACAATGGTATTGACCTAAAACGGCTAAAACCATTATTTTTTGGGCTTAAATCAAACGCTCAACAGTGACTGTAGTGCGTTAGCAGTAAAACACTGCGCGCCCCTAATACTTTTATATAAATGCATGCCTTTCGGAGTTATCGACCGCATGAGTTTTCATTACGTTTCTGCTCGCCGTAAACTAAATAAACGAATTACTATTTTCGCCATTTTGTTTGCTGTCACTGCTCCAATCGCATTATTCTCTGGGTGTAGCCTAGCCGACAAGATTCCCGGTAAGACTCAACTACAAAATTTGATCGGTGAAAAACCCGAAAAAACCGCGTTAACCATCGGCGACCTTTCCATCGCTATTGGCATGAACTACCTTAAGGTCGAAAGTATCGGCCTCGCCAACTCGCTCAATAACAGTGGTAGTGCCCCACCAACTGGCGCCCATCGATCACTATTAACCGATGAAATGCTGACTCATGAGGTCGAAAACCCTAGTCAGTTGTTGGATTCTTCCAACACTTCTCTAATCCTTGCTCGTGGCTATTTACCGCCGGGGGTGCGCAAGGGCGATCATTTTGATATTGAAGTCCGGCTACCTGCACATTCCAACACAACAAGCCTGCGTGACGGGTGGTTGTTGCGTTCTAGAATGCGGGAAATCGCTGTTTTAAATCAAGCCGTTCACAGCGGTCATGTCGCAGCTCTAGCCGACGGGCCTATTTTGGTTCGTTCTGTGTTCCGTGGCAACGACGACTCAAATAACGAGCACACCGGCTTGATCCTCGGGGGCGGCATTTCCCAAATGGACCGTCCACTTGGGCTCGTCGTAAAATCAAAACACGCCAGCGTCCGCACAAGCACACGGATCAGTTCCTCAATAAACAAACGATTTTTACAATACCACCAACGGAGTAAATCTGGCGTTGCTAGTGCTCAACGCGACAATTATATCGAACTGTCTGTCCATGCAAGTTATCGTAATAACGTCTCCCGATATATGAACGTCATCAACCGTATCGTTGTTGCCGAAAACGTCGGCGATCAGCGAGAACGCATGGAACTGCTATTATCCAAACTTCTCGAACCAACATCCTCTGCCGAGGCTGCTCTGCAACTCGAGGCTATTGGGAAAGATGCCGTTTCGATGCTACAAATGGGCATCCAATCAAGCGATCCAGAAGTACAATTCTATTCCGCTGAAGCATTAGCCTATCTCGGCGAAGCCGAGGCAGCACCTGTCCTCACCGACCTCGCAGAGACACATATGGCCTTCCGCTGGCATGCATTAACCGCCCTAGCTGGGATGGACCACGTCAGCGCCCTCGACGGTATTACTGAATTAATGGAATCCGACAGTGCAGAAACCCGCTACGGTGCATTCACAGCATTGTGGAAACGTAATCCAGGTTCCCCCTTGGTTTCAGGAATGCACTATCCTGGATTTACCTACCATCACGTCGCCTCCACCGCCTCAGCAATGATCCACGTCTCAATGGCAAATCGAGCCGAAATTGTGGTCTTCGGCAACGGAATTAAGGTGACACCGAAGCAACTCATTTACGCTGGCAACCATATTTTGATTAAAAACGAAGGCAGCGGGAAGCTGCAAATCAGTTGTTTTACTGCAGGAAAACCGGACCGCTTTGCGACAACCACTACCAATCTTGAAGACGTAGTGCGGGGAATTGCGAAAGTCGGCGGTGGATATTCCGAAATCGTTGATTGTTTGCAATCGGCTCGCACCCAAAACGCAATTAATGCCCGTATCCTCATCGGTGTTCGCCCTCGCCCCGTCTGGTCATACAACCGCGACACAGCCAATTCAACCGGCATCACCGTGTCGAACCCAATGCCGGAAATGTTTTTTAATCGGCTCGGAGAATCCGAATCCACTACTCAAAACCGCAATTCCCAACGCGTGCAAACTGCCAACAACCCAGACGTTCGCCCTCAAACTGACTCAAGCTTATGGGAAAAAACCAAGTCCTGGCTTCCCTCTTTCTAGTGTATCCCGCCCAAATTACATTTACCGTTTCTTAGTTTCTGACCCGAAAAACAATTCGCCCCATGCTCAAAGCACTGGAACTTACCGGCTTTAAAAGCTTCGCGGAGAAGACGCGGTTTGAATTCCCAGCGGGAATTACCGTGGTGGTGGGACCCAATGGGTCTGGAAAGTCAAATATTGTTGACGCCGTAAAATGGGTGCTTGGAACATCTAGTGCCAAAAGCCTGCGTGGCAAGGAAATGACGGACGTTATTTTCAAGTGTCCAACGGGCAGCACTCGACGTGAAGTCAATGTTGCCGAGGCAACGATCATCTTCGACAACACGAATGACATTCTACCACTCGACTCGGCAGAAGTACGGGTAACTCGACGAGTGTATCGCAGCGGCGAAGGGGAGTACTTAATAAACGACGAGCCCTGCCGTCTTAAAGATATCAAAACTCTGATTCGTGGAACAGGTATCGGTGCGGATGCCTACAGCATCATTGAACAGGGCAAGGTTGCGCGAATGCTCGAAGCATCGGCCAAAGATCGCCGACAAATATTCGAGGAAGCCGCGGGGATCAGTCGCTTCAAGGCAAAAAAGATCGAAGCACTGCGGCGGCTTGGACGAGTCGACCAAAATCTGACGAGACTGTCCGACATCGTCGAGGAAGTCGAAGGCCGCCTAAAGGCAGTTCGCAATCAAGCAACCAAAGCACGACGTTACAAGGAATTCACTGATCGCTTGCAACAATTGCGAACACAAATTGGCATGGTGCAGTGGCGGCAGCTCTCGAAACAACTTAAATCGTTCGATGAGGATATTGAACGATTTTCTGCTGAACTGTCTGAGTACCACCAGCAGCAGGATCAGGGGAATCAATCCCTGCAGTTGCTCGAATCGGAAAATGAATCGCTCACTCAACAAGCTCAGCGCCACGAAGAATTGGCAAGCGATAACCGCGAACAAATCGCGCAGCACGTGACCACTAACGAACAGCAAACACAACGACTCAATGAAACCATGGCTCGTATTGCTCGCTTGCGAATTCAGTTAGCAACAGCCGCTCACGGCGCTGACGGTGTTGAGGGCAGAATGGCTGACACGCAACAGACTCTGCAAGCGAGTGAAGCACAACACAAATCCACCTTACGCTCACTCGGCACGCTTGATAATGATAGCACTGACATCAAACAACAACTGAGTGACGCGCGCCGTCAGACGGAGGTTTCGCGACAGCATCAAAGTGATATCGCACAACATATCGCACAAGCACAATCCGCTTACCAGACGCTAGAATCCAAATCTTCTCAGTTAAGAGAACAGTTCGACAATATCGAACAAACTATCGCGGACACTGCAACGTCCGCAGCGACAATTCAAAACGACTTGCTGAACCTCCAAAACATCGAAGAGGCACTTGGACACCGTATCCATGATCTTGAGGCTGAGGAGGAGACGCTGCGGCGCGAAAGCTTACAGCAAAAACAACTGCTGACTCGGCGACAACAGAATCTAACGCAACTGAACGAACGTTTGACCGCCAAACGCGAACGCGAAAGTATTCTTGCCGAGCTGGAACAACAACGCGAAGGTGTCAACGGCGCGGTAAGCCAACTGCTCAGGGAAGCGGACGAGGGCGCGCATAAAGATCTGGGAATTATCGGTCTCGTTGCCGATCTGGTGCAGTCTGAATACGATACCGCCCGGTTGATCGATATCGCACTGGGCGATCGGGCTCAGTTGGTTGTTACTAGCAATGATCAACTCTTGGCGCAAATTAGCAATGGAACGATCTTGCTAAAGACTCGCTTGGGCGTGATTAACTTCCAAACGCTTGCTGCAACCGAAACGCAAATTGACATCAGTGATACTCCCGGCGTTATTGGGCGGCTAGACCAGGCTGTACAAATTGATTCAGCATACAGCAATCTGCTGTCCGTCCTCCTATCAAACACGTGGATTGTCGATGATCTCACCACCGCACACTCACTAGCAAAACGATATCTTGGGCGCTTGCGACTTATAACGCCTCACGCCGAGTTGGTTGACTGTAACGGGGCTGTTTGTGTAGGTCCGCCGGATAATTGTACTGGGTTGGTTTCACGACGAATGGAACTTAGCGGATTGCAACAAGACATCTACGTCTTAACTGCTCAAATCAAGGATCATCGAGCAGAGCTGACACGAATTGAAAACAATCAATCCACATTGACTGCTAAGCTCGATGATACTGTTGCTCAACTCAACTCCGAGCGTCACTCCATCCTTAAGCACCATATCACGACAGAAGGCTATCAGGCACAACTCACGCACCTAGCCGATGAAGGGTTTGAGCTCGACGGACAGCGCCACTCGTTGCAAGCCCAACTACAAGCGAATAAAACCTCGCTGACTCGTCAAAACACCGCCCTCGTTGACTTACAAACGACGCACAACCAACACATCGTCACTGTCCAAGAATCCCAACAGACGGCGCAGATATTAGATAAAGAGCACCAAACGATTCTCAATAAAATCACCGATCTGCGCATCACACTTGGAAAAACTGAACAACAATGCACCGCTCTGCAAACACAGCTTGATCAATTTGCATTTGACCATGAGGAACGCAAATCCATTTGTCACGAACAAACCGACTTGCTGCGTGAAACTACGACAAACGCCATGCAAAGTAGGATGCATATTTTAAGTGGTACTTCCGCGTTAGCCGAACTTTATTTGACTAAAGATCAACACCGCACCTTTAACCAAGAACTACGTCAACAGGTTGCCGAGTGTGAACAACAAAGGCGACAAATCGCTAACGCACTCGCCTCAACTCAATCCGCCATGGAGAGTATCACCAAGGAAAAACACGATCGCGAGCTTAATAGTCGTGAATTACGACTAGAACGCAGGGCGCTACAGGATCGCCTCCGCGAAGATTACGGTATTGAGATTGCTAACTTACACGTCGAAAATGAAACCGACGCCGAAATCGAACAACGCGAACAAGTGGAAGAAGAAATAGCGACATTACGAAGTAAGATCAATAATATTGGCGCCGTGAATATGGAAGCCCTCGGTGAACTCAATGACCTAGAATCACGATTTGACGTCCTGTCTGCACAGTTCAACGATCTCACTAAGGCCAAAGAAACGCTCGAACGGATCATTCAACGCATCAATGCCGATAGTCGCCGATTGTTCCTTGAGACGCTAGAACAAATCCGTATAAACTTCCAAGCATTATATCGGCAGACTTTTGGAGGTGGCCAAGCTGATATTGTTCTTGAAGAAGGTGTTGATGTACTCGAGGCTGGAGTAGAAATCATTACTTCACCCCCGGGCAAGCCGTTGATTAACATTTCATTATTAAGTGGTGGAGAAAAAGCACTGACCGCGGTCTCGTTACTGTTGGCGATTTTCCAATTCCGCCCAAGTCCGTTTTGCATATTGGATGAGGTCGATGCGCCGTTTGACGAAGCCAACATCGGACGTTTTATCAATGTACTGAAAGGATTCCTCGACTGGTCACGGTTTGTCATTGTCACCCACTCAAAAAAAACAATGACCGCTGCGGATACCCTCTATGGCGTAACAATGCAGGAGTCTGGCGTCAGCAAACAGGTCTCTGTCCGTTTTGAAGATGTCGCGGCGGACGGAAGTATTTCATTGGATGACACACATGTGTCCAAAGCTGCCTAACTCACGGAAGGTTACAAAACGGCGGTTTTATGAATAAGTTTCATAAATACACGCGCATTTTAGTTTGGATTATGCGCATAATACGGCAACTTGAAATGACCTTACATGATCAAGTTGCTTTTCGCCGCATATTTACATGGCATGGAATTGCCGGAGTAAACATATGAGATGTCCATTTTGTCAACAGGACGATGATCGCGTATTAGACTCACGCTCAAGTACCGATGGATTTTCTATTCGACGCAGGCGTGAATGTCTCAATTGTGAGCGTCGCTATACGACCTACGAACGTTTGGAAGAGCTTTCCATTCGCGTTATCAAGAAGGATGGAATTCGCGAACCGTTTTGCCGCGACAAAATCCGTCAGGGCATAGTGAAAGCATGCTGGAAACGTCCGGTGAGCACAGAAGACATCGAATCATTAATTTCAGAAATTGAAAGCGAAATCTACACTCAAAGCAACAATGAAATCAGTGCCGCTAAGATTGGTGAAATTGTTATGATCGCGTTAGGCAACTGCGACCAAGTAGCTTTCGTGCGTTTTGCAAGCGTGTACCGGGAGTTCAAAGATGTACGAGATTTTGTCGACGAACTGCAACCGATCCTCGACCGATCATAACACAAGCACGAGTCGGTTAGGAACCTATCCACCGCAGTCAGATCCACGAGGTCCTGATTTTCCACCGGTTTTCTCGATAAGTTCAATCGCCCCTATCGTCATCTCACGATCCATCGCTTTGCACATATCGTAAATCGTCAAGCCAGCAATACTCACCGCTGTCAACGCTTCCATTTCCACGCCCGTTTTGCCTGCCACTTTAACTGTCGCAACTATTTGTAAACGATCAACGTCAAGTTGTTCAAAATCGACGTTAATAGAGCTTAGTGCTAAGGGGTGACACAGTGGGATCAGCGAGGACGTTTGCTTGGCGCCCATGATCCCGGCTAGACGTGCCACACCGAGCACGTCACCCTTGCCAACTTCGCCATCCACAATACGTTGCATAGTATTTCTAGACATCGTGACAATCGCCTGAGCACGGGCCATACGCTGGCTAGACTCTTTCCCGCCAACATCCACCATCTGGGCGCGACCTTGTTCATCGAAATGGTTGAGTTCGTTCATTGGTTTTGTCTATTCTCGTCGCAAGTACTTAACATGTATTAAGGGGGGTAACGCCAAACTGCGTTTTATTCTAATGCCACCGGTTTGCACCGCAATAAACAAAAAGCGTGGTGCGGATATTAATCCGCACCACGCTGGTGACTCTTTTAGCGTAATACCGTTATTAAACGAGTTCTTTACGAGCACCGATTAAGGTGCGTAGTCGTTCCGCAAGCAGACTTGCATCAAACGGCTTCTTAAAGGTTTCGTTAATGGCAGAACGATCGAAGCTCATTGGGCTTCCAACATCAGGTAACAAAGCGATTAAAATCGTTTCAGCGAACTCTGGATTTCTGCGCAGATTCTGGCAGATTTGCAGAGACTCGACCTTACCGATTGAAAAGTCGACAATGATACAATCTGGGTGAAAGCTTTCCGCTTGAATTCCAGCTTCGAATCCACTAGCAGCAACAGCTACCTTAAAGGATCGTTCCGACGGTAATTCTCGCTTTAAATTTTCAATCAATACTTGGTCTTGCGCGACAATTAACACTTTGGCCATCGCTTCATCCTCAAGATCACCCAAAGGCATACCATGCTCTTTAAGGAACTTGATCAACGAATCGCGGGGGATTCGACGATCCTGCGATCCAGGAATACGATATCCCTGGAGTCGTCCAGAATCAAACCATTTGCTAACCGTACGCGGTGCGACTTTACAGATCTTTGCGACCTGTCCAGTGGTGAAGACCTTCATTATAGGCACTCCAATTCTCTCTCGATGACTTTCTTGATAGATACACTTCGTGCATCCGTACCCCAACCTTTGGATAACATGGTCCGCGTTTCATTGTGTGGGGGCAATAAAACAAAAAGGTTTTTGGGAAGGGGTTGTTGTTACTCGCTTCCTATCGAAACAACCATCTCCATCTGGCTGCTTCAACTATTTGTTCATTTCACTTCTAGTGAGAATTGCACTGCAGTCACGCAAATTGTGCTTGGACTGCAATTACGATTCATCCGTTGAACTAAAATGGAGTACTTCGGCGAAAGTACCGTCGTCCGGGAGAATCCACGAAGAAAATGACCGAGACGGGTCACTGTCAGCATTCATATCCTTCTCGCTCCACATCACGTAAATGATGGCTTGCTTGAAGATCCCCCCAAGGATGGCGATTTCTTCGGTTCTCATCTCCAAAATAAATATTTTGATGAGGTGAATAGATCAACCTTCCTGTTCATACTTCGATTATTTCGAGGGTAATACTTTAACCAGTTCTACAAACGAAGCAGACTTGTTGGATGATTCGTGTCATCCCGATTGAGGGTTGCTTTGACGAACATCCCAATAGATAGGCTAAAAACGCTTATAATCGTTATAAAAGAGGTGCCTATCAGGCCAAAGATTCTAAAAATTTTGAGTAGCTAAACTTGCGGAGAAAAATCTATTACGTAGAGCGGGTAGTCCCAGTAGTCGCGTTAAACACGGTTAAGTTTAACGATTAGCTATCGTTAAACTTGTGACCAGTCCTTTCGTTGGCGTGAACTAAGGATTCCCATGATTTTCCGATACTTGGAAATTGTACGTCGAGCGACAGACAACCCGGCCGCCTTAAGCTGTTTGACCAACTCATCGTCACTCAGCGGACTTGCTTTGTCTTCTTGGTCAATTAACTCTTGTAGTTTCTGTCTGATCTTGTCCCAGGCAACATTTTGACCATCATCCTGCGTCGTACCGCCGACAAAGAACCCACGTAACGCGAAAATCCCTCGGGGGGTTTGCAACCATTTATTGTCAACAGCCCGACTAACGGTAGTCACGTGTACTTTGACCCGATCCGCAATTTGCTGCATCTTCAGTGGAACGATCGCCTCTGGTCCGTCTTCGAGAAACTTGACCTGATGATCCACAATCGCCTGAGTGACTTTCAACATGGTACTGCGTCGTTGGGTAATAGCATCAATCAGCCACTGGGCTGCGTTTAATTTCCGCCGCACGAATTCTTTTTCCTCGGGAGTCGCCGCTGGATTGGACAAGCGTTTGCGATAATAGTCGCTAATATATAACTGCGGGATATCCCATTCGTCCGCCTTAACTTTATAACTGCCATCTTCTTGTCGTAGTACTGACAAATCGGGTCGAACAACTAGCGTTTTACGCTGAACAAAGGAATTTGCTGGCTTCGGATTCAACTGCTTGAGTTCATCCCAAACCATTTGTATTTCTTCAATACATAATCCCGTTTCTTTCTCGATTAGCGGCAAGCGATTATGTTGCAAGTCTTCTAAATGATTGGTGATCAACACATGTAACTCTCGGTAATCAGGATGATCTTTTGACAACTGCAACAGCAAACATTCTTTAAGATCACGCGCTCCCACCCCAATCGGGTCCAGCGACTGCACAACTTGCAGTGCTTCATCTGCTACGGGTAGCATATCCTGAGCTTTGTGCTTCGGAATCAATTCAGCCACCGACAACTTCAAATACCCTCCATCGTCCGCATTCAAACTCGACACGATGCGCTCTGCCAACTCAAAAACAACAGTTTCTAACTCGAGTTCACCTAACTGCACCATCAAATGATCGTAGAGTGTGTTGGAACGAGCAGAGATATTCGCCATCGTATCATGATGGTGTTTGGAGATATCCTGAATTCGATTAGACGACATCCGCGGGCGTTCATCAAAATGATCTGGGATATCGCCGCTAAGATTATCTAGGCGTTCAAAATCATCAACGTTATTTGAATCTTCCTCGACTACCAACTCACGGTTTTCGTCAGATTCAGTAGTCTCTGAGTCGTCACGGTCTGGTAACAATGGGTCGACGTCGTCAATTTCTAACAGCGGATTTTCCGTCATCTCTTGATCAATACGATCCTGCAGATCGAGCAAGGGTAACTGCAGAATCTCCATTGACTGGATCATCCGCGGAGCCAATTTTTGAATCTGCTTTTGAGATGTTTGTAGATTGAAGGAAAGTCTCATGTTTACGCCTACATATAACCCGATGGTTTTTCTTTCCCCGGGGCTTACTAATATATCTGCCTACCTGACATCGCATCTGCCAATATTTCTTTGTTGGTAAATTCGAGGATGCTGCCTGTAGTTATTCCGCGAGCTAAACGAGTAATTTTCACGTCACATTCGCCAAGTAAATTTGTAATATGCAATGCCGTGCCATCCCCTTCCACCGTCGGATTAGTTGCCATGATTATCTCCTCGACTTCGCCATTGCGAACTCGATCAACTAAAGAGCTAATCGTCAATTGTTCGGGCCCAATTCCTTCCAGCGGAGCAACTCGTCCAAGTAACACGTGATACAAACCATTATAGACGCCTGCCTCTTCGAGAGACATCAGATCACGTGGTTGCTCAACCACACATAACGTATGTTGATCCCGTCGCACGTCATTGCAGATCAAACAAATTTCTTGTTCCGAAAGATTATAGCAAACGCTGCAATAACGGACATTCTCGCGGACATTACGGATCGAATCTGCTAATGCTAACGCTTCTGACTTGTTGACTCGCAACAAATGATAGGCCAAACGCTCGGCACTTTTACGCCCAATGCCGGGAAGCTTAGAAAGTTCTCCTATCATATTAGTTACGGACTCTGCCAATTCTGCCATTTCACATTCCTTACTAAATGGTTGCAGGCTTGTGACACATCAATATTCCACGACTTCCAAATCATCAATTGCAGAATGTTTATAATTGCATTGCTCTTGTTGGTTGTCGCAATCATGCGTCATCTAATTGTTCTAACGTTTCGGTCAATCCTGGAATCCCAAGTTCTGCCGTCATTTCTTGCGTCAACCGAGCGTGTAGTGATTTTGTCTTTTCGCGAGCTTCATTAACAGCTGCGCGAACCAAATCTTCAATCATTTCGCATTCATTTTTTTCCACCAATTGCGGATCGATTGAAACACTGATAACATCTCCCAAACCAGTCATCGAGACGCTAACCATACCACCACCCGCAGAACCACTCACCGTCTCCGACTCTAGACGACCGTTCAATTCTTCAACGCGTCCTCCCATTTCCCGAGCTTTTTTCATCAGGGAGGTCATATTACTTATGGACTTAAACATTAACTTTACCTTTTTGCTTGTTCTCGTATGATCTCGTAGGAGTCCCTAATAATTGTCCAAGTGTAGCTAAATCAAACACGCATGAATACTGAGTTTTTACTGGGGATGATCGATATGGCTAATCTCGGCTTCAAAAACTTCAACGGCCCTTTGCACAAACGGGTTACCTTCGGCTTCCATATTTCGCTCGCGTGACGTTTTAACAACCTCTACGGGAGAGTCGTTCGCTACTTGTTCTTGTGACAACCCATAGCTGACTTTATATTGCCTGCCAGTAAGTGCATTGAGTGCTACCACAACTTTTTGCCGCCGCTCGGGACGTTCACATGTTTCTTTCTGAAACGAGAACTCATGAGGAAACAATACGGATAAATGGTCTGGTTCCGGCAACGACACGACAACTGCGGACTGTAAAATATTGGCGAACAAATCATCAAAATCAGCGCACATTCGTTTCCACACTGCCGCAATGTTTTGGGAAGTGATGACGAGAATATCTTCTGACAATTTACTCTCGGGGTTGGGTGTGGAATCCACCGCTGCCGTTGTCTGGGCGACCTGCTCTACTGGAGTGGATGTCAACGTTTCTGTCGCTTCATGCGGTACGCTTAAACGCTCAGTCGCAGGCATTGTCGTGGTTTGACTTGCCGCGGGGGCCGATCCAGCCTGCATTACTTCATTTTTTTTTTCGGCAACCGCACTAGCGTCATCGTTCTGCTTGCCCACGGCAACCACTGGCGATTTTTCAGCCAATGCCAACAACTCTGGACTTTGCAGTAAATTCAGCCAATTCTGAATTTCATCAAGTTCTTCCAACGTCGCAATGCGGATGACCGTCATTTCAATGAGCAACCGAACCTGTACACTGTTGCGCATTTTCCGAAACATCTCCTGTAAAATTTCTAACGCTGCTAGGGCCGTATATTTCCCAATCGACTCCGCAAGTTGTTGTACTCTGGAAAACTCATCCACTTGCGTGAACTCCATGATTTCCTGACCAGCACCAACCGCCACCGTCAACGTATCTCTATATACGCCCATTAACTGCTGAGCCACTTGCTCTGGCTCTGACCCAGATTTCCACAATTCGTGCAAGCAGCCAATCGCCCCAGCGGCATCTCGGCGACTAAGGTGTTCCAATAAATCCAAAATTCGGCCACTCGGAGTCGTGCCCAACAAACGATGCACATCATCAACCGTAATGTGTCCGGTGCAAAAAGCCATTAATTGCTCAAGCAAGGACTGGCTATCTCGCATCGATCCGTGGGCTCGTCGAGCAACCAAGTCTAAGGCAGATTCATCCGCAGAGCGGCCTTCGGATACGACAATAAACTGCAAGCGGTCCTGAATTTTATCGTGGGTAACCGGCAACAGGTCAAAACGCTGGCAGCGTGAAAGTACTGTGATCGGAATTTTATCTGGGTCCGTCGTACAAAACATAAACTTCACGTGCTCTGGGGGTTCTTCAAGGGTCTTGAGTAACCCATTAAACGCTTGACGTGACAACATGTGCACTTCGTCGATGATATAGACTTTATAACGACAACGACTGGCCATCACTGAGACATTTTTTCGCAACGTTCGGATTTCATCAATCCCATTGTTGCTAGCACCATCAATTTCAATTACGTCCATATCCTCGCCGGTGGAAATCATGCGGCAGATGTCGCACGTCTGGCACGGCTGAATCGTCGGCCCCGTTGTGCAGTTTAGTGCTTTAGCGAAAATACGGGCGGTCGTTGTTTTGCCTACTCCCCGAGGCCCGGCAAACAAATACGCATGTCCCACTCGACCAGTTTCAATCGCATTCCCCAAGGCTTTCTGCACGTGCGACTGGCCAATCAACTCTTCAAAAGATTGGGGTCGGTATCGTCGAGCCACCACCACGTAACCATCTTTACCCGTAACGTCGTGATTCAATTCGTCTTGATTTTCTAGAGGTCCAGCCATTGCAATACAATTTTACACTTACTTTAAGGTTATGCGGTGAACGCACGGAAATATTAGTCCTGTGGAAAAGTGCGAATACCAACTAAACAAGAATTCCTTCCTTTAGCTCTGAAGGTATTGCCAACACAACTGACATTGTAACGAAGATTGAAAGTTTTAGCGCCAACTATCTTCGTGCGTAGTGCCATTCAACTACGGATTTAATCCAAAAAAGCAAAAGACGCTGTCACAAAATGGTACTCGCACAGAAGTACCCCGCTTAGAGCTGCTCCGGTTAAGGCCTGACTCGGTTCACGGATCCCTCTTGCGAGCACCATTTCACAACAGCGTTCTATTTGCGAAAGCGATTTTCTCTAATCCACAAG
>JABJJO010000157.1 GCA_018660825.1 Planctomycetaceae bacterium | reverse complement strand
TTCGGCGATTTAGCACTCGAGAGCTAATGGGTAGTTACCTCAAGTTTTTGTCCGACTGTTTTGATGACTCGATGGCATGGAACCTGCATCAACGAGAGTTGCGAGAAATCGTGGCTTTGTCTGAGGTGCGTGGCTTGCAACAGCAACGAAGAATGATCGTTGTGGTCTATCCAAATCTAATGGATATCTCGGGAACACGCAAAATGTCAGATAGAGTTGCTGAGTATTTTCAATCGCATGCCATCACCGTCATCAACATGGCTGACATACTAAGTGGCAGATCAGTTGATGAAATTACGGTGAATCCATTGGACGGGCACGCTAACGAAGCAGTGAATCGTTTGTTGGCTGAAAAGTTGTTACAAGAGCTTAGGTAGAGCCAAAAGATCGCTTTCTAACTGCGAATGGCTGCGCGGAACAAGCTAGACCAGGAAAGACCAGCGGGGTACCTAGAAAAGTGGTCGGGGGCGGGCTCGAACCGCCGACACTCGGATTTTCAGTCCGATGCTCTACCAACTGAGCTACCCGACCATCGGGTTTGTGAAAATGTTATGAATTTGACCCATTTGGAGGCTCAATACAGCCCCTTATCGGCAACTGTCTAACATTACAACAGATTAAAGCAATAAAACGGCAACGACAACCCCTGCACCACGTGCTAGATGGTCCTTTGTGGTAATAATATTGAAGTGCCATAATTGGTCGGCGAGCCTTGATTGACATTATGCTTTTAGTGTCTAATATTTGATAAAGTTTGTCGCACGTAAAACATGATTTAAGTTGTATGAGATTGTAGTAGATAAACTACTTTTCACCGTTTTAGCATTTGTTTTTCTACTCTGGAGCTTAGTTCTTTATGGGTCGTAGTAATTGCCTCATAGGATTGGCATGTTTGATAACATTGTTATTTCAACCGTTGTTGGTTGCGCAGGGGCCACAATCGGCCCGAGTGAAAGCTATTGTCGAAAAGGGAATTTCCTTTCTCGAGGGTGATTTAACAGGCTACGACCAGATGAAGACGCCCGGTGGGCCTGTCATCGTTGGTTTGGCGATTTATAAATACCATGACGTCTATGGAGTCTCGGGTGGAAAGAATCACCCCAAGGTGGTCAAAGCCAAGACCAATGCTGTTTCGATTGCACAAACGGTAGCCAGCCCTTCTTACAGTGGTGAGAAAAAGTTCTATGAAGCCGGGATGGCGGCCATTTTATTACTTGAGGTGGACCCAGACGGATATCGGCCTCAGATAGCCTCGCTCATTAAATCGATTGAAGCTGGACAGAAAGCGAATGGATCATGGGGATACCCAGAAGAAAAAATCGGTGATACATCAGTAAGCCAGTTTTGCATCCTCGCCTTGTGGACGGCTAAAAACCGCGGCTTTACCGTTAAAACTGAAGCGATTGCCAATGCTTGTAATTGGTTGCTGCGAACTCAGGATCAAACAGGTGCTTGGGGTTACAAAGGGGTCAATGATCCCGGTGTCGGCCAGTTTCGTCGCACGTCACAAGCCAAAAATGAGTTGGGTGGATCGAACTACGTGGGCGCACATTCCGACGCCGCATGTGGTCTAGGAAGTCTTTATATCACCGCTGGCTTACTACAGTTTGTTAACCAACAGCCTGAGCCGCCCAAAAAGAATTCGAATGTAAACAGTGCCTTGCAAGTCAAACCAACGGATGCCCAGAATCTCAAGCCATTAACGGACGCGGTTCCCGATGGGTTCTTGCGAGGAGCTTTAACGCTGGGCAATAATTGGTTTAATTCCAATTTTAATTCGTTTCTCCGTGAGGAATCTCCGCGGTGGCCATTTTATTTTCTTTACACATATGAACGCTATCGCACGTTCAAAGGGTTGGCTGAAAAGACGGCATTTACTGACGCGCCCCCTTGGTATGTTACCGGAACAAATTATCTGGCGGGTAAGCAGCAAGCTGACGGTTCATTCACAGGAGCCATACAGACGGGTGGTCCAGCGATGGATACATGCTTCGCGATGTTTTTCTTGATGCGAAGCACTCTGAAAAGTGTCCTTAACTTAGCACGTGACACGACATTTGTGTCGTTGGGGGAATTGCCCGAAGATGCAGCTAACGCTCGGATTGTGAATGGAAAAATCGTGACCACGCAACTAGGAGGAGATATTGCAACAATCCTGAGCATGCTCGAAGACCCCAACGCTCCGCAGTTCAAAGATATGAAAGCGATTCCGCCCGTTTTGAAATTGTCGGCAGATGAAAAAGAACGTCAGGCTCAGGTCGAACGCTTGAAAACGTTGATATCCGAAGGGAATCCACAAGCCCGTCGGATTGCGATACGACAATTTGCACGAGAACGCGGATTGGATGCGGTTCCGACGTTATTATACGCTCTGTCTGACCCCGACGAGAACGCAACGCGTGAAGCAAGAAACGCTTTGCGATTTATTAGTCGTCGCCTGAACGGTTTTGGCTTGCCAGATGTTCCTTCACCCGCCGAAAAAGCTGAGGCGATCGAAAAATGGAGGAACTGGTTTTTGCAGGTGCGGCCCGAAGCAGAACTAGAACCTGAAGATATCACTTCCTCAGCTCCAGCTCCTTAATCAATTGTCCTTTACCCCATTGTTTTCCTTTTTTTAGTATTCACTATGAGCACAGTCGAATCACTACAATTACCGACGAGCAGGCCGGTTCAATTTGAGTACATGATCAAGATCAATGATTATGATCGTGTGACAAGCTTCCTAATTGCCCTGAATATGTTGATGGGACTCGCGGTGGCAATGTTGCTGCTGATGTGGCTAAGTACGATTGATATCCAGCGGATTGCTCCGATTCCAGTCGTGATGGTACCGCCAAAACCACCGGGCGATAATCCTAAAGGATACGAAGAGGATGTTGAAGCTCCGGGTTTGGAGGAAGTTCAGGATTTCACGGAACCACGTATTGAAGAGACGTTTTTAGCCGTCACGGACCTCGTCACAGCGACTTCAGGTGCATTGGTAGCTCTCAATACGGGAGCGACCTCGAGCAGCAATGGTAGTGGTATGGGCGATAAACGGTCACCTGGCGGGACCGGTGGTGGTGGAGGTGAGGATTACAGTGACCGTTGGCGAGTTAACATTACAGCTCGCAACATTGGTAGTTTTGCGCGTATTTTAGATTCCTTTAGTATTGAGTGCGTTGTTTTTGGAGGAGGCGTAAAAACTTTCGACTACGCCAAGAACCTTTCCGATACTGCGCCAATGGCGTACTCGCGTGAAAAGGCGGATAGTCGAGGTGTGTATGATCCCACGGATTCAAATGCGAGGTTGTGGACTCGTGAACTATGTGAGAAGGCGGGAATACCCGTGCAAGGGCGATTTCCGACGCACGCTTACCCCATCGTCTTAAATCAAAAGCTCACTGCTCTCGAATACGCCTCTGCGACAGCCGCTGGAAAACAAATGGATGAAGTGCGGCGGACGACATTTGAGGTCCGCGGTGCTGGTGGTTCTTTTGAATTTTATGTCACTAAACAAGAATACAAAGTTGCTGCTCGCCGCTAATAATGGTGGCGTGCATTTTAAACACAATTATTATTACCCCGTTCAGTTAAGTAAGAGAAAAACTTAAAGAGAGTAAGGCATGTTATTATTTGCACAAGCTGAAAGTTCAGCAGACGTTCAAGACCAAATTTTTGATCTCGTTGGTAATTCTATCTATGGTATCTTAGCTTTGTTGTCATTGTGGGGCTTGTACCTCGTTGTCGTGACTTGGCGACGCGTAGGTGCTAAACGATTCAAGCACGAAAAGCAACTTAGTGAATTCTTGGCTGTGGTAGAAGAACCGTTGTTAGGAAAAGATTTTGAAGGTGTTGCGGAGATCTGTGATCGTGACAAACGAGCGATGGCACAGTTGGTTTATTTGGCCGTACTAAATCGAGCCTTGGGATACATCCAAGTCCGCCAATTGTTGGCAGATCGTTTTCGCCGCGACATTTTGGCTGACTTGGAGAACCGTTGTAGTTTGATTAACACGGTTGTGAAGAGTGCACCGATGGTTGGGTTATTCGGTACTGTGATCGGGATGATGGGGGCATTTGGTAAATTGGCCAGTGCTGATCAAGTCGATCCCGCAATTCTTGCTGGTAATATCATGGTGGCTTTAATAACGACTGCTAGCGGTTTGGCAATAGCGATTCCACTGACAATTATGTTGGCATTTATCAATATCCGAATTCGCAAGATGGAAGATATGGTAGGCGCAGGTTTAACTCGGTTTTTACCCGCATTAAAGCACAGTTTGGATGACTAGTAGGCAGCGATAGAGGGTGTGCCGTGGAAGAAAAACAGAGTCAATTCAGTGGTGCAGAAGCTAACGAAAAAGTTTGAGAATAATAACGATATGAGTCACGACCTAAATTCCGACACGATGCTCAAACGGAGCGAATTAGAAGAAACCGAAATGGATATCACCCCGATGATTGATATCACGTTTCTGTTGCTGATTTTCTTCATCGTTGCCTCGAAAATGGATACGCCGGCATCCGCGGAACTGCCTAATGCAGTTGCTAATAAACCCGTAATGGCGGACAAAGCGATTGTGATTAATATTCACAAAGAGGGTGACCGAGTGATCGTGTCAGCGCCTGTACCTGGTTCCTCGAAGCCGAAAGTATTCTCGGCGGACCTCGACACTCAGTCGACTGAGATTACTGAATTTGTGAATCAATTTGTACAGCAGGATGAAAAGCGGCAGGTTTTATTGCAGGCTTCCGGACTGGTGAAACACAAGGATATTTCCCGCGTTGGTCAGGCGATTGGAAAAGTAGGTACTGATTCGACCAAGAGTATATTCATTGCCGTCAAGCAAGTTCCGAAGTGACGTTTGTTGCGCGAGCAATTGTTGGTGTGATGAGGACATGTGTTTTTGTTTAAGAAGTTAGGGTGTATTGGTGACAACAGAGAACGAAGATTGGCAAGACGACGACGTAGTGGACTTCGGCGGTTCGAAACCCGACGACGGCGAACTCGATATGACGCCCATGGTGGACGTTACATTCTTGCTGCTGATTTTCTTCGTGATGACAGCCGCTTTTACCATTCAAACCTCGTTGCCCATTCCAACTCCGCAAAGTGAAGAGGCCAGCACGCAGTCGATTCCTGATGATAAGGATGAAGACCCAGAGTTTATTACGGTCAAAGTGGATGCGGAAAACGTGTTTTGGGTGATGGGTGAGGATGGGTTGGATGTTGAATGTGCCAACGTGAAAGATTTGCGTATTCAAATGCGACTTGTACGGTCCGATCTGGGAGATCCAGACAAGTTGATTGTGGAAGCCAATGAAGAAGCATTGCATCAACAGGTTATCGCAGCGATTGATGCGGGGATGGTCATTGGTGTAGACCAAGTACAATTGATGACGGTGCAGGAAGATAACATTAATTATTAGATCAGTTTTGATGCGAGGATGTGTTTGATTTAAACACGCACTCAAGGCTGATTGAAAGACAAGATAATATAAACTCTTAATATTAAATCGAGAGAATAACGGATGGACGCTAAGCAATTCATAGAACACATCGCTTCCAAAGGCCTGCTTGAAACAGAGTTGTTGGAAAAATTGCGCAGGCAAGCGTTGCAGGGTGAAAACCAATGGACTCCCAAGCAGATTATTAAATTTTTGGTGGAGCAATCCTACCTGACACGATTTCAAGCAAAGACAATATTGACAGAAGTGTTAGCGGACCGCCCTGCGACACCTGCGCCGATCGACGAGAGTCTGGAGTTTGCAACGGATGCCAACGGCGACCCGATCGATGCAAAAATCGCAGATTCGCTCGAGGGGCTAGAAATTGAAGAGTCGGCAGACAGTGATTCAGTGGAAGTTATCGATCTGGAGGATGCCAACGTTGTACAAACGCCAGCGGCGACAAATGATGTTGTCGATTTAGGTTCATTTTCGGATCCCGTCGATCCATTTGCCACAACGATAACGCTGCCAGCGAGTCAACTCGGACATGCCTATCCCCAGTCGACTCCGACTGGTCAATTGCCTACAGAAAAGTCCGCTGAGGTTTTAACACGTGAGTCCGTCGGTCCAGGTTCGTTGTTAGACCCAGAGTTTGACAACACCGTTTGGGATAGTCGTCTTGTGATTGGTAGCGCTTTAGTTTTTTCGTTTTTGTCGATCGCGGCAGTGGTTCTCTATATCGTCTTGGCAAACAAATCAGCCTTGAAGCAATGGGAAAATGCCTTTGATCAATATCAGGGGGGGTCTTACCAACAGGCTCTGAGCGCCATGGAATCTTTTGCGGAAACATTTCCAGCAGATGATAAAGCTGACGACGCATTGTCTTATGCTGCGATGTGTAAAATTCACGTGCAAATGATTAAAAAGAGTGATAGTTCCGCCCAGAAAATCTACGAGGCTATCCTGAGTGGCAAGGAAGTACCCGGTTTTTCGGCGATTGCCAGAGAAGAGTTGAAAACGTTGTTGCCGAATCTCGCCGATTACTACATTGGCAAAGCTGTCGTTCTGCCTGGAGTGGACGATAAACGAAAACAATATGAACTGACCAAAAAAACACTAGAGATTTTCGACATGCCAGGTGCTCTTGGTACTGAGCGTAATAAGCCAGCGTTCAAGATGCGAAAGACTGGCATTGTGGAACGGATGTCGACGGTGCAGCGTTACATTGATCGTAATGAAACACTAGAGTTGGCCTTGGTTACTATCACCAAGCATGTGCAATCGAAGAACACACGCGACGCTTTTGAAGAACGTGAAGAGCTGTTGAAAACGTATCCAGAATTAGAGCTCGATCAACGGATGCGGGAGTCCGTATTAGCGATTTCGCGAGCTGAACAGGATTTGGTAGAAGTGCAGCCCGGCGTGTTGAATTCTAACAACGATCCGATTGCAGTGCCGGCTGAGCATAAAGTTATTGTGGCGACTCGCAATGGCCGTAATATCAGCGGCGTGCAGGGTTACGGAGTGGCAGTTCTCGCCGGTGGTAGCGTGTATGGCGTTGAACTGGGAACTGGTCAAGTCCAATGGCGTAGACATGTTGGATTGCAGACATCGTTGTATCCTGTTCGAGTTAGCGAGGCTGGCAACGCTGATACAATTATTGTCGATGAAGCGCGCTATGAGTTAGTTCGCGTGGACACCTTAACGGGTGAACAGAAATGGAGATTACCTGTTGGCGGTCCGCTGACGCAACCGCAAGTTTATAACGGCATGCTGTATTGTAATATCCATGTCAAAGTTGCTGCTGCAACAAACGACACAGACGGTGTATTCGTAGGTGTGTTGTTGGTTGTGGACATGGAAACAGGCAATGTTCAACGACGAATTGTCTTTCCAATGCAAACTCACGTAGGTCCAGGTTTCGATGATGAAAATGGAATCATCTATCAAGTCGGTGATCACTCTAACGTATACGCCATTTCCGTCGACAGTGGCAAATGTATTGGCGTTTACTATCAAGGGCACCAGCGAGATCAGATTGTTGTTCCTGCGGTTTACGCCGTTGGATATGTGATCTTGTTGGAAAACGGAGAATCACGTTCGCGTGTCGTAATCCTTAAGCATGATGGTGAGGGTACTTTTACTCAAGGGCAAGAAAACAAAACGCTTTCCGGGTTAGTAACCATGGCGCTACAAGTCTTTGCTCGCCGATTGTTGGTTGCTACCAATATGGGTGAGATTCATATCTATGAGGTGGACCCGAATGTTCTCAATCCTCAAGGTCCGCTGTCCGACATGACATCCATTCCGGGTACATATTCGGATCCTATCCGCGAATATAGCTCGGTTGGCGAAGGTGTTCTATTTATGGCTGGGCGCCGTATGGTTAAGTATCAAGTGCAGGCACAACTTGGGAAATTGCAAGAAGAATGGATTGAAGAAAACGGCGATGTCTATGTTGGACCAATTCAACGCTTTGGCTCCATTGTTGTTCATGTTCGTCAACGTCAAGGCACCAATGCCATCACGGTTGCCGGGCAAATGGTCGACTCGCGGAAACCTTCCTGGGAAACTGACATTGGGTCAAGCGGAAGCGTTATGTTACTTCCGAGCGAACAGGGTTTAGCCGCAGTGACTTCACAAGCGGGCGTATTTGCTGTCAGCACTGATGCCGACCCTCAGGAAGTTTATAGTCAAGGTGATATTGGTGATAGCAAAGTTGGGTATTCCCATTCGATTCAAGTGCAGGATCAGGTCGTTTTGCAGAGCTTAGTGGGCAGCGATGAATTGCTTGTGTTTGATGATTTGGCAATAGGTAGTCAAACCAAAACGGTAAAATTACAGGGGCTAACATCCGCGCCAAATGGAGCGGCAACGGCATTTAATGGCCAAGTTCTAATGCCGTTAGCGGATGGTAAGTTGGCAATGTTTCAATTGCCGCAGGGGACACAGGATGTGGTAGCTTTTCAGCCCTCGCTGTCAGCGGGGCAGCAAGTTGCGTGGTCGAGTCCGGCATTACCGAGTGACGATAGTGACTCGTTTGCGATTTTACGAGACCGCAAGCACTTGATGCGAATTGCATTGCGACCGGATCCACGGGTTCATCTCTCCAAACGTGCGAGCATTGAATTCGCTGAACCAATCTATGAAACAATCGCAGCGCTGAATCGTACAGTGTATGTTGTGCGGCGCGCTAAAAACAATGATCAGCTTGTGGGGTTGGGGTATCAGTCGTTGGAAGAGTTGACGAGTTACAACGTGCAAGGCCGTGTTGTCTGGGGGCCTTATCGAGTTGGCTCACAGGTTTTGTTATATACCTCATCGAATCTACTATATTGTTTTGACGAAAATCAACGATGCCGTTGGGCGACCGAACAGAGCAATATCAAGCTGTTGGCAACAGGGTTTGTCAATCGCCACACAATACAACCTGTTCACCGAATAGGTCTGCTACGGTTTCTTCAGCAAAGGTTGTTTCGATGGGATGAATTAATCTTAACTGGCGGGGATGGTCAGATTTGGCGTATTCAGTCGGTTGATGGTAAGACGATTAGCATCACAGATTTAGAGCATAAAGTAACTCAAATTCCAGTCATGTACGATCGCCAATTATGGGTGCCACTTGATAACGGTGAAATACGAGTAATACCACTTGGCTGATATGAGTGGTTTGTCCGAGACAAATAATGAATAATTTGGCGCAGAAAGAATTCAGAATTGAGTTATTGTAGAAAACCAAAAACGGGATACAAAGTCGCTGTTCGATTGCGAATGTTGATCGCTGCGCTGTTGTGGTTAAGTTGCGCTGCACCAGCGTCTGCCCAAGAGTTACTGGAGAATCTACTCGCGCGGGAACCCTTTGATGAAATTACGGTTAAAGATCAAGACGACAACGTCGAGGCACTACAACTCGAACTGCTCGATGTGCCAGGTCGAGTGACGCCGGCACTGAAGAAGACGGGCAAGATGGAAATTCGTCTGCTGGGAGCGCCCGATGATATCTACGAAGTGTTTTGGCTGGATATCGTCAAGATTCGATTGTATGAAGATGTTATGATCGACGAATTAAATGGCCTGATAACTGCACGGAAATTTGATGATGCTTTCGATTATTTTTTGTTCTTGGATCAACGATATCGAGGGCTACCAGGAGTGGATAAAGTCCTCAATCGCTTCCAGTTTGTTCAAGGCTCTCAGTGGTTGACTGATGGGCGGCATTTGGAGGCGTTGTCGCTATTGGAAAAAGTGCATGCTGCCAACGAGCAATATGTTCACGACAATGGACCAGATACTGCAAAAACGAAACTCAATGAAGCCACTGGATTAGTGTTAGACGCATATATGCGTGATGACAAGATAATTTTGGCTCGAAAAATTGCCCAGCGATTAATTCGGACCCATGGCGCGTCGGCTGTTGATCGAGCTTTGGATGTTCTAAAAGAGCTGAACAATTTGGCGATTGTAAAGCGTGACGAAGCGCGAAAGTTGTTGGACGCAGGGCAGTTGCGAGAAGCGCAAAAAGCTGTCCGAGAAATGATTGATATTTATCCACAGGTAGAAGGTGGGCGTGAAATTGCAGTGGAAGCAATTAGACGCTATCCCTTAGTAACAGTTGGCACGGTATATCCTTCCGCCGGTGATGATCGTAGTCGTATGGATAACTGGGCAGCGCGGCGCACGGGCTTTTTGACTCGCCGTATGTTTATGGAGTATGAAGGTCCTGGGCCAGAGCGGGGAGAATATCAAACACCCTATGGAGAAGTTCGACAAGGTAGTGATCGACGGACATTGCGAATTCGCATTTCGCCAAAAAAACTAGTCGCGGGGCAACAGATCAACGGTTATCATTTGGCCCAGCGATTATTGGATTTGGCAGACCCAGATCACCCGATGTACAACTCCCAATGGGCAGCGTTATTTTTGCGAGTTGAAGTGCGAGATGTGTACGATGTGATTATTCATTTTCAACGACCTCACGTTTTGCCTGAAGCGTTACTGCAAGTGTTCCTGGATTCTTCGCTTGATGCTGATGATCCAATGGCCCACGATGGACCGTTCGTGTTGGACGATCAATCCAATACCGAAGCGAATACGGTGCGGTATACCTTGAACGCTAACAGTCCATTTACTCCGACAATCGTCGATCCGAATTTTATTCCCCCTTCGGAAATCCTCGAAAAAACGTTTGCCTCGCCCAGCGACGCGGTCAAAGCGCTCAAACGGGGGGATGTTGACGTGATCGATCGTGTCTCGCCGGTGCAGGCACTACGATTGCAAAATGAAATTGGCGGAACGATCAAGGTAGTGCCCTATGCCCTGCCTACTCTACACATGCTACTACCAAATTATGATAAACCCTACATGCAAAACGAATTATTTCGGCGAGCCATTCTTTATGGAATTATGAGACAAAAAACACTCGACGAGTTAATTCTCAGGAATCACTACGTTGCCGGATGTGAAGTTGTTAGTGGACCGTTTTCACCGGGGATCAGTTTAGATGATCCGTTGTCTTATGCGTATAATCGTAGCGTTGTGCCTCGCCCTTATTCCCCGCGACTCGCTGTCGTGCTAGCGAAGTTGGCCGAGCAGCGAATGAAAGAATTGGCGCAGCAGAAAGAAGAGGAACCTGAGCCCATTCCGGAATTAGTGATTGGGCATCCGGCGGAAGATGACGCACGGGAAGCTTGTATCGCAATTGAATTCCAGTTGGAGCAGTTAGAGATATTCCAAGTCAAACTAATTGAATTTGAAGTTGGAAAATCGGTTGATGAAACAGGTGAGTGCCACTTGGTATACACTAAATTGGCGATGTGGGAGCCGCTGGTGGATACGACTCGATTATTGTCACCTAACGGGCTGGTTCATATTCAAGACGATCATGTCAATCGCTCGGTGCAGTGGTTAGAGCGTTCTATTCGCTGGCAGGAAGTTCGCGAGCGCGTGCGTCAAGTTCATCGCATTGCACATGAAAAAGTAGCCATCCTACCGCTGTGGCAACTACGCGAATATTTTGTCCACCGCGAAGGCATCACGCTCGGGGCCGATGCTCCGGTGGCGCTATACCACGGTATCCAACGTTGGCAGTTGGTTCCCGACTTCGGTGAGGAGTGATAGAGCAAACTAATGAATACATTCCTTATGAAATTTAAATCACCGTTAAGAATCTTGTGCACATTGTTACTGGTGGCAGTGCTGGGTTGTGGACCAGACGATTCGGCAACGGCGGATATCGCATCGAGCGATGCACCGCCGCCGGGACCTGCTGCGACGACGGTTTCGACCGATAGTAAACCGACGTCGGCCAAGGGCGAAGTCGTCGATATACGGAATTGGGTTTTTAGCCCCTACGAGCTACGTATTTGGATCGCGACGGATAACTCGCCCAGATTCCAAACAATACAGAATGATAGATTACAGCAGGAAGTTCGTTCGTTGGTGAGAAACTGGGCTGGCGCGACGTTAAACGTCGAACTTGAAACGCCTCCGAGTACTATCTACTCGGATATACAGCAAAATTTGTCAGATGTTACGATGCTTGATATCGCAGCGCTCTATGAAAAGCGGCCGGTTGATAAACAGGCAAAGTTGAGAGCTGTGCAATACGACGAAGAAAAGCAAAAGGCGATCGAGATAGCCGTTAAGGAACGTGCAGGGGAAAGTGGCGAGACGTCGAGTGTGAGTAACACGCAGGACGCTGGTGAATTCGTAGAACAAGTGTTGATTGCCCCAAATCCGTTACCCGAATTGGATAAAATATATGCTGTTTCACTGCAGGATCGAGGCGGAGTGTTTGAGTTGCAGTTGGTAGAGTTTGACACGAATGCGCGCGTGCGTGTGCTAGCGGCAAGTCGTAAGTTTCGTAAACTATCGAGGTTGCCAAATCAGATTTTTAGTTGCTTACAAGAAGTATTTTCACCGATATCACGGATTCAATATAATGGTATGACTGATGGCAAGACTGCTAGTATTGAAATGCGATCGGCAGGGCTGGTAGCAGATGTTAATCAAGGTTCTCCAATTTTGTTACAAAAAGGCGATGTGTTGCGTCCAGTCGTGCGGCGGAATGACCGCCAAACGCATGCTCCAGCCTATGACGGCGTGATCGAGGTTATCTGGACTTATATGTTCGTCAACGAAATGGTTACTCATCATGAAGAATCGCTCAACGCGACTCGTAGCAACGGAGCGGCACGAGGCGAAGTCGTTTCGACCTATACGATGCTACGTAACCCACTGGCAGCCCGCCGCAATACATCACAGCAAAAATATGGGTTATTGGTGCGACCAACGTCGAATTCGTCCTTGCTAAAAATAACGGCTATGGGCCGCGACGATTACACGTTGCAGGGGTATAACGTGTTTGCCAAATCTCCCAAAATTGATCTTGATGACGAAAGTGATACGCCGACGATTCGCATTGGCCAAACGGACTGGCGTGGTGGCATTGAAATTGATCAGGATATATTCGGCGGTCAAGGCAAAACTAAGTTAGTCGTCATTTATGTCAAAAACGGGCAACGTGTACTTGCTCGGTTACCGATTGTGCCGGGGTATCGTCCCGTAGAAACTGCTTCACTGCCTAATGATGATTATCGTTTGCAGTTCGAAGCATTCTTTGTCGGGCTGCAGAATTCGGTGCTTGACTATACAATTCAGCGAAAAGTGTACGAGATTCGTATTAAGCATCATGTCGAAATGAACGAAGAAAAAGAAGCTCGGGAATTGCTCATTGAATTGAAAAAAGTTCCTGGGTTAGAGGATTTAGACAAGATTCTAGCGACCAAAGAAGCGGGTCTGCAAGATGACCCTCGGATTGATTCTGCGATTCGTCCACAAATTGAGCGGATGTTCTTGCAAACTAGAGAATTGATTGGTGAGTTCCTTCAGGGTAACCTATTGTTAGAGATGACAAAAATGGTAAACGGTAAGTTTGGCGAACCGGCGCTGAATGCTGTATCTCCTTGACGAGCTTTTTCTAGTATTAATTGATAGAATTCCCAGATGGTCAAAAAGTCTGTTTTTCAACATGCCGCCCTGCGTAGCAATCTGGTTACGCAACCGCAACTCGATGAATCGCTGGAGATATTGCGAGCTAAAGAATCTGCGTCGGTTGATGTTGTTATCTCAGATGATGAACTTGCCGAGCACCTTGTGTATTCCGGGATTGTTTCTCAGTATCAGGCGGAGCAATTAAAGACGGGGCGTACAAAATTCAACTTGGGTCCCTATATTATTTCCGATTGGGTTGGTCAGGGTGGGATGGGACAGGTATTCAAGTGTGTGCATGAAGTGCTTGGTCGTGAATCGGCGATAAAAGTATTGCCGCTCGATAAAACGACAGACTATGCGATCTCCAATTTCCATCGTGAAATCAAATTGCAAGCGAAGATGGATCATCCAAATTTAGTGCGGGCGTTTGATGCTGGTAAAGATGGGCAGGTACATTTTTTGGTGACAGAATATGTACCCGGTCGAGATCTACGGAGGTTGATTCGTAGTCAAGGGGCCCTGGAAACAGCGGCAGCGGCGAGAGTGATTATGCAAGTGGCCGGTGCCCTGCACTACGCGCACCGCGAAGGATTGATTCATCGAGATATTAAGCCAGGAAATATATTGGTAACCGAAGATGGAACGGCAAAGTTGTCGGATCTGGGATTGTCTGGTTTTGCTGACCCAGAAATGGATGACCCGCGCGCCGGAAAAATCGTCGGAACAGCAGACTACTTGGCGCCGGAGCTCATTCAAGTTCCTCGCGAGACGACTTGTGTCAGTGATATCTATTCACTCGGGTGTACCCTGTATTATGCTGTGACTGGGAAAGTACCGTTTCCTGGTGGCAGTGCCAGAGACAAGGTACGCCGGCATTTGAAAGAGCACCCGCTGCATCCGCGTCAGTTCTGCGAAGACCTCAGCGAGGAGTTTGTTGAGCTGATTGCGGATATGATGGAGAAGGATCCGGTAAAACGAATTCAGACGGCTGACGAAGTGGTGATTCGATTGGAACCGTGGGCAGTCGTGGATATGCCTTATTGGAATTTATCCAACATGACGCCAACACCTTGGACTGTCCCCCCAGTGCTAAAGGGACCGGTCGTGGATTCAACAATGCACGAGACGCACCCAAATGGCCTGCAGGAGGCCTCACAGGGCATGTTGGAGACTGACATCGCGCCGGTGACACTAGCGATGTCAGCGGCCAGTCAGGACACAATGCGGAGTGAGTCACAAGAGATGCTGCCGCCACCACTGGAGTGGCAAGATTATACGGACACGCAGTTTCAGTGGACGATTGGCATAGCACTGGCGTTGGCAGTTCCCGCTGCGCTAGTAGCCGGTGTTGTGATTGGGTTGTTGATCGATGTCGGCTAACATTTCAGCGAGAGCTTCGAGCGGTAGACCGACGACGTTTGAGGGGCTGCCGTGTACGATGTGTAGCCAATCCCAGCCGTCTTGATAGCCGAAAGCGCCCGCTTTGCCCTGCCACTTGTTGGTATCGAGGTATTGTTGCAGTGCGTCATCAGAAACGTTGTCAAGAAATAGGGTCGTTTCGATGCAGCGGACGTTGGTACGATTGGAAGGACGATGCCACAGGCATATCCCAGAGAGGACAGTGTGTTGGTGACCGCGGAGAGTTTCTAGTATTTGCTGTGCGTCGTCGCGGCCGTTGGGTTTTCCGAGGATAGCGTCTTGAAAACAGGCAATTGTATCGCAGCCAAGGATTATGCCGGAGCAATGCTGCCGCGCTACATCTTCTGCTTTTTGAATTGCTTGGCGTTGTACGAAATCCACCGCAGATTCACCCTGTTGGTGTTGATCTTCAGCCGAATCGCTCGGTTCTTGCACAATCACGCTGTAGTGAGCCTCAAGCAGCAGTGCTTGACGGCGAGGAGACGAGCTTGCGAGGATTAGCGTGTTGTTTTTTTTGAAATTAGCCATGGTTCCCAGCTAGGAGGGTGAGGAGCGTGGAATTCGAGCCATTCGTGTTGTACTGGGTGCTCAAAAGCGAGTGTGGTACTGTGCAACGCTATGCCGCTAGAAAAAGTAAGATTACTACCATATTTATGGTCGCCGGCAACCGGACAATCTATATTAGCTAGCTGCACCCGGATTTGATGTTTACGTCCAGTTTCGAGTTTTATTTGAAGGTGCAGCAGGTTATCACCTTCTTGGAGCACGGTGAGCGAGAGGATTGCCTGTTTTGCTTGGAGATCTTGTTCTGCACAGATTTCCATGCGCCGGCGGGCTTCGTTTTTCCGCATAAAATCGATAAGTTGGAGTTGTTCTGGTAGTACGACATTGGGAAGTATTGAAACAAGTGCTTCATAAGTTTTATGTATTTGTCTCAGGCGGAATTGGTTACTGAGCCGAGCTGCTGCTTTGGAAGTACGGGCGAGGACGATCGCGCCAGTAACTAGCTTATCGAGTCTTGAGACGACTCCGAGATAGACGTTCCCTGGTTTGTTGTACTTGTGCTTCAGGTAATTTTTAGCGGCTTGTAGCAGGCTTTTTTGAGATTCGTCTGCGCCTTGAGTGACCCAGTCTGCAGGTTTATTAACCACGAGCAGATGATTATCTTCGAAAAGGATAGAATTATCTGGGAGCGAGATCATGGTATGGATCTCAATATAGTGTAATGGGTTGTGTTTTTGTGTTCGCGCATAAAAAACCTGGCGATACCTACTTTCGCGCTTTTGGCACTATCATCGGCTCGGAAAGCTTAACTACTGTGTTCGGGATGGGAACAGGTGTGGCCTTTCCGATATATTCACCAGGAAGAACCATCGAGCACCGTTAGATGCTCGATGGCTAATATTAGTTGTACAGAAGGCAGATGATAAAATGCGAGCACTTTATTCAAGCCAATAGCGAAGGTCGCTACAGATTAGTAGATCTCCTAGTTGTAGTAAGCTGGCTTTTAGGGCCAGCGTTTCCAACGTTAGAAGCGCTGAATATAAGTGGTCAAGTCTATTGTCCGTTAGTACCAGTAAGCTGAACTCATTGCTGAGCTTACACATCTGGCCTATCAACCTAGTCGTCTTCTAGGGGACTCATGCGAAACCTTATCTTGGAGAGGGCTTCACGCTTAGATGCTTTCAGCGTTTATCCTTTCCGTAGTTAGCTATCCAGCCATGCCGCTAGCGCGACAACTGGTACACCAGAGCTACGTCCTTCCAAATCCTCTCGTACTAAAGAAGAACCTCCTCAAGTTTCGTACGCCCACGGCAGATAGGGACCGACCTGTCTCACGACGGTCTGAACCCAGCTCACGTACCACTTTCATTGGCGAACAGCCAAACCCTTGGGAGCTTCTTCACCCCCAGGATGTGATGAGCCGACATCGAGGTGCCAAACCGCATCGCCGCTATGGACGCTCGGATGCGATAAGCCTGTTATCCCCGGAGTACCTTTTATCTGATGAGCT
>JABJJO010000156.1 GCA_018660825.1 Planctomycetaceae bacterium | reverse complement strand
TGGCATGGGTTGTCCTGGCATGGGTTGTCCTGGCATGGGTTGTCCTGGCATGGGTTGTCCTGGCATGGGTTGTCCCGGCATGGGTTGTCCCGGCATGGGTTGTCCTGGCATGGGTGCAGCCGGTGGAAATTGACCAGGCGCGGGGGCTGCGAAAGGCGATGCAGGTGCTGCAGGAGGCACTGGCGGTGCTGCAGGAGGCACTGGCGGTGCTGCACTGGGTGCAGGTACTGTCATCTCGGTGCCACAAGAACATTTTGCTTGTTTACCCGCTAATGAGTCGTCAAGTGTATAAGATTTGCCACATTGGGAACAATTAAACGTAATAGCCATAGATGAAACACTTAAATAAGAATAAAACGAGTTAATAAATAAAACAAAATAAACAAATCAAAATAAATTCATAGCTCTAAGCCTATCATAAAGCGTTATGAAAAAACAATCATTCAAATGAAATAATCTGAGGATCAAACGTGGAATCACAGGATCTGGAACAACGAATACTCCAGCACGTAAACCAAGCCAATTACAAAGCAGTCAAACCTACCGCCATCGGTCGTAAGTTGCGACTTTCAGCTGAAGAACAAAAAACCGTGCGTGTGACGGTTAAACGCTTGGTCAAAAAGAAAAAGCTGAAATACGGCCCGCGGCACCTAGTCTTACCCGTACAACAATCCGCTAAGGAACGTGCTGCAGACACTCCAACGGACGCCCCAATTGACAGTCAGAATGACAGTCACGAAAACTCCGCGCCAGCTGTACCGACTATCGATCGCGATACTGAGAAAACCAAAGAATCCGTGCAAAATATAAAATCTGCATCTGCCGAACAGCACGCTGAAAATACGATTCTCGGTACATTTTCTCGGGCTGCTGGTGGATTTGGTTTTGTACGGCCCGCGGGTACAGACCGAGCGGTTGGTCGCGATCACGATATATTTATTGCCGCTCATGATTCGCTCGCTGCCTGCCAAGGAGATACAGTCCGCATCCAAGTTGGTCGTCCGGGGAGAAGCCAAGGAGGGGCACAGGATCACAACCAAACACGTGGACGGGTCATCGAAATCATTACGCGAGTGCGCAATCAATTCATTGGGACTTATCGCGAAAAATCCAATCGTGGTTCTGTAAGTATCGATGGAAACCAATTCGAGCGCCCCATTCCCGTCGGTGATGCTGGTGCCAAACGAGCCGCCATTGGTGACAAAGTTGTCATTGAGATGGTTCGTTTTCCCAGTGGTCATGACAACGGTGAAGCAGTGCTGACCGAAGTGCTCGGTACCCGCGGAGAACCCGGCGTTGACACGCAGATGATCTTACACGAGTTCATGATACGCCAAGAATTCCCTGAAGATGTTCTTGACGACGCCCGTGATCAAGCCAGTCAGTTTGATGAGAATAATCTCACCGACCGTGACGACCTAACTGCCGCGACGATCATCACCATTGACCCCGTCGATGCACGAGATTTTGACGACGCCATTTCGCTCGAACAAATCGAGAATGGACACTGGCGTCTAGGCGTACACATTGCCGATGTGGCACACTTTGTTCCCGTCGGTAGCAAACTCGATGTGGAAGCTAAACTCCGAGCAACAAGTGTCTATCTACCAGACCTCGTCGTTCCAATGTTGCCAGAGATCATCTCCAACAACTTAGCTAGCTTGCAACCCGACCGTAATCGCTATGCCACCACAGCAATCATTGAGTTCAATGCAGAAGGAATTCCGATCGCAACGGACGTCAAAAAGACGGTGATCCGCAGTTGCCGACGGTTTACCTACGAAGAAATTGATGACTTCTTGGATAACCGTAGCAAGTGGCAAGAAAATCTTGACAACGATGTCTACTTCCTGCTCGATCGCATGCATGAATTGGCGATGCTATTACGAGGCCGACGCTTGGAACATGGTTCCTTGGAAGTGGGGTTACCGGAAATCAAAATCGACTTAGATGGCAACGGGGAAGTCGCCGGCGCCCATCGAACCGTTAATACTGAGAGTCATCAAATCATCGAAGAATTCATGCTCGCCGCTAACCAAGCGGTGGCGACCTTGCTAAATGATCGCGAGTTGAAATTTTTGCGGCGGATTCATCCCGACCCGACTAAAAGAAAACTCGTTAACCTCACCAAGTTCGCACGTGAAATCGGAATTAAAACGGACGATATCACTAGCCGTTTCCAAATTCAAGAAGTTGTTAACCAATCGGTCGGTAAACCGTACGAACAAGCCGTTGGACTGACTGTCTTGCGAAGTTTACAAAAGGCAATCTACGGCTGCGAAGAAGAACGACATTATGCACTGAACTTCACCCATTACTGTCACTTCACTTCTCCCATTCGGCGTTATCCGGACCTGACAATTCACCGCCTATTAAATCAAGTCATCGCTGCTAAACCAATCGTTCAGGACATCCCTAAAATCACGGAACTCGGTGACCATTGTTCCGACCGAGAAGTTAATGCTGAGCGGGCGGAACGAGAACTCAAAAAATTGAAACTTTTGAACTACTTGGACACGCGCAAAGGCGAAGAAATGGTGGTCTTAGTCACCGGAGTAGAAAAGTTCGGGCTGTTTGTACAAGGAGTACAAGTCCCGGCGAGTGGTTTGATCCATGTCGCTACACTACGAGATGACCACTACTCATTGGAACAGGGCACACATGTGCTTGTCGGTTATCGCAGCGGCAATTCGTTCCGTTTGGGGGACACATTGAGCATTCGCATCGGCCATATCGACCATGAAAAACGCGAAGCAAATTTCATATTCTTAAATAAGATCGCCTCGGCCGACGGCAATGATGACTCCAAACCTCTCAGACCCACGCAGTCTTCCCCGAGCAAGAAAAAAGGGCAAGCCGGTAAACGTAAAGGCTCGATTCGCCGCGGCGGAAAAAAACGAGGCAGCGCGCGAGGCAAACGCCGCCGATAGGCACACCATATCCCCATCCGCACAATCAGCGTTTGAAAATTGCCCAATTCACATAGTCGTGTAAATTGGTGCGCTCAAAAAGGCCACTAGGGGAGTCGACCCGTAGCAGTTAAGTTTGGGAATTTTCGGATAGATTCAACCACCAAACAATCGCCTAACCCGCTTTTTTTTTGACCGGTTTGCGATAGAATACAGGCGTCATTTTTTGCCAACATCAACCACCTAGTCAACTTTGTTGCGTTTGATCGAATTCCTATTATGGACAACCAACTACTTCAAACACCTCTGTATCAATGGCACGTTGACCAAGGTGCACGCATGGTCGATTTTGCAAACTGGTCAATGCCAATACAGTATCAATCGATCGTGCAAGAGCACCAAGCGACCCGCAGTGCCGTCACCATGTTCGACGTCTCGCACATGGGTAGAATCCGCTTTGATGGTCCTAGCGGAGGCGAATTACTCGATCGCTTGTTAACACGCAGCGTTCTCGATATGCAACTTGGACAAGTCCGTTATTCGCTGATCTGCAATCACGAAGGCGGAATCCTCGATGATGTTTTGGTCTACCACTTGGAATCACCCACCGGCGCGCGGTATTTCTTACTAGTTGTCAACGCGTCGAACCGTCAAAAAATCGTTGAGTGGATTACCGCTCAATGGCCTGATGAATCTGTTGTGGAAATCCAGGACCGTACCGTGGATACCGCCATGCTTGCAGTCCAAGGACCAGCCGCACTCGAGACCATACAACCGTTGTTTGATTTTGATATTTCGGCTATGAAATACTTTCGCGCCAAAGTTACCAACCAAATGAAAAAACCCTGCATCCTGAGCCGCACCGGCTATACCGGCGAGGATGGATTCGAGTTGATTCTGAAGGCAGACCAAACACTGCAAGTGACGCAAAATATTTTTGCGGCTGGCCGAGCCCATGACATCGCTCCCGCTGGACTCGGATCGCGTGATACATTGAGAATGGAATCTGCCATGCCGCTCTATGGGCACGAACTCAATGAACAACTCAATCCACTCGAAGCGGGACTGGGGTTTGCCGTTAGTTTGCAAGACCCCATGGGTAACGACCGTGACTTTATCGGCGGTGAGGCAATTCGACAAACAAAAACCAACGGCGTGAAACGCACTCGCATTGGACTCCAGTTAGAGGGAAAGCGCGCTGCTCGTGCAGGTTATACTATTTATTGTGATGGCCAAGTCATTGGTGAAGTCACCAGCGGTTCCTTTTCACCAACATTACAACACTCCATCGCAATGGGGTATGTTGACCAACTCAACCTGCCACTCGGATCCGCACTTGAAATCGATGTTCGCGGCAAGATGCTACCCGCAATCACCTGTAAGCTCCCGTTTTATAAACGTACTTAATTGAATCAAAAACAAACATTACAATGTGCTCGGTTACACACTTGGCCGCTGATGTTGATGCACCATAAGGAACAATTGAATGAATGCTGAAGAATTAATGTATTGCCCAACTCATGAATGGGTCAGTACCACTGGAGAAAACGGAGAAACAATTGCTACCATCGGTATCTCTGCGTTTGCAGTAGAACAACTTACGGATCTCGTTTATATGGAATTACCTGATGTCGGTAATCAAGTAGTAGCGGGACAAGAATTCGGTGAAGTGGAATCGGTCAAAGCTGTGAGTCCTATGTATAGTCCTGTCTCTGGGGAAGTGATCGCTGTGAATGACGAGTTGACCGATCAACTTGAAACTCTCAATGACGATCCCTACACTGCCGGTTGGATTATGAAGGTCAAGCTTTCTGGAGTTTTACCAGATAACCTACTCGACTTCGCTGCTTATCAAAAACAGTGTGCCGAGTCTTCTTAAATTCCTCGTCTGACAATACGACCACAAGCTCTATAGAAACACAACCTAGATATGCCGTACGTCTTTAATACTGATGATGAACAAGCCGAAATGCTCGCAGCAATCGGCGCTGCATCCATCGAGGAGCTGTTCGAATGCATCCCACAAGATATGCAATTAAAGCGCGCATTGAATATTCCCGCTGGCCTTGGAGAAATGGAACTGACTGCGCATTTGCAGGCACTGTCGGTGCAAAACAAAAGCATCAATGAGCAAACCTGCTTTTTGGGAGGTGGTAGTTACGACCATTTTGTGCCCGCTGTTGTGGATGCTTTGGCTTCACGCGGTGAATTCTATACGTCCTACACTCCCTACCAACCCGAAGTGAGTCAAGGTAACCTGCAAGTCATGTTTGAATATCAAACCCTGATCTGCCAGTTAACCGGAATGGACGTCTCCAATGCCAGCTTGTATGACGGTGGGACGGCAGCCGCTGAAGCGATGTTGATGGCGATGAGCGTCACTCGCCGCAACAAAAAAGTTGTCGTCGCCAGTAGCGTCCACCCTGAGTACCGGCAAATTCTAAAAACCTATTTCGCTTGTATTGGCAGCGAGATGGTCATCGTCGACTGCGGGACTGGAACAACACCAGTAGAGGCAATTGCCCAAGTGGTCGATGAAGATACCGCTGCTGTTCTGATTCAAAATCCGAATTTTTTTGGTAACGTCGAAGATGTAACGTTGATCTCGGAAATAGCACATGCACAGGGCGCACTACTCGTGTGTAGTGTTGACCCCATCAGCTTGGGTATTTTGCAGCGTCCTGGAGATGCTGGAGTAGATATCGTTGTGGCTGAAGGTCAATCACTTGGTACCCCCCTACTCTATGGCGGCCCCTATTTAGGCATCATGGCCTGTCGTGAATCATTCGTACGCCGGCTTCCGGGACGAATCGCCGGAGAAACCGTGGACCGCGATGATAAGCAATGTTGGGTGTTAACATTGCAAACTCGAGAGCAACACATTCGCCGAGAAAAAGCAACCAGCAATATCTGTACAAACCAAGGGTTGTTTGCGTTGCGAGCTGCCATTTATCTGTCTTTGATGGGCCCACAAGGCATGCAAGACGTAGCAAACCTCTGCACTCAAAAAGCGCACTATGCCGCCGAACAGTTAACGCAACATGACCGATTTGAATTAGCGTTCAGTGACGGGTTTTTCAAGGAGTTTGTTGTCAGAGATACTCAGAACGATGTGCAACAACTGCTACAGCAAGCTTGCGAGAACAACATCCTTGCCGGTCTGCCACTAGGACAATGGTACGACGAGTTGGAAGATTGTTTGTTGATTACTATCACTGAAAAACGAACAAAACAGGAAATCGATGAGCTCGTCAATGTTCTTACCCAGTAAGCAAAACGCCAAAGCGATTGTTAGCGCACATGTATCAATGAATCCACCGACAAACCAATAGCCAAAACAAATACCATCATGCGTAACACTCAAGCCACCAATCTGATTTTTGAACTCTCGCAACCTGGTCGCAGCGGGGTTTGTCTGGCGGCAAGTGATGTACCTAAACAGGACCCTGCAGAATGGTTCCCAGCAGGTGCGCTCGCAACGTCTGCACCACCACTGCCTGAAATTTCCGAACCTGATGTAGTCCGACACTTCACCAACCTTTCGACCCTTAACATGAGTGTCGACACGCATTATTACCCGCTCGGTTCCTGCACCATGAAATACAACCCCAAACGCAACGAGCGAATCGCAGCGTTTGATGGACTGGCACAAATCCACCCTTATCAACCTGCTGAGACTGTGCAGGGAATGTTACAAATACTATATGGTCTGCAGGATATGCTCGCCGAAATTTCCGGCTTGCCCGTTGTCTCGCTGCAACCTGCTGCTGGAGCACATGGAGAGTTGGCAGCACTGATGTTGGCGGCGGCGTATTATCGTGAGCGTGGTGAAAAACGCACGACTGTCCTCGCACCAGATAGCGCTCATGGTACAAACCCAGCAAGTGCTCGTATGGCGGGATTTGATTTTGTGACCATCCCGAGTTGCAGCGATGGTCGAGTCGATATCGAGAAACTCAAAGAACATCTGAATGACCAAACCGCAGTATTTATGATCACCAACCCAAGTACGTTGGGGTTGTTTGACGATCAAGTCCAAGAAATCTCTGATTTGGTACACGATGTCGGAGGGCTCATTTACCTCGACGGGGCGAATATGAATGCCATCCTAGGAATCACTCGGCCTGGTGACTTCGGAGCTGATATGATGCACTTCAATCCACATAAAACATTTAGTGGACCACATGGCGGCGGAGGTCCGGGCGCTGGTCCAATTTGTGTAACCGCTGAACTGGGGGCCTACTTACCTAAGCCGATCGTTGGATTCGATGATAGTTCACAAACTTATTTCCTTGATAACGATCGCCCGAAGTCTATTGGTCGAGTGCGTAGTTTTTTCGGCAACGTGGGGGTATTAGTAAGAGCGTATAGCTATATCTTGTCGCATGGTCCAGTCGGGCTAAAACGGATTGCTGAAAATGCGGTGCTAAATGCGAATTACTTGCTAAGTCAAGTCAAAGGGTTTCTTGATGTCCCCTTGGGAAATCGCTGCATGCACGAATTTGTCGCTAGTGCTGAATCGATTGGTAAACAGAATGGCCTCAATCAACCCGCCATGGATATCGCTAAACGATTGCTCGATTATGGATATCATCCGCCGACTGTCTATTTTCCGTTGACCGTACATGAAGCGATGATGATGGAACCGACCGAAACGGAAAGCAAACAAACGCTGGATGCCTTTGCCAAGACACTTAAGGCCATTGTGCAAGAATCTCCCGAAGTGCTTGCCGCGGCTCCTCATTCAACCATCATCAGTCGCCCCGATGAAGTGCAAGCCGCACGAAAGCCTATATTGAAATGGACGCCCAAGCAGGATTAACATTCCCAGAGATGCGGTTGATTCTAGATCCACCTCAATCCGGTAGCTGGAATATGGCTGTCGATGAAATGCTATTGCTCGCGGCTCAAGTAAACAAACAAGCTGTCCTGCGGCTGTATCAATGGAATCCCGCCACGCTGTCGCTGGGATATTTTCAATCCTATGAAGAAGCACAAAATCACGAATGTGCCCAGCAAGTGCCATGGCTGAGACGCTCAACCGGTGGTGGAGCCTTGCTGCACGACCAAGAACTAACGTACAGCCTCATTTTTCCCAGTCAATATCTTGCGTCACAACAAATCTCGCATGTTTATGATCTTGTGCACAAATCATTAATTGATACGCTGCAGCAGTTTGACATTCAAGCAACAACCGCAAATGCAAAACAGACGTCAGACGACCAACAAAATTCATTCCTGTGCTTTCAAAGACGTTGCCCGTGTGACGTAGTCCTGAGAGACTTCAAAATAGCCGGTAGCGCACAGCGGAGGTGTCGCAATTATGTGCTGCAACACGGCAGTATACTGACAGGACAGTCAGTATTTGCGCCTGATTTACCTGGCATCCACGAATTGAGCAATTCCGATATGAACGCGGATACATTGCAATCAGTGTGGGTGCCAAATCTACGGAAATTATTTGACACCGTTTTTATAGAAAAGCCGTTAACAGACGAGGAAAAACGCGCAACCACCGCGCTCCAAGACTCAAAATTTAAAGCCGATACTTGGAATATGAAGCGGTAATATTTTCCACTATTCGGGGGGGGTATGTAAGTTTGACTTTGGCCCCATTTACTGCTAGTATTCTATAATAATAAAAACGCTTCTCTCGCATTGTTCCAAAGTACAATTTCGCAAACAACTTGCCACAATTTATTTTTCCCGTGGTAAGACATTAAAGGTATTCCCTTTTGGGGATGAATTTGGAATAATGCTAACGGCTTCATAGCTGTGACTTGTGGTTTGATTGACGTCGCTTAGTTCTTATTTTATTGTTTTGTCGTCAAACCTAAAAGTGGCTATGTATGAAAGCTAAACTATGCGTCCTCACGGGCCCCAGTGAAGGCAAAGAGATTACAATTCCCGTTTCCAAGTTTTTCATTGGTCGCGGCGAGGATTGTCATTTGCGCCCCAAGAGTGATGCCATCAGTCGTCACCACTGTGCGATCATCATTACCGATTCTCAAATTGCAATTCGTGATTTTGGTAGTAAAAACGGTACGTTTGTTAATGACCAACGAGTGGAAAGTGTTACCATCCTGAATAATGGTGACAAGTTAGTCGTTGGCCCACTCTCGTTTAAACTCGTGCTCGACCACAGTCTTGGTGGTACAAAACAACCGAAAATTCAAGGTGTTGAAGACGTTGCACAACGCAGTGCTTCGCGCAACACCGATGCCGGCAGTTCTGATGATGATAGTATTGCAAGCTGGCTAGAAACTTCGATTCTAGAAGACATGAACTCTGATAATTCTGATACTGTCACGCGGCAATTCAAGCTCGAAGACACAAACAACATCGAGCCAACTATAGAAACTGAAGGATCGACTGACGACAGCGAAGAAGGACAAAATTCCGCAGTAGACGACAGTGCCGTAACATCGGGAAAAAAACGCAAACCGATCAAGCTCCCCAAACGACCACCGGAAGCCGAAAGCTCAGAAGACTCTAAACAAGCTGCCCAAGATATGCTGCGAAAATACTTCAACCGCTCCTAATGCTGCCCGTCATAACAAAACACGAGGCCGACCGCTACGCAAGCATGCTGTGATTATTTAGGGATAGAAGCTTATGTGGCGTCCTAAGTCGCTACTCCCTATAACCGTAAATATCCCGTAATCCGTAAACTCTTGCAAAACCCACCAGTTTTCCTAATCGTTACATCTTTTCTGTCTTATCTCTCCTGCCTGACCGGCAAAGATGTGGAATCTTTACATTGTCTCAAGTGTGCTACAACTTAGACGTTGTCCCCGCTCGAATCAAAATGCGAATCCAATCTAACACCAAGAACACAATCAAAGTTTAGGGAGAGAAAAAGATGAATAACTCAGCAGGCACAGTAGAAAAGACAGCTCGCCGTCGAAACATCGATCCAACAACATGCGAGCGCGATTACTCGGTCGAAGAACGGGAATTCATGATGGCCTATGAAGCCTACAAACGTAGTAGTGGTCGTAATTTCCCAACATGCAGCGAAATCCTAGAAGTCGTTCGCAACCTAGGATACTCTAAAACTGCCATCTAAGCTGCTCAAGATAATTAATCTTGCCCGTAATACGTCTAATCGCTAATCTTCTTATCGCAATTCGTTTTTCAAGCGGGAAGATTATGTATCAGTTATCCAACAGACGCCGTCATCAATACGGTCGATTCGCCAAATACGTTACAACCATCCTATTTCTAGCAAGCATCTGCCTGCATATAGGTTGCGGTTTAACAGCAAACGGCTGGAATGAACAGGGAGTCGAATTATTCCAGACGGGAAACTACCCCGCTGCAATTGAGAGATTCCAATATGCACTGGGTACGGACGAAACCAATGCCGATGCGTATTACAATCTCGCTTCCGTCTACCATCGTATGGGTACAAAAAATCGCGATAGTGGGTTCCTCCAAGAATCCGAAGCCCTCTACAATCGCTGCTTGGACCTCGACACCGACCATAGCGATTGTCACCGTGGACTCGCCGTCTTATTAACCCAAACTAATCGTAAACAAGAAGCATTTGACTTACTGGTGAATTGGGGCAAAGACCGACCACATCTAGCAGATCCAGCAGTTGAACTAGCACGCCTATACCAAGAATCCGGCGACGCGCAAGCTGCCAGAAAACATCTTGAGCAAGCATGTTCCATCGACCGCAATCACCCGCGCGCCTGGAAAGCATTAGCAGCTCTTAACGATTCCCAAGGTAACACCGAACTAGCGCTGGCTCAGTATCAACGGTCCTACATCTTAGACAACCAACAAACGGAAATCGCAACAAGAATCGCCTCACTGAACCAACAACTCAGAAATAGCTCTACCGAATCCGCCAACACTCGTATGGCAAACGAAAACGTCTCCCGCGGACGCTATTAATAGACACAATCCAACACCACAATCCCCGAACAAAGCGGGGAGTGCAGTCGGTTTATTTGTAAAAAACGACAGTCGCGGGCTTATTCACGTGCCTCCCCTGAGGTGTGTACAAAATCACAATCTACCTCTAGAATCGCAACTTAGAAACTTCTTTTTCCACGCATGTTGCCAAACTAATGCCCAACCACGATCGTACTTTTAATTTCAGTGCTGGCCCCGCTGGGTTGCCGTTGCCCGTTCTTGAGCAAACGCAACGGGAAATACTAAATTTTCGCGGTTGTGGAGCGAGCATCCTCGAAATCAGTCACCGCAGTGCCGCCTTTATCGACGTGTTAGACTCTGCTCGAGATGGAATCCGACAGTTACTTGGAGCCAACGATGATTTTGAAGTGCTCTTTTTACAGGGCGGCTCACGATTACAGTTTTCGATGGTCCCAATCAATTTTATCCAATCTGACACAAACCGGGGAAACTATGTTGTCACCGGAACTTGGAGCGACAAAGCGCACCAAGAAGCCGCTAACTGCCACGGAACCGACATGATTTGGTCCGGAAAGGAAAACGGCTACAGCGATTTACCGAACCAAACAGACCTACAGTCACTTGTCACGAATGACGCCGCTTACCTCTACTACACCTCTAATGAAACAATTCAAGGTATTCAGTTCCAAGACGATTTGAGTTTTGATACGGTGCCTACGATTTGTGACGCTTCGTCTGACTTCCTCAGTCGCCCCGTCGACATGAATAATTATGGGATGATTTACGCCTGTGCGCAAAAGAACGCTGGTCCTGCCGGAGTAACGATTGTCGTCATACGCAAAGATCTGCTGGCCCCCACTATCAACGAATGCCCCGGCTATCTGAATTACCGCAATCATGCCAGCGCCAATTCCCTGTACAACACTCCACCCACATTTTCGATTTATATGGTCGATCTAGTGTGCCAGTGGCTGCTAAACGATATTGGCGGCCTTGAACAGATGGACCAAATCAATCGCAATAAAGCCGAACTGCTCTATGCAACCATTGATGAGCTACCGGATATGTACTCTGGGCACGCAGTACCAGCGAACCGCTCGCTCATGAACGTAACGTTTCGCTTGCCATCTGAGAAACTCACTGAGTTATTTCTGAAACAAGCAAACGATCAGGGCTTAACCAGCTTGCAGGGTCACCGCAGCGTCGGCGGTATTCGTGCTTCAATCTATAATTCCATGCCACAAGAGGGAGTATTAGCCCTTCGTGATTTCATGAAATCGTTTTATACTCAGAATAGCTGTTCGAATTAATAACACTCCCGCGTGACACTAACACGCAAAACCACTCTGCTTCAATAACCAACTCGGCTTTGCCGCATATCGTCAACAAGATCAACACCATGCCCAAAATTATCGTGCTCGACAACATCGCCCAACAAGGGCTTGCGATTCTAGACCAACATGCCGACATCGAATATGACGTTTGCACAGGTCTAGCAGGTGACGATTTACGCAATGCCTTGCTCGAGGCGGACGGAGTGATTTGTCGCAGCGGAGTAACATTGAACGAAAATTCTCTGATCGGAAATTCACGACTCAAAGTCATCGTTCGGGCCGGTGTCGGAACAGACAACATCGACAAGGCTGCTGCCACTCGGCAGGGTATCATTGTCATGAACACTCCGACCGGGAACACATTTAGCACGGCCGAACACACTTTGACGTTGCTGCTGGCTCTGTCAAGAAACGTAGCCCCCGCATTCCATAGCCTCCAAGCAGGGAAATGGGATCGCAAAAAGTACATGGGTGCCCAACTCGCTGATAAGGTGCTCGGCATTGTTGGCCTCGGACGTATCGGCATCGAAGTGGCCAAGCGTGCCAAGGCATTCCAAATGGAATTGATCGGGTATGATCCATTTCTAACGAGTGAACAAGCCGGAAAAATTGGACTCGAGCTTTGCGATACGGTGCATGACATGTTGCCACGAGTTGACTATTTAACCGTGCACACTCCATTGACTCCAGAAACCAAAGGGCTCATTGGCCACGAAGAACTCAAGATCATCAAACCAGGAGCGCGGCTAATAAACTGTGCTCGTGGGGGTATCTACGACGAGTCCGCTCTAGCGACTGGCATCGATGATGGCACACTCGCCGGCGTCGCACTCGACGTCTTTGAAACCGAACCCTGTACGGACAGCCCCCTCTTTCAAAAGCCCGGCGTCCTGTGCACTCCGCACCTCGGAGCGAGTACGGAAGAAGCACAAACACAAGTTGCCGTTGAAGCCGTTAATCTTGCCATCAATTATCTGACCACCGGAGTCATTCGACACGCTGTGAATATGGCAGCAGTCGACCCTGCTACACTTGAGGCACTAGCGGGCTACCTCGACCTCGCCTATCGCATGGGAATTTTTCTCGCTCAATGGCAACAGGGCAATGTCAAACAACTCACCATCGAATATCGTGGTGAAGTAAGCAAGGAAGATATTCAACTGCTGACTGCCTCTCTCTGTGCTGGGCTACTGCAACGAGCGTTAGACACAAACGTCAACATTGTGAACGCCAAGGTTCTACTGCAAGAACGTGGTATCGAGCTAAAGGAAAATATCACCAGTGAAATGAGTGCATTTCGCTCATCAATTACAGCGACTATCGAAACCGATAAACAATCTTACACGGCAGGTGGTACTGTATTCGGAAACCACATGCCACGTTTGATTCAAATCGACGGCATGCGATTAGAATCATACCTCGACGGCAATATGCTCGTGTTTATACATAACGATGTCCCCGGCATTATTGGCCTGATGGGTTCATCGTTAGGCCAACATGAAATTAACATTGCACAAATGTCAGTGGGGCGCGCCATCAGCGACCATCCTGGCGGCAAAGCGATTGGTGTTCTAAATCTTGATAGCATTCCGCCAGTAGAAGTGACGCAGGATCTCGAATCGCATCCGGGGATTCATGATGCTAAAGTCATCGAGATGCCTGCCGTTGGCGAAAAACCTCCGTGGTTCTAAGTGCCAGGTGTAAATACTGGTCCGTTCTATACACCCTTCTTGTGCAAATCTCTGCGGTATTAGATACTAAGCTTCTGATAATTTCAACAAGCAAGTGTTGCTCTTGGAAATCTACGTAAACATATCACTACAAGGAATTTATTATGTCGCGACCCGAAGCTGTTACATTTAAAGGAAACCCACTTACGTTAGCCGGCGAAGCTGTCACTGTTGGGCAATCTGCTCCCGATTTCACCATGCACTACTGGGAAGATGGACTCCAAGCCATGACCAAAGAGTGCTTGCTCGGTAAACCAACGCTACTTAGTGTCGTTCCTTCCCTAGACACCGGTGTCTGCCAGATTCAGACCAAACAGTTTAACGAAGCCGTTGCTGGCCTAGGCGACCAAATCAATGCTGTCACAGTATCGCTCGACCTGCCGTTCGCTCAAGGACGTTTCTGTGGCGATGAAAACATCGAAAACATCCGCACAGTCAGTGACTATCAAGACCGCACGTTTGGCAACAACTGGGGAATGTTGATCGAAGAAATCAAGCTACTTGCTCGAGGCGTTTTTATTCTCGACGCAGCAGGTGTTGTGCAATACGCTCAAACCGTTAGCGAAGTAACTGATGAACCTGATTACGATGCTGCCATGGCCGCACTAAACGGATTGCTCTAAACGCGTACAGTAACTTTGACCACTAACGGGTACGCTCTACCAACAACGGCAGCGTGTGCCCGTTTTTTCAGTTAATCGACGTTCAGATCCTACCAGCCACGAAAAAAAACACCTGCTATTCGCCACCAATCATCTCTAACAATACTTGGCGAGCTTTTTCGACGGCTGCTCCGATTTGTGACGGATCTTTGCCGCCCGCTTGAGCCATATCTGGCTTACCGCCACCTCCGCCACCTACAACGGGAGCCACTTCACGTACCCAATCGCCAGCATTGATTCCTTCAGCCACCAATTCTCGGCTGACTCCAGCGACTAATACAACTTTGGAATCGCCTTGGGCGCCAAGTAGCATAATTGCCGAACGCTCGGTTTTCTTGCGAATCTGATCAATCAATTGTCGCATTAAATTAGGATTAGCGCCACCAATGTCAGCCACCACAACCATTGCACCGTCGATTTCTTCACCCTGTTCCAGCAAACTGTCCGCAGAAAGATCCTCACTCGTCGCCTGTTGTTCAATCTCTTCCTTTAAGCGATCACACTCCTGCAACATTGCCTCCACACGCGACATCAAATCAACCACGGCAACATTCAACAACCGAGCACAATGTCGCAATGCACTCCGCACCTGTTGGTAGTTTAACTCCACCGCAACCGTTGAACTTTCAACAGGCGAATCCACTTGCTCCGCTGCTCCGCCTCCCGCTAATTGTTTCTTCAAGGCTCGCACTCGCAGGGCCAAGGCTTCGATACATTCGAGCAATCCACCGCTGCCGGATTTGTTGCCGTCCGAGTTCAACAACACTAAAAGCTGTTCATGCAGTTGTATCATTTCTACATGATGTTTTTGACAACGTTCGCCCGTCAATGCCGTGATGCGACGAGTACCAGCGGATACAGCTTCTTCCGAGATGATTTCCAACAGTAAAATATCTTCTGTATTGGATAAGTGTGTACCGCCACACAGTTCTCGAGAGAACTCTCCCATTGTAACCATCCGCACAGGGTCGGGGTATTTCTCGCCAAACAACATCATGGCACCTTGGGACCGTGCGTCGACCAGCGGCAACACTTCCCATTGAATCGACTCCTGCGCTTTCACCAACGCATTCACATCTAACTCGATTTTCAACAGCACGTCGTCAGCAACAGCTTCCATATTCGTAAAGTCAAAACGCAACCAATCCATCTCAACTTTTGAGCCTTGTTGTTGAGCATGTGTTCCTAAATTAGTCTGTAGTGCATGGTGTAAAATATGAGTTGCCGAATGCGCTCGGCGGATTGCCTGCCGCTGCTCCGCATCAAAAACCACCGTGACTTTATCGCCTGCTGACAAACACCCAGATTCTAAATACCCATAATGCAACAATAAACCTGCATCCTTTTGGGTATCTTCAACAATGAACAAACCTTGTTCATTTTCAATGCGTCCGGCATCACCGACTTGGCCACCCGACTCACCATAAAAGGTCGAACGATCCGTCACAACGATCAAACGCTGTCCCGCTACAGACTCAACTCGATCAGCAAGTTGGTCCTCACTGTTCGGGCTCGTTACAATCAGGCCCTTAATCGTTGCCACTGCTTTGTCTTCGTCATACCCAAGGAACTCCGTCTCTTTAAGGGACCGTTTCAAACTTTCAATCGGTCCGGTTTTGAACAACTCAAACTGAGCTTTACCCGATTCGACACCATGTTGCAACATCGCCTCACGAAAGCCGTCCCAGTCAAATGTAAAGGATTTTTCACTGCCGATGGACTCGGTTAATTCCGGTGGTACACCATACGTTTGATATAACTCGGCAGCAACGCTGCCTTCGACAATAACCTTGCCCTGCTCCTGCATTTCTTCAAATACACTGTGAATGCGTTCCAAGCCTTCATCCAAGGTTGTCAAGAATGTCGCTTCTTCTTGCTTAATCACATTTTGTACACGATCGGCAGTTTCCGTTAGCTCCGGATACGCAGCTTGCATTTGCTCGATCACGTTTGGCACAAGTTGATACAGAAACGGATCACTCAATCCAAGTTGATGACCATCTAATACCGCTCGACGCAGCAACCTGCGAATAACATATTTTTCTTTGTTCGGCCCAGGATAAACATTTTCATGAATTGCAAATGTGCATGCTCGTACATGATCACATATACGACGCAAGCGGCGACCGGTTTGAGAATCTGGAACGTAGTCGGCTGAGCAAATCTCGCCCGCCGCTTCCACGATCGGTCGTAAACTATCAATGTGGTAATTAGTATCAACGTCCTGCATCACAGCCGCGATCCGCTCAAGCCCCATGCCCGTATCAATATTTTGGCTTGGAAGCGGCCGTAGATTTTCGGGGGGATCACCAACGCGGTTGAATTGAGTGAACACTAAATTCCAAATTTCAACTTCTTCGCCCTTATCATCTAAATAGAAAATTTCTGAGCACGGGCCGCACACGCCATCAGGACCATTTGAAGGTGCGCCCGCTGGCCAGAAATTATCATCCTCGCCCATAAAAGTAATACGGCTGGTAGATAAACCGATTTCTTGTTGCCAAATATTCGCCGCTTCTTGGTCATCTTGATAAACCGTTACATTAAGCCTACCGGCATCTAAGCCGAGCCACTGTTCCGCCGTGAGAAACTCCCAAGCCCATGTAATTGCTTCTCGTTTGAAATAGTCGCCAAAACTGAAATTACCAAGCATTTCAAAAAATGTATGGTGATAGGATGTGCGACCAACGTTTTCAATGTCTCCGGTCCGCAAGCATTTCTGGCTGCTTGTTGCCCGCTTAAACTCTAATTTTACCTTCCCTAAGAAATGATCCTTAAATGGATTCATTCCGGCGGGAGTAAATAAGACCGAGGGGTCCCACGTCGGCACTAATACATCGCTAGCACATCGAGTGTGCCCTTTGGACTCATAGAAACTAAGGTACTTTTCGCGTATTTCATCAGTCTTCATTGTGTTGCGTTCTGTGGCATTGCTGTATGGGTTGTGGGAAACAATAAACAACAATTGTAGGCTAACATTGCGAACACTTCTATCCACAAATAAATTCCGACACGCCTACATCGTTGTCGTTTTTCGGAGTTCGGTTTACATGCCGAAACACCGTGAAGTCCGAGCAAGCCCCTGCAAAAGTTTACCCGCTGTCGCTTCAACGCGAGCATAAGCGGTTCCTTAAATAAAATACCAGTTGGCTTATCAATGCTACCGCACATTTCTTTTTTGTCTTTTTTATATTTTTATTTATCCCAGTGACCAAACGTGTCACACCGCTATGCGATAGTTCTTTTGTCGCCAAGGGATCGTCGCTCATAAAGCAAATCACATCCTTAACGACCAAAGTCGTGAGAACGCTACTTTGAAATTTGAAGCCAGTTAAGAAAAATAGCAAAAGACTCTTGAATTAGCGCCTCAATGTCGATATAGTGGTCAGGTGTTCACTAGGTGGTTTTTTGTACACTTTGCGGTTTTATGAGCATTTACCGAGTGTTCTTTGGTGGTTTTTCATTTTGTATTGACAATCAAATGTCAAAAAAAACTTCAAACCGGTTGAATTGAATTAATTAGTTATCCATAAAGGAAGAGTCAAATGGTTGCAATCAAACAAACAAGCAGTAACAATTCTGAAAACCCATCAACAGACGAGTCTGAAAAATTGGACAAGGAAGTCACAGGTACAACAATGGAAGATAAATCAGTAGATTCCAGTCAGGCGACTGCAGCTTCAGGAAAACCAGTTGCTGCCGAAGCAACTCCTGCAGCGGAAGCCAAACCAAAAGCCAGAGCGAAGAAGGCAGCGAAGGGGACCAAAGCCAAATCCAAGGCAACCGCACCTAACGCAAAACTATTTGCTGGCAACGCACATTTAAAAACGACATTACAACAGATTGAAAAACAATTTGGCGAAGGGTCGATTATGCCGCTCGGCAGCGCCAAACGACATAAGATTGAAGGTATCCCTACCGGAAGTCTTTCGTTGGATATGGCACTCGGAGGCCAAGGTATTCCCCGCGGGCGAATCATCGAAGTTTTCGGACCGGAATCCAGTGGTAAAACAACGCTAGCTTTGCATGTTGCCGCTGAAGCTCAAAAAGCTGGCGGTATCGCCGCAATGATTGATGCGGAGCATGCTTTTGATCCGAGTTGGGCAAAAAAACTAGGGGTCGAACTCGATACTTTGCTTGTGAGCCAACCTAGCCATGGCGAAGAGGCAATGCAGATAACTGAGATGCTCGTGAAATCCAATGCTGTCGACGTCATTATCATTGACTCCGTCGCAGCACTCGTTCCCCGCCGTGAACTAGAAGGTGAAATTGGGGATAGCCACGTTGGCTTACAAGCCAGACTCATGAGCCAGTCGATGCGGAAATTGACAGGAGCGATTGCAAAAAGTAAAACGGCCGTCATCTTCATCAATCAAATTCGAGAGAAGATTGGAGTGATGTTTGGCAGTCCAGAAACAACTCCCGGCGGTCGTGCCCTGAAGTTCTATTGCTCATCTCGAATTGATGTGCGTCGAATTGGCCAACTCAAAGATGGCGATCAAGTCATCGGACAACGTGTTCGTTGTAAAATCGTCAAGAACAAAGTGGCTCCGCCGTTCCGAATCGCTGAATTTGACATGATGCACACGCATGGAATCAGCTTTGAAGGTGACTTGATTGATATGGGAGTTAAGCATGGTGTGCTAACTCGCGCTGGATCGTGGTTCAAATACGGCGATACCTATCTGGGGCAAGGCAAAGAGAAAGCCCGCGCGTTTCTTGCTGAGAATAAAGATGTTATCGAAGAAATTAAGCCGCTCATATTCGCAGCAGCTGGCTTCGGACTCGATGATGAACTAGAGACAACCCCACCGCCACAGGAAACCGAACCCAATAGTTAAACCATGACAGCAATCGCTGATGAACTGCGAAATAGAACTACGACGATCATGACCAATAGGGTTGACGGGCGAAATTTACGTCCGTCCAACCCTGTCGGTTTTTCCTGTGGGTGCTACCTAACAGTCTTCCTTGCTGTCTTTGTCTTATTGCCAACGTTGGTGCCGGATTCTGTCTCTGCTCAAACGAATTCAGCCAACCTAGCAGAAATGCTTCGACACACCGCCCGCACCGTATCGCCGGCAGTCATTGCAATCGGACATGTCGATAATGTCGCAAGCTCGCGAGCAAGCACCACGGACGCCCAGCAACAAATAGCTATCTGGACGCTCGGCGTCGCAATCAGTGGTGATACATTGATCTGTCCCGCTCACCTGTTACCACTCGGCAATAACTGCGAATATGTACTGCCGAAAACTAATCAACCGATCACCAAGGACGGCAAATCAATATCTAATCACTCACGGTTGCAGCTGATAGCAATTGAATATGACTATGATATTGCCGTTTTTAAAATTAACGGAGGCAAACACCCTTTCATTCCGATTGCCCCAGCAGAAAAACTAGCACCTGCCGATCTGGTCGTTGGATTTGGGAATCGCAGTAACAAATTCTCTCGTGCCAAACTAGACATCCGCCTCGGGTTGGTATCCGACAACGAACGATATCTTCTACACAAAGGACTGTTGACGCCGTGGCTAGTGACAGATGCTGCCATCGACCTCGGATCGCGGGGTACGATCATAGTAAATCTAAAAGGGCAACTTGTCGGATTAGGGGGGCACACACTACCCCAACAGGCGCTCGTTGGAAAAATGGGCTATGCCCGATGCTGCGAAGCGGTTTTTCATGATGTTCTTTCTCGACTTCGGAAAGGTACGCCTGTGCAACCGGGAGCACTTGGACTAAATGTTCGCAAGACGGACGAAGGATTGCAAGTAACAAAGGTAACGCCTGCGGGACCCGCAAAAACGGCAGGAATCGAAATTGGCGATATACTAAAGCGGTTTGCTGGGACTGAATTAACCAATACGACCATACTGCAGCGGAGACTATTTGGATTACACGCTGGCGATAGCGTAAAGATTCAATGGACTCGGTCAGGTCAACCAGTAGAAAAACAAATCACCTTAGGGGCCCGAGTGTATCCATTAAAGCAAGCAGACTATTTTCTAAATGAACCCGCGGCTAAAAACTAGTTTCGCGATAGCGAGGCTACGCCCATTACAGTCGGTTTCCGCTACCGTAACCGACTGCGGCCAAGCACTTCGTAACTCGGCGTGCCACGCTCCATAATACTGGCATAGACAATCACTTCATCGACCCAAGTTTCCGTTGTCACAATCGTGGTGGAATCAGAATCGGTACCCACCGGATATTTATTAAATATCGCTTGCAATGGCTCGGCCTGTTCAACGGTAGAGCGTATCCTCGCTAATGTTAAATGCGGATGGAATTGACGAGTTTCACCGTGATAGCCAATATGCCGCGTTTCCACATCAACTCTTTCCTGCAACTGACGTATTGCCGTGACCCCAGTTTGCACTCCCATCCAGACTGTCCGTGGCCGACTCCGTTCCGGAAAAGCATCTAGTCCACCGCATTCAATCATAAAGCTCAACATACCCTGGGCTGCTCGGCCTACGGCCTTGCAAATCTCCGGCGTATCTTCAATCTGCACTTCACCAAGAAACTTCAAAGCAATATGCATATTCGGCGTCTGCACGCATTTTGCGCCAATCTCCGCGTCGTCAATCTGCCGCATCATTCGTTGTGCGGCTTTCGTTGTGTCACTCGACACATTGACCGCTACAAAAGTTCGCATAGGTTTCACTGGCAAAGCCCCACTTATTTTTTGCTACTGACGGAATTACACTAACGTCATCATTCGACAGAATTCTTCCAAACGATTATCCAAATCCGAGCGTTCAATCTGCTTCATACGATCCAAACTAAAATCTTCGACGTTATAGCTTGCCACCAACGTCCCGTAGACTAGCGCCTTCTTGATGCTATCGAGGTCCGTTGCCCCAATGGAAGCTAGATACCCCATCATCCCACCAGCAAAGCTATCACCAGCACCCGTCGGGTCCACAACGTCCGCGGTTGGGTATGCTGGCAAAACATAACAATCTAAACACTCCTGGCAATCATCATTTGAGAAGAACATCGCTCCATGCTCTCCCTTTTTGATCACACAAAATCGGACACCGTACTCCAACACTTTACGCCCAGCCACGACTAGATTCTCTTCGCCCGTCAAAAGTTTCGCTTCGCTGTCATTTAGCACGAACCCATCGATCTGTTTCAACAGCTCAAGTAGTGACTCGCGATGATCGGTAATCCAAATATCCATCGTATCGGCCACGACCAATTTGGGCTCGCGCATCTGAGACAGCACCCGCAGTTGAATCTCGGGCATACCGTTAGCTAAAAACACAAATGGCGTGTTTTTATAGGATTCAGGCAAATCAGGATTAAAGGACCCAAAAACATTTAGATTTAATTCCAAAGTCTCGCGATCATTCATATTCGGTAAATACTTACCACTCCACGAAAACGTCTTTTCGCCAACCACAACTTCCAATCCCGTGGTATCAATGTTTCGACTCTGAAACATCTCGGTGTTTTCTTGAGGCCAATCTTCTCCCACAACTCCCACAAGATTGACTGGAGTAAAATAACTCGCAGCGTACGAAAAAAACGTTGCCGAACCGCCCATCACATTTTCTCGAGATGCTGTAGGCGTTTCCACACTGTCAAAGGCAATCGTGCCCACAACCAACAATTTCATATTACTACCCTGTGTTTGTCTATAATTGTCTTCATCTGACTACCGAATTATTTAGCGTAGCACGTGCACTGATTAGCAACACCCCCTACAGTTCGGAGGTTTGGCTGATTCACGATCATCCTAGGCCGCGCGAGAATTCGAGCGTCCGGCGTGTTGGCGTTTGAGTCGTGCCATTTTTTTCCGCATCTTACGCAGTTGCTTTCTCGACATCTTTGTCAAATCATAACCGCTCCAAAAAGCATCTTCGTCAAAACCATCTCCATCGACCACACCCTGAACGGATGACGCAAACACAGGTGTAATCCTCGACTCACGAGCAGCCACATCCAATGCATCGGCATATTCACCTGCATCCGCATAATCATCAGGATCAATCTCGGAGTCGTCTGCCACCGCTAGCGATTCAGCATACTCCGCTTGCATCTCTTGTTCTAACACATCCTCTTCCTCATACTCGTCCTGCTCTTCCTCATACTCGTCCTGCTCCTCCTCATACTCGTCCTCCTCTTCCTCTTCCTCTTCCTCATACTCGTCCTGCACTTCTTCACCATCTTCTTCTAGTGCATCCGACTCTTCATCCACTTCATCAAAATCATCCCAGTCCTCTGCCTCCACATCCGACTCTGCAGCAAGTTCTTCATCTCCAGCTATGTCTTGTTCTTCAAAATCATCCTCAACCGCTGCACCTTTGTCCGCGGTACCGATATTATTTTTGGTAGCGACACCAATTTCATGATCGTGAGCCGAACTAATCATCGCAGCTTGCCGCCCTCCTTGTGCCGATAAGTATACGGTCCGCGCATAGATCCAAGCTAATGTCGTCATCAACAGATTCGCTCCAAGTAAACTCACCGACTGTCCTTCAGCAGAAGTCAGATAACTCGCTCCTAGCACCGTTCCCAATCGAGAACAAACAACCATTCCATAGCCCATGGCGGTAAGTACGAACAACGCAAAACTACCCATATTGCTGCTCAATTCAAAGAACAATCTTATGCCGACGTAGGTTGCCACGACACTTACAATCATCATCCACCACAATGATGCTTGGGTCCAAGGTGCAGTAGCAGCAAATCGATCCACCATATTCTGTAACAGTCGATGGGCGCCCGTCGCTTGTTCAAAACTCAAGATTGCAGCTAGGGCCGCAACCCACAGCCATATTTTGTAACGCCCTTTATAATCGTCCGCTTTAAAACGTCTAATTAAATACACCTGGATACTGCCAACACATAACAACAGTAGCAATACGCTAGAAACCCAACTTGCCAACGTCCCGGGACCATTCAGAGAAAACAATTCTAGCGGCAAAGAACTGGACTCTATAGATGCCCACATTGCACCAAGCTGTAGCAAATAAATAACCCCAACACCTACCAATAACATCGCAGCATAAGCCCAGCGACTCAGTGGTATCAAATCGGTGAGTCGTGGCTGATTCGCCAACAGCGCTTGCTCGGAATACACACGAACGTTCGACGCAGACCTAGCGTGAATCGATTTCTTACGAGCTGTTCGTTTTTTGTTTTTTTCAGCAGGCATTAAGCTCTTGATATCCGTCTCATTGAGCAACATTCATTAAAGCACAGGGGTTACTCTATTTTTCGGCATTTTCAGGTTTGGTTTTGACCTTATTAACGACTATTAATTGCCATTCTTAGCCCCTTTGCTAAAATATTGGCTGCTTCGCACGTCATAGAACAGTGTGCCTGATTGTGAAGCAGTTAATAATCCGGTATTCTTTTATTTCAAAGCGTCTGGGATTTCCGTTGCCATTTAATAGCAGTTATGGTTTAAAGCACTATTAGTGAATTTGGAATGACCCTTTCAATTTGTACTCTAGCATTTGTTAAACATATCGTTAATTAAATAAGTATTAAGCATTTATTCATCAGGAAAATAACATGGCACATGAACTTCCCGAACTTCCTTACGCATACGATGCGTTAGAACCACACATTGATAGCCGCACTATGGAAATCCATCATTCCAAGCATCATGCGGGTTACGTCAGCAAAGTAAACGCTGCGTTAGATGGTAGCGAATGCGGTGACCAATCTGTCGAAGATTTAATTTCGAATCTCGCTGGCGTCAGTGAGGATATTCGCGGGGCTGTGCGAAACAACGGCGGCGGCCATGCAAATCACTCACTGTTCTGGTCGATCATGTCTGCTGATGGCGGTGGTGAACCAACGGGTGATCTAGCTGCTGCAATCAATGCAACATGTGGAAGTTTTAATGATTTCAAAGAAGCCTTTGGCACTGCGGCTGCGACTCGATTCGGTAGCGGTTGGGCTTGGCTCAGTGTCGATAACGGGCAACTCGTCGTCGAAAGCACGCCAAATCAAGATTCACCGC
>JABJJO010000128.1 GCA_018660825.1 Planctomycetaceae bacterium | reverse complement strand
CTACCGAGTGTGGCAACATACCAAACTAGTGTTGTGATTACCGACCCGATCCAGGAGACGCGCGTCGAAAGTCCTTCGGGCACGACTGGTTGAGGCTTCCAATCACTTGGCCATTGAGTTGGTATCCATGAAAACCCGCCAAAATTGATAGTGACGATCGCCAAAACAGTTATGGCTCCTCCGTACAGCAGTAGAGTTTGCATTAGGTCAGTGATGACGACAGCTTGTAGTCCCCCCATCGACGTATAAATAATGGCGACTAGCCCAATGATGGCGACAACCAGTGTGATCCATTTGTGATCAACATCGAGTATGGTGACCATCGCTTCGCCAGCGAAGTGTAACAGCACAGCCATCCAGATTAGTCGTAGCGTTAGGAAGAGGCATGCACCAAGCACACGAAAGGAATACCCGAGTCGATGTTCAAGCAGTTCATAAGCGCTCGTTACCTTATGCTTCATATAGTAAGGAAGCATTAAAAAGCCAACCAACAAAAATATTAGTGGATGGGCTAGATACCCAATAAATGTAATTGGGCCCTTACCTGCCGACTCCCCAGGCATTCCCAAATAGGAAATTGTGCTGAGCAAGGTGGCAAATAACGAAACACCAATCAACAGTGGGCTCATATTGCCGCCGCCGGTAAAATAGTCATTGCGGTTTTTTTGCCGCTTAGAAATATAGTATCCAAGATAGATAGTGCCGATTACGTATAGGCCCAACACGGCAAAGTCTAATGAGTGGACTCCCTTGGCTGTCGAAGCATCTGCGGCAGTCAGCCAACCTACCATTGGAGAAAACAGCAAGAGCGTTAACACGGCGAGCAATAGGCTGAGGATTTTCAAAATCGAGGATTCCAGTTGGATGACGAAATGTATTTGAGTTGGAAGTTGGGACTGGTTCACGATTGGTTGAACTGCTCACAAACCAACTGGTTACCAATAGTACCTTATGCCTGATAATTATTATATATTACGATAGTTCGCGAATTGATGCACGTCTTGAGTTTCTCAGGCAAGGGCGTAGTCGTTGACGTTCTTTGAATATCAAAACGAAACTAAACACTATGAAATAAGGACTCTTAACGGTGCGGAAAAGTAAAACTCTGGAAAAGATTCGAAATAACGAAGTCGTAAAAATTTGTGCACTAGGGCATTTCATCCCGTCCTATGTTAGGCACGCCGCCGCTGCCGGATTCGATTGTATCTGGTTGGATTGTGAGCATCGAACTTGGGAGAACCGAGAGATTCAAGCGCTGCTTGCTTTTTTCCATTTATCGGATATTGATTGCATGTTGCGTTCGCCAACGACGGATAAAACGCAACTCTATCGATACCTCGAAGATGGCGCATCTGGTTTGATGTGTCCGCATGTCAACGATGGAGAACGAGCCCGGTATTTGCGAGATTGTACTAAGTTTCCGCCAATAGGTGATCGCGGCATTGATTCGGCTGGTTTAGATAGTGACTTTTATCTTTCAGGTGGGTTGGAATACACACATGCGGCTAATGATGAGACATTTTTGATTCTGCAGATTGAAACACTGGACGCGGTGAAAAATGCAGAAGAAATTATTTCGACCGCAGGTGTTGATGGTATTTTTGTTGGGCCAGGAGATTTAGGCTTACGTATTGAACGGTGTGGAGCAGATTTTGATATCGAGCAAGCTATCGAAAAAGTTGCGGCATTGTGCCAGCAATACAACAAACCGTGGGGGCTGCCGATCGCGAATATAGAAGTTGGGAAAAAACGGTATGACCAAGGCGCTCGCTTGCTCGCTTATGGTGGTGAATTCATGGTTCTCAAAGAAATGCTAGAAAATAATGCTGCTGAATTGTCGACATTGGAATAGTTACAGATGAACCCGAAAATATTGATTATTGGGGTTGGCTCTATTGGTGAACGTCATTTGCGTTGTTTTCAAAACACTGGTCGCTGTGATATTACATTTTGCGAAATCAACGATGAGTTGCGACAGTCGATTGCTGAGCGGTATCAGATTGAACATTGTTTCGCTGATCTTGCGGATGCAATTGCTGTTGGTGCCGACGCGGCTGTAATCTGCACGCCGGCGGACTTACATATTTCGATGGCTCACGAGTTGGCTATGTCCGGTATTCACTTGCTAATAGAAAAACCGTTGAGTACCAATACTGAGGGTATTGAGGCATTGTGTACGTTGGTGGAGTTGAATTCACTGACGGCTGGTGTTGCTTTTGTGGCCCGTTGCCATCCGCTGGTCCGGCGGTTGCGGGCGGAAATAAATGATTTAGCCGAGGCAGATCAAGTCGTGCAGGCGACGTTTGTTGGAGGCCAAGATTTCCCATTTTTCCGACCAGCTTATCAGGATATATATTACGCTCGGCACGATTCCGGTGGTGGCGCCATACAAGATGCTATGACACATAGTGTAAATACAATGCAATGGTTGATTGGGCCGATGACTTCGTTGGTCACAGATGCCAATCATTTGGTGTTGCCAGGCGTTACGGTCGAAGATACGGTGCATGTGTTAGCACGGCATGG
>JABJJO010000083.1 GCA_018660825.1 Planctomycetaceae bacterium | reverse complement strand
TATCGTCAACGGGTCACTAATTGATATCATTACATGCTGGCGAGTCGATACGCAAAACCAAACAAAACCACTAGAACAAGGAATGTGTAAACATGAGTACCGCCAACACCAATAACGATCGCTTGGTAAGTCTCGACACACTGCGTGGCTTCGACATGTTCTGGATAATCGGTGGACATGAAATACTGATTGCATTATCTGCCATCACCTCAGCGAACTGGCTGACTTGGTTATTGGCTCGATTAGAACATCCAACGTGGAACGGCTTTGAACCCTATGACTTAATCTTTCCTTTATTTCTGTTCATCGCCGGAGTATCCACTCCGATGTCAATCGCTAGCCGTCGATCTCGGGGTGCGAGCAACGGTAAAATTTATCGCCATATTATTCAGCGGGGAGTGATGCTCGTCGTGCTGGGGACTATTTACAACGGCCTGCCAACCGATTGGACGAGCACCAACGCTTGGGCAGATGTTCGCTACCCCAGCGTCCTGGGACGCATTGGTCTGGCCTATATGTTCGCAGCACTAATTGCAATGCGCACACAGTTAACCGGCAGACTACTAACAATCGTTGGTTTGCTACTTGGTTACTGGGCAGCACTACGATTTATTCCAGTGCCTGAGTTCGGTGCGAACGATCTGACGCCCGGCCACACGTTAACCGATTACATTGACCGAACATTAATTCGCATCGGAGTCCTCTACCAAGGAGATCGTGACCCCGAAGGTATCTTTGCGACGATACCAGCGATCGCAACCGCATTAATAGGTGTAATCACTGGACAGATGTTGATGCGGACGGATCATGGTGGAATGCGAAAAACAACAACGATGCTGCTCAGCGGGTTGGTATGTGTTGGACTAGGGTGGGCTTGGAGCCAAGAATCTGCCGTACAGTTCCAGTTGAATAAGAATCTATGGTCGAGTTCCTTCGTGTTGTACTGTGCCGGCTGGAGCCTCTTGTTATTGGCGATTTTCTACATGGTTATCGACGTTTGGAAAATCCGCTGGGGGACTAAGCTATTCGTGGTCATCGGTGCCAATTCTATCTTCATCTATATGGCAGGTGCTTTCATCGACTTTGAGCAAATCGCCTACAAATTATTCGCTGGCCCAGCATCCTTGACCGGCGCATACAGCACCCTTGTGATTGTCAGTGGCGTGCTACTGATCAAATGGGGATTGGTCTACCTAATGTACTACAAGAAGATATTCTTGAAGATTTAGTGCGTTATTGTCCAGGAGGTCCGACTGGCGAGGAATGCTTGTAGACCGTATGACTTGGGCGTCCTGCAAGTATTTGTTCCGATCCCCAGTTGGTTACAGCACGGAATTCGTCGCTACGAATAAATGCACCGAAGGCAGCTTCATCATTCCAATCGCTAGTGATTAGATACGAGTTATCTTCACTCACATCTCGCCACAGCTTTGATTCCGTATGGCCTTCGGCGACATTAAGTGCATCGATGACTGCAGCAAACTTGTCTTCGAAATCTTGTTCTTTTCCCGGAATCACTTTGTAATTCATTCCAACGGTAATCATATTATTCTAAGCTCCAACTGTTGTGTTTCTTATAGCAAGCCGCAAACATGCTTTACGACCTCATCCCTGATTATAGATGCCTCAGGGACAACCGACTAGCGGGTGTTTCAGGACAACGGCTATTCGGCGTGATAATCTAAAATTTTCAATTGTATTTTATTAATCAAACTAGCACATTGATCCAAGAATATCGAAAATGCTAGGTCACTCCGCATTTCCGCCTCCGTCAACTCCTGTAATGCCTCGAGTTTAATCGTTGTTACCTTATCAAGGTACTCCTGCAATTCTTCAACATCCGTGGCGTCCATCTGCGTTTGTTCAACGAGTAGTGTCTGGGAAAGGAACCAATCCAATCGATCTCTTTGTTTACTGCGAAGTGCCTCCCGCTCTTCTTCTTTAAGGCGCTTCCACCGACGCCACAACAAGTAAACGCCCGTCCCCATTGCAACTAGCAATTCCTTCATCGTCTTCACAGATTCAAGGATGTCTCGCATCCAACCGATCTGATTACTAGGATTAAAATACTCACTGGCAGCCGGATGCAATCTCGTGCTAACCCAAGCCGTCGCTTCATCACGCGGAATCAAGGTTGGAACCCGTAGTTTGAGACTTTCTTCGTGAATAACAGCTAGAACTTGCTGCACAATTTCACGTGGCGTATCGGACTTGGTTACCAGAAACGCATTGGTCGTGATCGTTGGAATTGTTTCGCTCGGAATGGATACTTTGTCACCAAAATATCCACGGGGAATCCGAGTCTCACGGAAGAAGGGATGTGCCAGCTCAATCGCTTCGGCGTTT